>JAURME010000156.1 GCA_030830865.1 Candidatus Nanopelagicales bacterium | reverse complement strand
TCGGCCGCGAAGGGGCATCCCTCGTGCTCGCTGACCTTGACGGAGACGTCCTGGCTGATGTCGTGACGACCATGAATGCTTCCGACTCGGGGACGCCGGTGCCGGTGGTGGGTGATCAGTCCGATCCCGACGTGGTGAGAGCCACGGTGGCCGCTGCCGTCGACTCCTTCGGCGGAATCGACGGTGCTGTCATCAACGCGGGAATCGGAGTCACGGGGCTTCTGGACGATCTCACGGATGAGCAGTGGCAGACCTCACTCCGGGTGAACCTCACCAGTGGATTTCTCCTCACCCGGGAGATCATGCGAGCGATGAAGGAGCAGGGGACTGGCGGCTCTCTCGTATACGTCGCCTCCAAGAACGCCTTCGGTCCGGGAGCCGGATTCGGTGCCTACTCCGTCGCCAAGGCGGGCATGGTCCAACTCATGCGCATCGCTGCGCTCGAGGGAGGAGCGCACGGGATCAGGTCCAATGCTGTCAATCCTGACGCCGTGTTCGACAACTCGCGACTGTGGGACGGTGGTCTGCGCGAGGAGAGGGCGGCTGCGCACGGTATTGCGCCGGAGGAACTCGAGGACTTCTACGCCTCTCGGAACATCCTGCACCGCCACGTGACCACGATTGACGTGGCCCAGTCGGTGGCCTTCCTGCTCTCGGATCAGTCTTCGCGCACCACGGGTGCGGTCATTCCGGTCGACGGTGGGGTCGCTGGCGCCTTCCCGAGGTGAGCGTGCTGCCCGGGTGCCCGTTGCTCAGGGTGTGATGTGGATGTCGCTGAACGATGCCACGTGCGGATCCCCCGTGGCGGTCGCCTGGGATTCACCCTCGCGAAGCAGGCCTACCACCTGCCAGCCGGCCTCACGTGCGGCATCGAGTTCAGCCTGAACGTCGGAGAGGAACAGCAGGTCCGTGGGCGCCGCTCCGATCGCGCGCGCCATGTTCCGGTAGGACGCGGGCTCGCGCTTGGGTCCGGCCGTGGTGATGTCGAAGTAGCCGGTGAGCAGTGGTGTGAGATCCCCCTGGGGCGCGTGGCCGAAGATCCCCTTCTGGGCAGCCACGGATCCGGAAGAGTAGATGTAGAGATCGAGACCTGCTGTCCTCCAGGCCTCCATCGCCGGCGGGACATCGTCGAACATATGAGCGGTGAGCTCGCCGCTGTCGTAGCCGCCTTCCCAGATGAGGCCCTGGAGCGTCTTGAGGGGCGCTGACTTGACGTCAGCATCGATCCAGTCGGTGAGTTGCCTGACGATGGCGTCGGTGTCGGAAGTGGAGGTGCCGAGACTGTCGGCCACCTCCTGCAGGGCGGCCGCCGTGGCTGGCTCGGTTCCGTGCTCCTCCACCCATGAGCGCATCCGGCTGCGCGAGTAGGGGAAGAACACCTCGAAGATGTGTCGAGCGGCGCTGGTGGTTCCCTCGATGTCCATGAAGACCGCCGTGCACCTGATGTTGACCATGGCCCCATCCAACCGGTTGGCGCCTCGGCCATGGGTCTCGGGTCACGTGGGGTGCATGGACAGCGACCATTAGAGTCGTGTTCATGGCATCGGATGTCAGTCTCCCGGAGATGCTGGCCGCCACCGCGCGTCAGCTCTACGAGTTGGGCTGGATGCGGGGCACGTCAGGGAATGTGTCTGTCATCGCGCAGGCTGAACCCCTGCAGCTCCTGGTCAGTGCCAGTGGAATCGCCAAGTACTCCACTCAGCCTGAGCACGCCGTGGCCACGGATGCCCAAGGGCTGGCTCTGGACGGTCAGAAGCACATGCCCAGTGCCGAGGCCCGGGTGCACGCCGCCATCGTGGATGCGGCCGGCGCCCAGGCCGTCGTCCATGTCCATGCCATGTCGTCGGTCCTCGCGGCCACCCGCTGGCCCGAAGGTGTGGTTCTGGCCGGCGTCGAGCAGCTCAAGGGACTGGGGTGCTCGGCCGAAGGAGAGCGCTACACCGTGCCTGTCGTCGCCAACAGTCAGGACATGGACCATCTCAGTGACCGCATCCGACGGGCCCTGAACCCCGAGATGCCGGTCGTCCTGGTGGCCGACCACGGCATGTACGTCTGGGGCTCGTCCCTGGAGGATGCGGCCAATCGCACCGAAAGTGCCGACTGGTTGCTGCAGCATGTACTGCTGCAGGAACTCGTCACCCGAGCCTGAGCACCGCCCAACGACCGAGTGGAAGGACCCTCCCGCCGTGACCATGCTGACGATCTGGGCCGACACGGAACCGACCTCACCCCTGCTGCAGACATCCGACCCGGACCTCATCGGTGCCGAGCTGCGCGAGATCGGTGTCGACTACGCACGCCTCGACGGAGCCGTGGCCCTTGCGTTCGATGCCACACCTGACCAGATCATCGCCGCCCACCAGTCCCTCGTCGACCGACTGGTCGCCGAGCACGGCTACACGCTCGTCGATGCAGTGCAGCTTCACCTGTCCGACGACAGTCCTGCGGAGCTCAAGGAGACCGCGGCCGGGGCACGGCAGAAGTTCCTGAGCGAGCACACCCATGACGAGGAGGAGATCCGCTTCTTCTCCCACGGCAGCGGCGTCTTCTACCTGCATGTCGGGGATCGGGTGTTCGCGGTCCTGTGCACCGCCGGAGACCTGCTCAACGTCCCGGCCCTGACGACTCACTGGTTCGACATGGGCACACTGCCCGACTTCACAGCGATTCGGTTCTTCCGCACTGACGACGGCTGGGTGGGCACCTTCACCGGCAGCGACATCGCCCTGGACTTCCCGACATTCGACGAACTGAGTGCGGCAGCCTCCCATGCCTGAGATCGATGACGATCTGTGGGAGAAGTTGCGGGCCGCGGCCAGAGCGGCACGCGACCTCGCGTACGCCCCCTACTCCGACCACCCGGTGGGTGCCGCGGCGATAACGGCGGATGGCCGCATCGTCACCGGCAGCAATGTCGAGAACGCCTCCATCGGCGTGACGCTGTGCGCGGAGTGCGCGATGGTCGGGGATCTCGTGCGGACCGGTCGGCCGGGAGACCGCGGCCGTCTGGTCGCCTTCGCCTGTGTCGGACCGAATCCGGGACCGCTGCTGCCGTGCGGCCGCTGCCGGCAGTTGCTCTGGGAGCACGGCGGTCCCGACCTCATCGTGGATCGTGCCGGCGGCCCGGTTCCGTTGTCCTTCCTGCTGCCCGACGGGTTCGGTCCGGACCAGCTCCCCGGCGGTGGCGCGGAGTGAGTTCGACCCAAGGACCCCTGGGCGTCATCGCGGGCACCGGCTTCTACTCCCTCGAGGCGCTCGACTCGCCCGAGCAGGTCGATGTCGAGACGGTCTACGGCACCGCCCGCACCGTGGTCGGTGGTCTCCGGGGTCGACGCACCGTCTTCCTCACCCGGCACGGAGCCGACCACTCCGTTCCGCCGCATCGGGTGAACTACCTCGCCAACATCCAGGCACTCGCCGACCTCGGCGTGACCGAGGTCCTCGCGGTGAACGTGGTCGGGGGCATCGGCCTGGGCTCCGGCGCGCTGGCAGTGGTCGATGACTTCCTCGACTTCACCAAGTCCCGACCCGTGACGTTCTTCGATGGCTCCACTCCGGAGGGTGTCGTGCACCTCGACATGGGTCAGCCCTATGACGAGCGCCTGCGCGCGGTGCTCCTCGACGCGGCAGCGGCCCTCGATATCCCGGTGGAACCGACAGGCATCTACGCGGCCTTCGAGGGTCCCCGCTTCGAGACCAAGGCCGAGATCCGCATGGTCGAGGCCATGGGGGCGACGGTCGTGGGCATGACCGGGGTGCCTGAGGTCGTGCTGGCGAGGGAGAAGGGCCTGCCGTACGCCTCCATCTGCCTCGTCGCGAACCCGGCCGCCGGTCAGGGGCCGGAGATCGCGATCGAGGACGTCATGGCGGTGGTCGCAGCGGGCGCGGAGACCGTCGGCCGCATCATCGTGGAGGCAGCCGGGAGGCTCGTCGATGCGTGTTGACCTGCTGATCGACTCTGCGCGATTCATCCTCGTCTGCGATGACGACGCGACGGTGATGCCGGACGCCTCGGTGGCCGTCGCCGATGGGCGCATCGTGGCGGTCGGGCCCGCCGCGGATCTTCGTGCTCAGGTGGAGGCCGAGCGGGTGATCGACGCGCGGGGGCACATCGTGATGCCAGGTCTGGTGAACCTGCACACTCACCTGCCGATGACCCTCCTGCGCGGCGTGGCCGAGAACGTCGACCTCCAGGGTTTCCTGGAGCTGGTCTGGGCCGAGGAGGCCCGCGTGATGGATCCCGCGGGCGTCGAACTCGGTGCCCGCCTCGGCGCCGTCGAGGCGCTGCTCGGGGGGACGACCACGGCCCTGGACATGTACTTCCACCATGAGGCTGCCCATCGCGGTGCGGTGGCAGCGGGCCTGCGGCACGTGATCGGGCCGGTGTTCTTCTCCTTCCCGGGTCCTGACGGACTGTCGTGGGACGAGCGCATGGCAGCGGCTCGGGCGTGGCCCGGGCAACTGGCGGCCATCGGCGGGCCGGTCGTCCCGGTCGCCTACATGCCGCATGCACCCTTCACGGTCGAGGTCGATGACCTCGCGCAGATCGCTGCCCTGGCACGCGAGAGCGGCGGCATCATCACGACACACACGTCTGAGAACGACTCCGAGAACGCCGACACCATCGCCAGCCGCGGAATGCGCCCGGTCGCGTGCCTCGAGGAGAGCGGCGTCCTGCCGCTGCGCCCTGTGCTCGCGCACGGGGTCCGCCTCGACGAGGGTGACCGCTCGGCCGTCGCGGCGGCGGGGGCGAGTGTGGCGCACTGCCCGGGCTCGAACCTCAAGCTGGCCAGTGGGGCCACTGACATCGTCGGCTATCGCGGTGACGGCATTCGGGTCGGGCTCGGCACCGACGGCTGCTCATCGAGCAACGATCTCGACATGTTCTCGGTCATGCGGCTCTCCGCGAACCTCGCCCGGCTCGTGAATCACGATCCTGCAGCGATCTCCGCACCCGACATCGTCCGGATGGCCACTCTGGAGGGAGCGCGCGCGCTGGGCATGGGCGATGTGATCGGCTCGGTCGAGGTGGGCAAGGAGGCCGATCTCATCGTGATCGACACAGCCGTGCCGCACCTCACGCCCCTGCACGATCCCCATACGGCCGTGGTGTTCGCCGCCGGGCGGTCCGACGTGCGTCACGTGCTCGTGGCCGGTGCACTCATCGTCGAGGATCGTCGTCCCGTGCGCGTCGATGTTCACTCGCTGCTTGCCGAGGCCGAGGCCCGGGTGGCGTCGTGAACCTCGCTGCGGACTCGCTGAGCGGCCTGACGGCCGAGCAGGTGCGCGAGCGGCTCGGCCTGGAGTTCCTCGAGGGCGAGGGTGTGTGGATCCGGCTGCTGTGGCGCAACGACTCCGGCAACGCCATCTACGGCTTCCTCACTCGGGACGACTTCTCGGCGCTTCATCGACTGAACGAGGACGAACTGTGGGTCCACGTCGCCGGCGCGCCCGTCGACATGCTGCAGTTGCATCCCGACGGGCGGGTCGAGGAGGTTCGGCTCGGACGCGGGGAGGGCGACGTCCTCCACGCACTAGTCCCGGCGGGTTCCTGGCAGGGATCGTCGACTGCGGGGGACTGGGCGCTCGTGGTGTGCGCGCTGGCGCCGCCGTTCAGCGGTTTCGATCTCGCGGACGCAGCGACGGACCTGACCGCTTGGCCCCAGGCCGCGGCCCGAGCCCAGGAGCTGATCCGTGGCTAGCACCCGAGCCCTCGACGGCCGGGTCGTCCTGATCACGGGGGCGGGAGCCGGCCTCGGAGCCGTCCTCGCGCGGTCCTTCGCCGCGGAGGGAGCCGTCGTGGTGGCGCACGGGCGCACCATCCACTCGACGGCCGGGGTCGTGGCAGAGATCGAGGCCGGCGGTGGTCGGGCGACCACCGTGGCAGGCGACCTCGGCGGTGGCGAGGACGTCCTGACCGGGATCGTCGAAGAGGTGCAGGACCGCCTTGGTCCCGTGAGCGTCCTGGTCAACAACGCAGCGGACCAACGGCGCACGTCCCTCAGCGAGCCCGGTCTGGACGCGTGGCGGCAGCAGTTCGAGGTGAACCTGCTGGCCGTGGCCGCTCTGACCGGCCTCGTCTGCACCCGCGCGCCGGACCGGTCGCAGGTGTCCGTGGTCAACGTGTCCTCCGTCGAGGGGCTCGCCCCATTCCCGGACCACACGGCCTATGCCGCCTCCAAGGCGGCCGTGCTCTCCCTCACCGCGTCCGCGGCCGGGGAGTTCGCCCCGGCCCGGGTCAATGCCATCGCAGCCGGACTGATCGACCGTCCCGGACTCGCGGAGGCCTGGCCCTCAGGTCATCGCTGGTGGGGATCGGTGGCGCCGTCCGGCCGTCCGGTCACTGCGCAGGAGGTCGCTTCGGTGGCGGTCTTCCTCGCTTCCCCGGCGGCTTCGGGAGTCACCGGCGCGACCATTCCCGTGGACGGGGGCTGGTCCTCTTCGCCCCGAACGGGCTGGGTCTGAGCGCACGATCCCTCACGCGGGATTCGTGTCGGACATTTCCGCAGGTAACGATGTGGTTGCACGTTCGTCACCCCCTGTGATCAGGGCGGGTGCCTCGGATAGTGTGACCGCACTTCCCCCCGCGCGACCGTCCGGTCGTGGGGACGGGGTTCGACTACGAGAAGGGGATGCATATGCATCGCAAGCTCCTGGCTGCCGGCTTCGTCGCAGCCACTTTGGTCCTCGCCAGCTGCAGCAGCAGCGGCGACGAGGCTGCTTCGGAAACCACGACCGAGACCGAGACCGAGGTCGTGGAAGAGGCTCCAGTGGAGGAGCCCGCAGAGGACATGGTGGAGGAAGAGGTCGTTGAGGAGGCTCCTGCGGGTGCCCCGACCGATGACAGCAACTGCGCTGACCCCGACGTCTACTGCGTGGGTCTGGTGACCGACACCGGCAAGGTGGACGACAAGTCGTTCAACCAGGCCGCGTGGGAGGGCACCCAGCAGGCGGCTGAGGCCGCTGGCGCGTTCGCCAAGTACATCGAGACGACCGACCCCAAGGACTACGCGAACAACATCGCGCAGTTCGCGGCCAAGGGCTACGACACCATCGTGACCGTCGGCTTCCTCATGGGTGAGGCCACCGGCATCGCGGCGGCCGAGTACCCGAACATCAACTTCATCGGTGTCGACCAGTTCCAGGGCGAGGCGATCCCGAACGTCACCGGTCTGGTGTTCAGCGAGGATCAGGCCGGCTACGCCGCGGGCTACCTCGCCGGTCTGATGACCAAGACCAACAAGATCGGCGCCGTGCTCGGCACCGACACCGTCCCGCCGGTCAAGCTGTTCGGTGAGGGCTACAAGGTGGGCGCTCAGGCTGCCAACCCGGATGTCGACGTGACACTCGTGTACCACGAGCCGAACAACGCGTTCAACGATCCCGAGTGGGGCGCGGCTGAGTCGCGCAAGCAGCTCGATCAGGGTGCCGACATCATCTTCGCGGCCGGCGGCAACACCGGCAACGGCGGCCTCATCGAGATCGCCAAGGATCCTGGTGCAGGCGAGACCATCTTCTGCATCGGTGTCGACGTGGACCAGTTCAACACCGTCCCGCAGGCGGCCAAGTGCCTTCTCACCTCGGCTGAGAAGAAGCTCGTGAGCGGCACTGAGGCTCTGGTGCTGGACTCCTTCGCGGGGGGCCTCACGGGCGGCAACTTCTTCGGCCCGACCGGTCTCGCGCCGTACCACGACACGGATGCTGCGGTTCCGGCCGACGTCAAGGCAGCCGTCGAAGCGGTCATCGCGGGTCTGGCTGACGGATCCATCCAGACGGGCGGCGTTGCCCTGCTGGAGAACTAGCAGAAACCCGTCCGCAAGGACGGACGCTGTACAGGGCGGGAGCGACCTTCGGGCCGCTCCCGCCCTCGCGTTTTCGTGGGTGGCGTGCCGGGCGACGACGCGTGAGCAAGACCTCGCGAGAACTCCGTACAACACAGATACGGGCTGCTCTCGGGTGTGCAAGGATGCCGGATCATGTCCGTCACCGACCCAGCGCAGACCGATCTCGGGTTCTCCGACCCGGATCCGCGACGCTCTGGCCGCTGGACACGCGTACAGGCTGTTGCCATCCCGCTGGTCTCGGTCCTGCTGGCTTTCACCATCGGCGGCATCCTGATCTACTTCCAGGGCGTCAACCCGCTCTACGCCTACTGGGTGCTGTTCAGCAATGCCCTCGGGTCCACTGAGGGACTCCTGCGCGTCATGGAGAAGTCGACACCCCTGATCCTCACGGGACTGGCGGTCACCGTCGGCCTGCGCACGGGCCTGTTCAACATCGGTGCCCAGGGACAGCTGCTGGTCGGTGCCATCGGCGCTGCCTGGGCCGGGTACAACTTCCAGCTTCCTCCCCTCGTGCACATCCCGTTCGCGATCATCTTCGGCATGCTCTGCGGAGCGGCCTGGGCCTCGATCGCCGGTGCGCTCCGGGCCTATCGCAGCGTGTCCGAGGTCATCACCACGATCATGCTGAACGCCGTGGCTATCGCCTTGGTGGACTATCTGGCGAGCAAGCCCCTCAAGGAGCCCGACCAGCCCCTGACGCGAACGCCGATGATCGCGGAGTCCGCTGCGCTGCCGGAGATCGGGATCGTCCCCTCGGGATTCATCCTGGCGCTCCTCGTGGCGATCTTCTTCGGCTGGTACCTGACCCGCACGACTCAGGGATTCCGGTTCAACACCGTCGGCCTCAATCCCAGTGCTGCGAACTACGCCGGCATCGGGGTCAAGAAGACGATCTTCCTGGCCATGGCTGTCAGCGGCGCCCTGGCAGGCATGGGAGGTTCCATCGAGACCCTGGGTATCACCGGGCGCTTCGAGCCGACCTTCAACGCCGGCCTCGGCTTCGACGGCATCACCATCGCCCTCCTCGCCCGCGCCAATCCACTGGGCACCATCCCGGCCGCGCTGCTCGTCGGCACGCTGCGGTCCGGTGCGGCGACCCTGCAGTTCGAGACGGGCATCGAGCCTGAGGTCGTCGACGTCATCCTCGCGCTGACGCTGCTGTTCGTCGCTGCGCCGATCGTCAGCCGGATGCTCTTCCGCAACCGCAACGCCAAGCAGACGAGCCTGAGCTCCGGGTGGGGTGGGTCATGAGGGCTCGCTACGCCTACACGCTGACCATCGCGATCCTCGCGGGGATCGTCGTCGCCTTCGTCATGGATGAGAACCGCACGGTGTCCGTCCTGTCGTTCTCCCTCCGCTACGCGGTGCCCCTCATCCTCGCTGCGATGGTGGGCATCATCTGCGAGCGCAGTGGTGTCATCAACATCGGCATCGAGGGACAGATGCTGATGAGCGCCTTCGCTGGCTTCTTCGGGGCCGCCATCACCGGCAACCTCATCGCCGGAACCATGATCGGTGTCGGCACCGGCATGATCATGGGCGCCATGCTGGCGACCGGAGCCGTGACGTGGAAGATGGACCAGATCATCGCTGGCACCATCATCAACATCCTCGCCACCGGGCTGACGTCGTTCTTCTATTCGCAGGGGTATGTGCTTCCTGCCATCACGCCCAAGCTGCGGATCCCCGTGCTCGCCGACATCCCTCTGGTGGGCCCCG
The DNA here is from genome assembly GCA_030830865.1 of Candidatus Nanopelagicales bacterium. GTDB lineage: Bacteria > Actinomycetota > Actinomycetes > S36-B12 > S36-B12 > UBA10649. The sequence goes on along the minus strand of JAURME010000156.1, from coordinate 21,055 downwards.
TTCTGTTCGACAACGGCCTGTTCACGTATGCGGCGATCATCATCGCCCTGGTTCTCTGGGTCTTGATCTTCAAGACGATCTGGGGCCTGCGCACGCGGGCGGTCGGCGAGAAGCCCGGATCAGCGGACACCTCCGGTGTGAACGTGCAGCGCATGCGCTTCCTCAATGTCACCTTCGCTGGTGCGCTGGCAGGTCTGGCCGGTGCGTACCTCTCCATCGAGGCGGCGAGCACCTTCGAGCGCGGGCTGACGGCCGGGCGAGGGTTCACGGCGCTGGCGATCATGATCTTCGGCGCCTGGAACCCGATCGGTGCCATGGCTGCTGCGCTCTTCTTCGGGCTTGCCAACGGCGTGGCCAGCCAACTCCAGGCCGACGAGGTCATCGCCATCCCGCAGCAGTTCATCAACATGCTGCCCTACATCCTGACCATCGTGCTGCTGGCGATCGTGTCCGGTCGGATCAAGCCACCAGCAGCCGTCGGCAAACCCTACGAGAAGGAATAGGGGAGAACTATGCCCACTTCCTTCGACGGACAGACTCCGATCCTCGAGGCTCGGTCCATCACCAAGCGTTTCCCCGGTGTGGTCGCCAACCGCGATGTCTCGCTCACGATCCACCGCGGTCAGATCGTCGGGCTGCTCGGCGAGAATGGTGCCGGCAAGTCCACGCTCGTCAAGATGATCTACGGCCTCTACTCACCCGATGAGGGCGAGATCCTCATCGACGGCAAGCCGGTCAAGCTGTCCGGTCCCCGCGACGCCATCCGGCGCGGCATCGGCATGGTGCACCAGCACTTCCAGCTCGTCCCCGTGTTCACCGTCGCCGAGAACGTCATCCTCGGTGATGAGCCTCGCCACTCGCTGTTCCTGGATATGAAGAAGGCGACGGCCGAGGTCGCCCGTCTCGCCGAGGAGTACGGCCTCCAGGTCGATGTCAATGCCAAGGTCGAGGATCTCCCGGTCGGTGCCCAGCAGCGGGTGGAGATCCTCAAGGCCCTCTACCGCAAGGCGGAGGTCCTCATCATGGACGAGCCCACCGCTGTCCTCACGCCGCAGGAGACCGATGACCTGCTGCGCGTGATGCGTGGGTTCGCGGACTCCGGTGTCGCCGTCATCTTCATCACCCACAAGCTCCGCGAGGTGCTGGCCGTGGCCGACACCATCGAGGTCCTCCGGGGTGGCGAGGTCGTGGGCACCACCACGCCGGACCAGACCGATCAGGCGGGTCTCGCCCAGATGATGGTGGGCCGCAGTGTCCTGCTGCGCGTGGAGAAGGCGCCGGCGCAGCCGGGCGAGGTCGTGCTCGACGTCCAGGGCCTCAACGTCGCGGGGAACCTCGGGCTACCCGCTGTGCGCGACGTGTCGCTGCAGGTCCGCTCCGGTGAGATTCTCGGCATCGCCGGAGTCGAGGGCAATGGGCAGCGCGAGCTCGTGGAGGCCCTGACCGGCCTGCGCAAGTCCACGGCTCGATCAGTGACGATCAATGGTCACGCCGCAGCGGGCGCCTCTCCGCATGCGATCCACGAGATGGGTGTCGGGCACGTCCCGGAGGACCGCGAGAAGGATGGTGTCGTCGGCCCGTACTCGATCGCCGACAACATGGTGCTGAACCGGTTCGCCGAGCCGGAGTTCTCCTCCTGGGGTATTCGCAATCGCAAGGCCGTCGACACGCTGGCCACGAACCTGGTTCAGGAGTACGACGTACGCACGCCGTCGATCCAGACCACTGCTCAGGCGCTGTCCGGGGGTAACAAGCAGAAGGTCGTCATCGCCCGCGAGTTGGCGGCCGAGCCGAGCGTGCTCATCGCGTCCCAGCCCACGCGGGGCGTGGACGTCGGCTCCATCGAGTTCATCCACTCCCGCATCGTGGAGGCCCGGGACCGGGGAGCCGGGGTGCTGCTGGTCTCCGCGGAACTCGACGAGGTGCTGGGGCTGGCAGATCGTGTTGTTGTCATGTACGACGGGCGCTTCGTTGCCGAGATATCCGCAGACGACGTCGACCGTGGACGCATCGGCCGGCTCATGGCCGGCGGCGACCACTGAGCCGTCCTGGTCGAGCGGCCCCTACGATGGGGCCGTTCCCCTCGACAGACCGCAGGAAGGCAGCCGCGTGAGCGAGTTCAGCCACAACTTCTCGGGAGCGATCGCCGACGGGCCGCTGTGCCCCGTCGGCCTGTACCCCGTCCTCGGCAAGGACTGACGGTGGAGCCACTGCGCATCGGCGTCCTCGGTGCAGCAAGGATCAGCGACAACGCGATCCTGAAGCCCGCCCACGAGACCGGATCCCGACTCGTCGCCGTCGCCGCGCGCGACCCGCAGCGGGCGCGGGAGTTCGCCGAGGCCGGTGGCATCGAGCGGGTCGTCGACTCCTATCAGGACGTCATCGACGATCCTGAGGTCGAGGTCGTCTATAACCCCTTGCCCAACGGCCTGCACGGCCCGTGGAACCTCCGGGCGGTCGAGGCCGGCAAGCATGTCCTGAGCGAGAAGCCGTACGCCAGCAACACCGACGAGGCCCGACGCGTCCGAGACGCCGCTGCGGCCGCGGGCGTCTTTGTGGTCGAGGCCTTCCACTACCGCTACCACCCGGTCCAGCAGCGGATGATCGAGCTGGCGGGCGGTGGTGAGATCGGTGACGTCGTGTACGTCGAGGCGAGGATGCTGATGCCGCCGCCGCCGGCGGGCGATCCCCGTTGGATCGCCGCCCTCGCCGGCGGGAGCCTGATGGACGTCGGCTGCTACGCGGTGCATGGCATCCGCGACCTCGCCCCGCTCATGGGAGGCGAGCCGACGGTGACGCGTGCGGTGGCCGGGGAGATCCCCGAATACCCGGGCGTCGACGCCTGGCTGGCCGGCGACCTCACCTACCCGAACGGGATCACGGCTCACCTGGACTCGTCCATGACGCACGGGGTGTGGGACTTCTCCCTGCGCATCGTCGGCTCACGGGGAGAGGCGTACGCTCCGGCCTTCGTCCTCCCGCAGTCCGACAGCCGCGTGATCGTCACCGTGGGTACGGACCAGCGGGTCGAGGAACTCCCCACCCGCTCTACCTACACGTACCAGCTCGAGGCCATGGCCCGACTCGTGCGCGAGGGCGTTCCGATGATCACCGATGCCGACGACGCGGTCCGCACGATGGAGATGATCGACGCGCTCTACTCGGCGGCTGGTCGAGCCCCGCATCCTGTGTCGACGATCTGAACCCGACCACGACGTCCCGCCTGAAGGAGACCCCATGCCCGAACTCATCCCCGGCCCCGCCCAGATCCCGGTACCCGGCGGCAAGATCATCGAGGAGTTCGTCGGCCATGCCTCCAGCGGCGACGATGTCGTGTCCATCGCCCACATGCTCGCCCCCGCAGGCTGGGAGGAGCCGGCACAGGAGCCGGAGTTCGACGAGTTCACCGTGGTCCTCGAGGGCTCGATGGACGTGGAGTACGACGAGGGGGTCATGCACGTACGGTCCGGGCAGGCGATCATCACACGGGCCGGCGAGCGTATCCGCTACACGACCTCCGAAGGTGCGCGCTACATCGCAGTGTGCCTGCCGGCCTTCCACATGGAGCTCGTTCACCGAGACGGCGACGATGAGCACGATCGCGAGCCCATCGAGTAGGGATCAGCTCGCGATCGCCAGTGCGGTGACTGACACGACGAGGATTGACACACCGGCTATCTGCAGGCGACCCAGCCGTTCTCGGAAGAGCACATACGCCATAACGGCTGCGATGGGTGCGAACTGTGAGGCGAGCACGGATGTGATGCCGACGTGTGCGGCCGCCCCCACGGCGAAGCTCGCGGTGCCCAGAACCTCCGTGGTGGACATGACCATCAGCCACGGTGCTGTGCGACGTGTGATCAGTAGTCGGCCGGTGATCGCGAGTGGGATGGCCAGCGCGACGATCCCGACGAGACGAGCTGGGAGCAGCACCCACGCGACTGGGAGGTCGGCGCTGACCGTGCCCGCTGTGAACAGGCCGATTCCGAAGAACAACGACGCGGCCGTGGCGAGGCCGGCTGCGAGCACAGGACGTTCATGGTGCAGCGGCGCGGGATCGGGTGCGATGGCGGCGATCACGATGCCCACCACCACGGCCATGAGCAGGAAGGCGACTAACGGCGCGATGCTCTCGCCCGTGACGGCTGCGATCACGGCAGAGATTGCCCCCTCGGTCGCCACGACCGGGGCGACGACGCCGACCTTCCCGATCCGGAAGGCGAAGCTCACGAGGATGAGGCCACCGATGTTGCCCAGACCGGCGAGGACAAGGAACAGGGCGCTGTCGCTCAGGTTCTCCGGGATCCCGGAGAGGAAGACCCAGGGAAGCGTGATGACCAGACCGAAGAGCATGACCCAGGCCACGGTTGACCATGGTCCGATGATCTTCGTGAGGCGCGAGTTGATCAGTCCACCCGCGGCGAAGCACACGGCCGTCCCGAGACCGAACAGGATGCTGATCACCAGCGGACTCTAGCCGTCGTCGTGAGCTAGGTTCGCCCCATGGTCATCAACGCCGGAACCTACGCACCGGTTCCCGAGGACATCATCGTGCGGGCTCCCAAGGTCCTGCTCCATGACCATCTGGACGGTGGCCTGCGGCCCTCGACGATCATCGAGCTCGCCGAGGACTCCGGCTACGACGATCTGCCCTCGACGGACGCCGATGAACTGGCGCGGTGGTTCTCCGAGGCCGCCTACTCCGGCTCCCTGGAGCGGTACCTGGAGACGTTCAAGCACACCGTCGGCGTGACCCAGACCCCTGAGGCGTTGCGTCGCGTCGCACGGGAGTGCGCGGAGGATCTGGGTGCCGACGGCGTCATCTATGCCGAAGTGCGGTTCGCGCCCGAGCTTCACCTCCAGCGCGGGATGACCGCTCGTGACGTCATCGAGGAGGTCCTGGCCGGAGTGGCCGAGGGCTGCGAGCAGTCAGCAGATGACGGACACACCCTGCGCGTAGGTCTGCTTCTCACGGCCATGCGCACGGCGACTCACTCTCGGGAGATTGCCGAGTTGGCGGTGGAGTACCGCGATGCTGGCGTCGTCGGCTTCGACATCGCGGGCGCGGAGGCCGGATTCCCACCGACCCGGCACCTCGATGCCTTCGAATACCTCCAGCGGGAGAACGCGCACTTCACCATCCATGCCGGAGAGGCCTTCGGGCTGCCGAGCATCTGGGAGGCGATCCAGTGGTGTGGGGCTGACCGCCTCGGCCACGGAGTGCGGATCGTCGACGACATAGAGTTCGACACCGAGGGGGTGCCGCACCTGGGGCGACTGGCCTCATACGTGCGTGATCGACGCATCCCATTGGAGATGTGTCCGTCGTCCAACGTCCAGACCGGGGCGGCTGAGACCATCGCCCGCCACCCGATCGGCCTGCTCAAGGACCTCGGCTTCCGGGTGACGGTCAACACCGACAACCGGCTCATGTCCGGGACATCGATGAGCCGGGAGATGGCCCTGCTCAGCGACGCGTTCGGCTACGGGCTGGACGACTTCCAGTGGTTCACCGTCAACGCGATGAAGAGCGCCTTCATCCCGTTCGATGAGCGCCTGCGAACCATCAATGAGGTCATCAAGCCGGGGTACGCTGAACTGCGGGCCGAAATTGCGGACCGACTCGATCGAGCGAAGGACTGACGATGGCGATCCTGGACGTCGTGGAGACCGGACACGAGCATGTGGTCGACCTCCGGCACGAGCTGGACCGCGTGCGCGGGGCCCTGGACCGCACGGACGCCGTCCTCGGGGTCACGGACGAGGCTCTCGAACGCGCCGAGCATGCCATCGAGACCACCCGCCGAATCAGCCCTTACGTGCTGACCACGGTTGGGGTCCTGGCCGTCGGGGTGGCCGCCTACCTCGTCTGGCGCTCGCGGAAGCGCCGCGACGACTCCTGAGACGCGTCAGGTGCCCATGGGGTGCCACACGGTCTTCGTCTCCACGAAGAACCGGATCCGGGCGATCCCGGGGTCGGCGGACCAGTCGATGTCCGGTGCCGGGCGCATCACCCGTTTGATCGTCCCCGCTGCCTCGCGCTCCGTGGTGGTGGCACCTTCGCCCGGCTCCATGCCGGTGAGGTCGAGGGCATTGACATCGGCATGGGCGGCCAGCCAGGGCATCATCTCGGTGGCATCGCCGGTCAGGATGTTGACGACACCATCGGGCACGTCGGAAGTGGCCAGAACCTCCGCGAGCGAGATCGCGGGGATGGGTCGGTCGTGGCTGGGTACGACCAGCACGGCGTTCCCGCTCACGATGATGGGCGCCACCACGCTCACCAACCCCAGCAGGGAGGACTCCTGCGGGGCCACGGCGGCCACGACGCCTGTCGGCTCGGGCACGGAGAAGTCGAAGAAGGGCCCCGCGACAGGGTTCGCCGATCCCAGGACCTGAGCGATCTTGTCGGCCCAGCCGGCGTACCAGACCCAGCGATCGATGGCGAGGTCCACCTGACGGTTTGCCTCCGCGTCACTGCAGCCCTCGGCAGCGGCCACCTCGGTCGCGAACTGGTCACGACGGCCATCCATGATCTCGGCGATCCGATAGAGCACCTGGCCCCGGTTGTAGGCGGTGGCGGCGCTCCAGCCGTCGACAGCCTTGCGGGCCGCCAGCACGGCATTGCGCGCGTCCTTGCGGCTCGCCTGGGACATGTTGGCCAGAAAGGAACCCGTGGCATCATGCACCTCGTAGGTGCGGCCGGACTCACTGCGCGGGAAGGCTCCGCCGATGAACAGCTTGTGCGTCTTGCGCACGGTCAGTCGCTCGCTCATCGCGCCACCTCCGTCGCCAGATACGCCCCCAGGCCCTGGATACCGCCCTCTCGACCGAATCCGGACTCCTTGTACCCGCCGAACGGGCTCGTGGGATCGAAGCGGTTGAACGTGTTGGCCCACACCACACCGGCCCGCATGCGCTGGGCCATCCACAGGATGCGACTGCCCTTCTCGGTCCAGATCCCGGCAGAGAGGCCGAACGGGGTGTTGTTCGCCTTGGCGACCGCCTCGTCCGGCGTGCGGAAGGTGAGCACCGACAGGACGGGACCGAAGATCTCCTCGCGGGCGATGCGATGGGCCTGGGTCACGCCGGTGAAGATCGTGGGCGGGAACCACCAGCCGCGGTCCGGCAGGGGGCAGGGGCTGCTCCACCGCTCCGCGTTCTCCTCCTCACCGCTCTTGGCCAGCTCATCGATCCGGGCGAGCTGCTCTGCGGAGTTGATGGCCCCGATGTCGGTGTTCTTGTCCAACGGGTCGCCGAGGCGCAGCGTGCTGAGCCGCTCCTTGAGACGTTCGACGACCTCGTCGGCGACAGACTCCTGCAGCAGGAGGCGGGAGCCTGCACAGCACACGTGACCCTGATTGAAGAAGATCCCGCTGACGATGCCCTCGACCGTCTCGTCGATCGGTGCATCGTCGAAGACGACGTTGGCACCCTTGCCGCCCAGCTCCAGGGTGAGCCGCTTGTCGGTGCCGGCGACGGCCCGCATGATCGACCGTCCGACGTCGGTCGATCCGGTGAACGCGATCTTGTCCGTGCCGGGATGCTCGACCAGCATTCGCCCCGTGTCGCCGGCACCGGTGAGGATGTTTACGACACCGGGCGGGAGATCGGCCTGCTGGCAGATCTCGGCGAAGGCCAGCGCGGTGAGCGGGGTGGTCTCGGCGGCCTTGAGCACGACGGTGTTGCCGCAGGCGAGAGCCGGGGCCACCTTCCAGGCCAGCATGAGCAGGGGGAAGTTCCAGGGGATGATCTGCCCGGCGACTCCCAGGGGTCGCGGCGAGGGCCCATAGCCAGCGTGCTCGAGTTTGTCGGCCCAGCCCGCGTGGTAGAAGAAGTGGGCCGCGACCAGGGGAAGGTCGACGTCTCGCGTCTCCTTGATCGGCTTGCCGTTGTCCAGGGTCTCCAGAACGGCCAGTTCGCGACTGCGCTCCTGGATCAGGCGCGCGATCCGGTAGAGGTACTTGGCCCGTTCGGCCCCCGGCATCGGACCCCAGGTCTGCTCGAAGGCCCGACGAGCCGCGGCGACCGCGCGATCGACGTCGTGCTCCCGTGCCTCGGAGACGCGGGAGAGGACCTCCTCCGTGGCCGGATTGGTCGTCGTGAACAGCTGGTCGTCGACAGGGGCAGTGAACCCACCGTCGATGAACAGCCCGTACTCCGGGGCGATGCTGACGATGCTGCGCGACTCGGGCGCAGGCGCGTACTCGAAAACCACGAGATCTCCCGTCAGTCGATCGTGACGTAGTCGGGGCCGGAGTAGTGGCCGGTGATCATCCGCTGACGTTGCAGCAGCAGGTCGTTGAGGAGCGAGGAGGCTCCGAAACGGAACAGGTCGGGGGTCAACCAGGCATCACCCACGGTCTCACTCACCAGGACCAGATAGGCGATGGCCTCCTTGGAGGTGCGGATTCCTCCGGCGGCCTTCACCCCGATACGGCGCTCGGTCGCCCGCTCGAAGTCGCGGACGGCCTCCAGCATCACGAGTGTCACCGGTGGGGTTGCCGCGGGAGTCACCTTGCCGGTGGAGGTCTTGATGAAGTCCGCGCCGGCCAGCATGGCCAGCCACGACGCCCGTCGGACGTTGTCCAGCGTGTGAAGCTCCCCGGTCTCGAGGATCACCTTGAGGTGGGCGTCGCCGCACGCGGACTTCACCGCGGTGATCTCCTCGTACACCGTTGCGTAGTCGCCGGCAAGGAAGGCTCCCCGGTCGATGACCATGTCGATCTCGTCAGCTCCGGCGGCTACGGCGTCGGCGGTGTCCTGCAGCTTGATGTCCAGACTTGATCGGCCGGATGGGAAGGCCGTGGCGACGGCTGCCACGTGGAGGTCCTGCCCGACGGAGGCCCGGGCGATACCCACGAGATCGGGGTAGACGCACACCGCGGCGACACTGGGCGTCGTCGGGTCGGAAGGATCTGGTCGCAGGGCCTTGGCGCACAGGGCCCGGACCTTGCCGGGCGTGTCCATGCCCTCCAGGGTCGTGAGGTCGACCATGGCAATCGCCATGTCGATCGCCCATCGCTTGGATTCCGTCTTGATCGACCTGGTCGCAAGGGCGGCGGCGCGGCCGCGGGCACCGACCTCATCGACTCCCGGCAGGCCGTGGAGGAAGGCGCGCAGACTCGCCTGATCCCCACCCGGTGGCTGCCATGCGTCCGTCACCGGTCCAGCCTAGCGACGCACTAGGTGAGCAGGGCGCCGATCGCGGTGGACAACTGACGCAGCAGGTTCTGGGCACGGTCGCGGGCTCTCGTCAGGTCCCCCTCGTCGACCGTGACGCGCACCTGCAGGTAGGACTTGATCTTGGGCTCGGTGCCGCTGGGTCGCACGATCACCCGCCCGTGGTCGACGAGGATGAACCGCAGCCCGTTGGTCGGGGGAAGGCCATCGGTCGGACGTTCCAGGTCGTCCATGCGCAGCACGTCCAGGCCGCCGAGAGAGGTCGGGGGGTCCGCGCGCAGGGCATCGACGAGTCCGGCGATGTAGGCCGGATCCGAGTGCCGTACGGAGACCTGGCCGGTGGCGTAGACGCCGTGCCGCAGCGCGAGTTCGTCGAGGATCTCGGGGATGCTGGCCCCGCGCTCGGAGAGTCGGCCGGCCATCTCCGCCAGCATTAGCCCGGCCGTGATGCCGTCCTTGTCGCTCACGCCGGCTGGGTCGACGCAGTATCCCAGCGCCTCCTCGTAGCCGAAGGCGAGATCCGGCACCCGTGCGATCCACTTGAATCCGGTGAGCGTCTGCTCATAGGGAATCCCGGCGTCGTCCGCGATGGCCTCGAGCATGGTCCCCGAGACGATGGACTGGGCGAAGACGTTGCGCCCGCTGAACCGTCGGTTGCCGGCGGCGATCCACCAGCCCAGGAGCCAGCCGACCTCGTCCCCGGAAAGCATGCGCCAGCCGTCCGGGGTGGGGATCGCGGCGGCGCAGCGATCGGCGTCGGGGTCGTTGGCGATGGCGATGTCACATCCCTCGGCGCGAGCGAGGGCGATCACGGCGTCCATGACCCCGGGCTCCTCGGGGTTGGGGAACGGCATGCCGCCGAACTGCGGGTCCGGCTCGAACTGGGACGCGACGACGGCCGGTGGCGGGAAGCCGACTTCGGCGAGCACTCTGGTGAAGACCGGGCCACCGACGCCATGGACGGGTGTGTACGCGACGCGCAAGGTGAGCGGCTCACCGGGCTCGACGAGGGCCGTCGCCTTGGCGACGTAGGCGTCGACGATGTCCTCGCCCAGCACCTGATAGTCATCGCTGCGTGGGATGTCCGCGACCGGTCCGGAAACATTGGCGATGCACGCGCTGATCTCACCGTCGGCTGGCGGGACGATCTGCACTCCGTCGCCCAGGTAGACCTTGTAGCCGTTGTCGAGTGGAGGGTTGTGGCTCGCGGTGACCATGACCCCGGCGACACAGCCCAGGTGCCGGATGGCGAAGGCCACGAGCGGGGTCGGCAGAGGTCGCGGCATGGTCAGGACGGTCAGTCCCGCGGCGGACATGATCTCCGCGCTCAACCGGGCGAACTCGTCCGATCCGCGTCGGGCATCCCGACCGATGACGACGGTGCCTCCGCCACGCTCCATCAGGTACTGGGCGAGGCCGGCCGCCGCCCGGGCGACCACGACCTGGTTCATCCGATGGGGGCCGGGCCCCACCTTGCCCCGGAGTCCCGCCGTACCGAAGGCAAGGGTGCCGCCGAAGGCGTCAGCGAGCTCATCGCGCGCAGCCCGATCCCCTGACCCGGCCGCGTCCATGAGAGCCGAGAGCTCCTCGCGCATCTGCGCATCAGGATCGTCGGCCAGCCACTGCCGCGCGTGCTCCAGGACGATGTCGTCCATCCCTACGCCTCACGGACGACGCGAGCCACGATCCCACCCATGCGCTCGGCGGCCGCGTGGCCGGCCTCGAGGACCTCCTCGTGGTTGAGGGGGGACCCCGACATGCCGGCGGCGAGATTGGTCACCAGGGACAGCCCGAGGATCTCCAGTCCGACAGCTCGCGCCACGATCGCCTCGAGTGCGGTGCTCATCCCGACGAGGCCGCCACCGATAGATCGGACCATCTCTATCTCGGCGGGCGTCTCGTACATCGGACCGCGGAACTGCGTGTAGACGGCTTCGGGGAGTGAGGGGTCGATCGCCCGGCAGATGCCGCGAAGTCGTGGCGAGTACAGGTCCGTCAGGTCCACGAAGTGGGGGCCGTGCAGGGGGCTCGTCCCGGTGAGGTTGATGTGGTCGCGGATGAGGACGGGCGTGCCGGGGGACCAACTCGGGTCCAGGCCACCGCAGCCGTTGGTGAGGACGACGATGCCGCAGCCCGATGCGCGGATCGTGCGGACGCCGTGGGTGACGGCGTCGACCCCGCGCTCCTCGTACAGGTGTGTGCGCCCCAGGAATACCAGCACGCGGGTGCCATCGGCGTCGACGCTGAGGATCCGGCCGGCATGGCCCTCGACGGCCGGAGGTGCGAAGTGCGGGACGTCGGTCACCGGGATATCGGCGACAACATTCCCCAGCATGCGCGCGGCCGGGGCCCAGCCTGATCCGAGGACGACGCCGATGTCGTGGTTCGCCTGACCGGTGAGGGCGGCGATCGCCTCGGCAGACTCCTTGGCGCGCTGATCGGCCTCGACCGTCGTCGGATGGTTCGTCATGTCCCGACCCTAACCGTCGCGATGCCTATTCGGAGGCGATGTGCAGTCGACGTGCTGCTTCGGCGATCGACCCTGACAGGCTCGGGTAGACGGTGAACGTGGACGCCAGTTCATCGACGGTGAGGCGCTGCTCGACAGCAATCGTGAGGGGATGGATCAGCTCGCTGGCGTGTGGGCTGACGACGACGGCGCCCGCGACGATCCGGGAGCCCCGTCGGCACAGCAGCTTGACGAAGCCGTCGCGCTGCTCGGCCATCTTCGCTCGGGCGTTCGTGGCCAGGGGGACGAGGACGCTGTCTCCGCGGAAGCGTCCCTCATCGAGGTCGCGCTGGGTCAGTCCGACAGTGGCGATCTCGGGGTTCGTGAAGACGGTGCTGGAGACCGTCATCAGCTCCAGCGGCGTGACCGCGTCGCCGAGGGCGTGCCACATCGCGATCCGCCCCTGCATGGCTGCGACGGAGGCGAGCATCAGCACCCCGGTGCAGTCGCCGGCGGCGTAGACACCGCGGCGGGACGTGCGACTGACGCGGTCGACGCGGATGAAGCCACCGTCATCGGTCTCGACTCCGGCATCCTCCAGACCCAGGTCATCGGTGTTGGGCAGTGAGCCCACGGCCATGAGAACGTGGGACCCGGTGACGACCTCCCCTGACGTCAGGGTGACCTCGACCCCGTCGTCGGTGCAGCGGGCCGACACCGCCCGTGATGAGCCCAGGACCTCGACGCCGCGGCGCGCATAGACGTCCTCCAGCACCCTTGCCGCATCGGGGTCCTCACCCGGCAGGACGTGCTCGCGAGAGGAGATCAGGACCACACGGCTGCCGAGGGCGTGGTACGCACCGGCGAACTCCGCGCCGGTTACGCCGGACCCGACGACGATGAGGCGCTCGGGCACCTCGGTGAGGTCGTAGACCTGCTCCCAGGTGAGGATGCGCTCGCCGTCCGGTCGGGCTTCGGGCAGTTCCCGAGGGCGTGCTCCGGTGGCCAGCAGGACCGCATCGGCCTCGAAGGCCTCCTCCTGGCCGTCCCGGCGGCGCACGATGACGTTTCCGTCGTCGTCGAGGCGCCCATGGCCGGGGACGAGGGAGACGCCGTCCTTGAGCAGCCGGGCGCGGATGTCATCGCTCTGATGGCGCACCAGCCCGAGGATGCGATCGTTGACCGCCCCGAGGTCGACCCCGAAGTGCGACGTATCCGGCGTGCGGCCGTTGACGAGGATGCCCAGATCGGCACTCGACGCGGCATCGGTGATGACGTTTGCAGTGGCGATGAGGGTCTTGCTCGGGACGCAGTCGGTGAGGACCGCCGATCCGCCGATGCCGTCCGCGTCGATCACGGTGACGTCGGCGCCGAGCTGTCGTGCGACGAGGGCTGCCTCATACCCTCCGGGACCACCGCCGATGATGACGACCCTGTTCATGTCCGTGTCCTCACGATGTCGGCGCGATGAGTGCGATCGTCATTCTTCCGTACGGGCCTCTACGTCCCTACTCTGGTGGTTGTGCCCTTGTACGCCGCCTACGGATCGAACCTCGATCCTCACCGCATGGCGCATCGTGCGCCGTCGTCACCGGCGCGCGGGTCGGGCTGGCTGCGTGGATGGCGTCTCACCTTCGCAGGTGGCGACCTGGGCTGGGATGGAGCGCTCTCCACTGTCGTGGAGGACGCGTCGGCCAACGTCTTCGTGATGCTCTACGACGTCACCGAGATGGATGAACGCAACCTCGACGCCTGGGAGGGTGTCGACCTCGGGCTGTGGACGAAGATCCGCGTGCGCGTTCAGACGATGGGGCATCAGGAACTGGCGTGGGTCTATGTGCTGGACGCCTACGAGGGCGGTCTCCCCTCGGCTCAGTACCTGGGAGTGATCGCCGATGCGGCCGAGGCCGGTGGCGCGCCGTCGGACTACGTTGAGCGCCTGCGGCTGATGCCCTGCCGCAGCACCGGCCCGGGCACCCCGGACTAGAAGTCGCCCCCGCCGAAGCCACCGCCACCGAAGTCGCCCCCGCCGAAGCCACCGCCACCGAAGTCCCCGAAGCCTCCTCCGCCGAAGGTGTCGTCACTGCCGCCCATTCCGGCGGTGTTGAGGTCCGAGGTCGTGTAGCCGGGGGAGTGCCACATGCTGCTGAGCATCGTCCCCATGAGCACCGCGCCCATGACACCGGTGAAGGGGGAGTAGTAGCCCTGCGCGTAGGCGCCGAACTCACGTCCGGCCTGATAGTACGGCCGTCGTTGCCCGTCCATCGTCTCCACATCGAGGCCTGCGGGAGTGCCACCGGTCTCGATCGTCGTACGGCAGGCGGCGCAGACCGGGACGTCCCGCTCACCCAAGCCCGGGGGAGCCCACAGCAGGTCCGTGACGCTGGGTCCGTGACGGGGGTCGACGAAGCAGGGCGGGCGACGGTCCGGGATCGGCTGGTTGTCCAGACGGGCCTCGGCGCAGGCAAGGGCGTAGCGGCCGTCCTCCAGCGCCGAGGTCACGGCAGCGGCGTCATTCGGATGGCTCATCGCGCGAACCGCGCTGCGGGCCCGGTCGTAGTCGTCGAGGGCTCGCTGGATGTCCTCGCGAGCGGCCTCGTCGAGGTCCGGGTCCTTGAGGTCCAGACCGGCAAGACGCTCCCCGTACTGGGTCACGTCCTGGTCGATCGCGGACCTCACGGCTACGAGCTGCTTGGCGGTGATCCTCCGCTGGCGGCGGATCAGCACGATGACGACGACCGCGCCTCCGACGATGAGGAGTCCGAAGACGACCAGCACGGCGGTGCCGTCGCCGCCCGCTGAGGTGTCGGCCGTGGCCGGAGAGCCGCCGGCAGCACGTGCGGAGGCGAGGGCGATGAACTCGTCGAGCACCGCGGCAACACCGTTGTCGCGCTGCGCACGGAAGGCCTGGGTCGCGAGGTCCGATGCACTCCCGGACGTGGACCCCGCGCGGAACTGGTTGCCCACCACGACGGCGTAGACCCCCGCCATGCCGATCTCACCGTTGAGGGCGACCAGGACGTCGTCGGCGGAGCCCCCGCCCGCGGCCGACTCCGGAAGGACGGCGATGAACATCGGGATGCCGCTGGCATTCGCTGCCGCGGTCAACCGGCTGATCTCCGCACTGCTGAGGGCGTTCTCCGCATTCGGGTCCGAGTAGACGGTGTCGCCGGCGCGCAGCGCCGAGACCGCGTCGGTCACGTCGGGGGCGGCGTGGGCAGCCGGTGCGGCCACCACGGCCAGGAGTCCGATGAACAGGGCGGTGATCAGGGCCAACGGGCGCCGGAGAGGAGGCATGCCTCCACCGTACGTCACGTGGACTCCCCCGCCACCTCGTTCCAGGAGGCAGCGAGGAGAACTAGTCGACGATGTCCAGGATGGTCGCACCGGACGAGACCGTCGCGCCGACCTCGGCGGAGATGTTCGCGACCTTGCCCGCCTTGTGCGCGGTCAGCGGCTGCTCCATCTTCATCGCCTCGAGGACGACGACGAGATCGCCCTCGGCCACCTGCTGGCCGTCCGCGACCTCGATCTTGACGATCGTGCCCTGCATGGGTGCGACGAGGGAGTCGCCGGAGGCGCCGCCACCGGCCTTCTTGCCGCCTGCCTTGCGCTTCTTCGGGCCGGCTGCACCGGCGGCGGCCGGTGCGCTGCCCAGGCCGGCCGGGAGGCTGACCTCGACGCGCTTGCCACCGACCTCGACCACAACGGTCTCGCGGGCCTGGGGCTCCTCGGCCTCGGCGACCGGACCGGAGTAAGGGGGGATCTGGTTATCGAACTCGGTCTCGATCCAACGCGTGTGCACGGTGAAGGGCGCTCCGCCGGCGGGCGCGAAAGCAGGATCGTCGACGACCGCGCGGTGGAATGTCAAGGCCGTGGCGATGCCGTCGACCTCGAACTCCGCAAGGGCTCGCCTAGACCGCTCAAGCGCCTCTTCGCGGGTGGCCCCGGTGATGATGAGCTTGGCCAGCAGCGAGTCGAAATTGCCGCCGATGACGTCACCGGCCTGGAAGCCGGAGTCCACACGCACACCGGGGCCGCTGGGCGGGCTCCAGATGAGCAGCGAGCCCGGGGCGGGCAGGAAGCCGCGACCGGGATCCTCGCCATTGATGCGGAACTCGATCGAGTGGCCGCGCAGCGCCGGATCCGGGTAGTCGATGAGGCCGCCGTCGGCGATGCGGAACTGCTCGCGCACGAGGTCGATGCCAGCGACCTCCTCGGTGACCGGGTGCTCGACCTGCAGTCGAGTGTTGACCTCGAGAAAGGAGATGGTGCCGTCGGTGCCGACGAGGAACTCGCAGGTGCCGGCATTGACGTAGCCGGCCTCCTTCAGGATGGCCTTCGACGACTCGTAGAGGCGCTCGATCTGATCTTCGGACAGGAACGGAGCTGGCGCCTCCTCGACGAGCTTCTGGTGGCGACGCTGGAGGGAGCAGTCACGAGTCGAGACCACGACCACGTTGCCCGCGGAGTCGGCGAGGCACTGGGTCTCGACGTGCCGCGGGTTGTCGAGGTACCGCTCGACGAAGCACTCGCCACGACCGAAGGCGGCCACGGCCTCGCGGACGGCGGAGTCGTACAGGTCGGGGATCTCCTCGAGGGTGCGGGCGACCTTGAGGCCACGTCCGCCGCCGCCGAAGGCCGCCTTGATGGCGATGGGCAGGCCATGCTCCTTCGCGAACGCCACCACCTCATCGGCGCCGGAGACGGGGTCGGGAGTGCCGGGTACCTGGGGGGCGCCGGCGCGCTGCGCGATGTGCCGGGCCGAGACCTTGTCACCGAGGGAGCGGATGGCATCGGGGGATGGGCCGATCCAGGTCAGGCCGGCGTCGATCACGGCCTGCGCGAAGTCGGCGTTCTCGGACAGGAAGCCGTAGCCGGGGTGGATCGCGTCGGCACCAGACTGCCGAGCCGCGTCGATGATCTTGTCGATGACGAGGTAGCTCTCGGCTGCGGTGCTCCCGCCCAGGGCGAAGGCCTCGTCGGCCATGCGGACATGGAGGGCATCCCGATCCGGCTCCGCATAGACGGCGACCGACGTGATGCCGGCGTCCTTGCAGGCGCGGATGACGCGGATGGCGATCTCCCCGCGGTTGGCGATCAGGACCTTCTTCACGGCAGGTGAACCCTCTCTCGTGTCCGGGGCCTACGCACGGCTCCGCCGCCGAAGCGTATCGATACTTGGACGTCCATGGGGTTGGTCATCCCTATGTCCTTGCCCACAGCTCGGTCCCGTTCACGGGGACCGATCCCACAGGTCGGTCCAGACGACGCCGAGCTCACCCACGAGGCGACGAAGCGTCGGCAGGGACAGGCCGACCACATTGGAGGGGTCGCCCTCGACTCCCTCGACGAATGCACCCCCAAGGGCGTCGATCGTGAAGCCCCCGGCCACCTGGAGCGGCTCCCCGGTGGCCAGGTACGCGTCCTGCTCGGCCTGAGAGGGGGAACCGAGGTGCACGACCGTGTCACACACGGCCCCCACCTCCTCGCCTGTGGAGGGGCGCACCACCCAGTGGCCCGTGCGCAGCACACCGGAGCGGCCCATCATCAGGGCCCATCTCTCTCGCACCTGCGCCTCGGACACAGCCTTGCTGAAGGCACGTCCATCCACATCGAAGACGGAGTCGCAGGCGACGACGACCGCGTTCGGGTCGTTCGCATAGTCCGCGGCCACGGCCTCGGCCTTGGCCTTCGCGAGGGCAAGGCACAGCTCCGCGGGAGTGGCCTCGGGCAGGGCGCGCTCGATCGCCTCCTCGTCCACGTGGCTCACGTGGATCTCCGGCACGACACCGGCGTTGAGCAGGAGTTGGCGGCGTGCCGGCGACTGCGAGGCGAGGATCAGACGGGGCATCGACTAACGGGGCATCATCGACGCGCGCCAGGCGCCGTAGCCGGGACGCTGGTTCGGGCGCGTCATGCGGCTCTTGCGGGCCCACAGGCTCCACTTCGGCTGCTCCTCGGCGGGAGCCGAGCGGCTGTTCAGGACCGCGACGACGATGCCCACCTCGTCGGGGGTGGGATTGCCGTGGACGATGCGCAGGCGCGGAGCCTCGTTCGGGGTGTCGCTCATGCTCGTGGTCTCCCTACAGGGGGATGTTGCCGTGCTTCTTGGGCGGGCGGCTGGCACGCTTGTTGCGCAGTGCCCGAAGGGCGCGGGTGACCATCATTCGGGTCTCGTGCGGGAAGATCACCCGGTCGATGTAGCCGCGCTCGGCTGCGACGTACGGGTTGGCCAGCGTGTCCTGGTACTCCTCGATCAGGCGCTTGCGCTCTGCCTCCGGATCCTCTGCCTCGGCGATCTCCTTGCGGTAGAGGATGTTCGCCGCCCCTTGCGCGCCCATGACGGCGATCTCCGCCGTGGGCCAGGCGACGGTGAGGTCGGCACCGAGGTGCTTGGAGCCCATGACGTCGTAGGCACCGCCGTAGGCCTTGCGGGTGATCACCGTAACGAGGGGCACGGTCGCCTCCGCGTAGGCGTAGATGAGCTTCGCGCCGCGACGGATGATGCCGTCCCACTCCTGGTCGGTGCCGGGCAGGAAGCCCGGGACGTCCACGAGGGTGATCACCGGGACGTTGAACGCGTCGCACGTGCGCACGAACCGGGCGGCCTTCTCCGACGCCTCGATGTCGAGTGTTCCGGCGAACTGCATCGGCTGATTGGCCACAATGCCCACCGCATGTCCCTCGACCCGGCCGAAGCCGGTGAGGATGTTGGGGGCGAACAGCGGCTGGGTCTCGAGGAATTCGCCGTCGTCCATCAGGTGCTCGATCACCTTGTGCATGTCATACGGCTGGTTCGGTGAGTCCGGGATGAGGACGTCGAGTTCACGGTCCTCGTCTGTGAAGGAGAGGTCCGCCTGAAAGCCGTAGGTGGGGGGATCCTCGAGGTTGTTGCTGGGCAGGTAGGACAGCAGTGCCTTGACGTACTCGAGGGCGTCGTCCTCGTCGGACGCCATGTAGTGGGCGACCCCGGACTTGCTGTTGTGGGTGCGGGCGCCGCCCAGTTCCTCGAAGCCGACGTCCTCGCCGGTGACCGTCTTGATGACGTCCGGGCCGGTGATGAACATGTGCGAGGTGCCGTCGACCATGATCGTGAAGTCGGTGATGGCGGGGGAGTACACCGCGCCGCCTGCGCAGGGGCCCATGATGAGCGAGATCTGCGGGACCACTCCCGAGGCGGCGACATTGCGACGGAAGATCTCTCCGTACATGGCGAGCGCCACGACGCCCTCCTGGATGCGGGCGCCGCCGGAGTCGTTGATGCCGATGACCGGGCAGCCGATCTTCATGGCCATGTCCATGACCTTGATGATCTTCTCGCCGACCACCTCGCCGAGGGAGCCGCCGAAGACCGTGAAGTCCTGAGCGTGGACGCACACCGGGCGACCGTCGATGGTGCCGAAGCCGGTCACGACGCCGTCACCGTAGGGCCGGCTCTTCTGCATGCCGAAGTTGTGGGAGCGATGCCGGACCAGTCCGTCGATGGCCTGGAAGGAGTCCTCGTCAAGCAGGGCGAGCACACGCTCCATGGCGGTCTTCTTGCCGCGCGCGTGCTGCTTCTCGACGGCCTTCTCACGGCCGCCGGCGGCCTCGGCCCGCCGCCGGGCGAGCTCGGCGGCCTTGCCCGCGGTCGTGTGCGGGTCAGGGGTGTTGTCGTCGACTGTGGCCGCGCTCATCGCTCCTCCTAGGCTTCGTTTGCGTACCTTAGTAGTGGGACATCGGAGGGAGCGGTCGTGTCTGGGGTAAGTGATGAGCGTCCCACCGGGAAACTGGACCCTGAACGGGTCGAGTCCCTCATGGTGGGGCGCTCGACATGGCCGCGTCCCACGATCGTGGCCAGCACCGGATCGACCAACGATGATCTCGAGGCCCTGGCCCGAGCCGGGGCCCCTGAGGGCACATGCGTCGCGGCCGACGAGCAGATGTCCGGACGCGGGCGCCTCGACCGGACGTGGGTGAGCCCGCCGGGGGCCGGTCTGTGGACCTCGGTGCTGGTGCGACCCGGCGACGCTCCGGCGGACCGGGTGACCTGGCTGCCCCTGGTGGCCGGTGTGGCGGTGAGCGACGCCCTGCACGACGCGAGCGCAGTGCGCGCGGAGCTCAAGTGGCCGAACGACCTCGTCGTGATCGCGGCGGCCTGCGGTGGGTCGGAGGGGCCGCGCAAACTCGGCGGGATCCTCAGCACGCTCGTGCCGGATGCCGGGGGCGAGGGATCAGCCGTCATCTTGGGCATCGGGATCAATGTGGACATGAGCGGCAGGGACCTGCCTGTCAAGCAGGCCACCTCGGTGCTGCTCGAGGGCGGCAACCTGGATCGGTCAGCGCTGCTGGCCGCGCTGCTCATCTCACTGGAGCAGCGGCTTGCACAGTGGCGGGCGGCTGACGATTCGGTCGAGCGGGACTACCGAACCCGCTGCGCCACGATCGGCCGCCTGGTCGACGTCGAGCTGCCGAACGGTGACCGGGTCCGCGGGGTGGTCTCCGGGATCGACGACGACGGTCATCTCGTGGTGTCCGACGGCGAGGAGACCAGTCGGATCACGGCCGGGGATGTCGTCCACGCGACCATCTGACGCCATAGGAGGCCCCGGCGTGGGACCATCACCCCATGGGTTACCCACAGAAGCTCCTGGCCCCCGGCGAGACCATCTCCTTCGAGACCCGTCCGCACTGGCGTGCGCTGTTCGTCCCGGCGGTCGTCCTGATCGCGACGGTCTTCGCCGTCACCTGGCTCTACTTCTGGATCGACAGCACGCAGTTCGGTGGGACCGTCATGCGCTGGATCGTCCTCGCAGGCGCGCTGGTCATCCTCGTCCTGTGGGCCATCGTCCCGTTCCTGCGCTGGATCACCACGGAATATGTGTTCACCGACCGGCGCATCATCGTCCGCTCCGGGATCATCACCCGGCAGGGCCGGGACATGCCCCTGGCCAAGATCAATGACGTGTCCTTCAAGGTGCCCTTGATGGGGCGGATCCTCAACTACGGGGAACTTGACATCCAGTCGGCGGGGGAGAACGACGGGCTGACGATCGCTGACGTCCCGGATGTCGAGGACATCCAGCGCAGCGTCTATGAGCTCATCGAGGCCGACGACGCCCGTCGGCGCGGGAGCGCGGGCGGCATTCAGCCACCGCTGCCGGAGTAGCGCTCGCGGGGTTGGCCTAGATCGGGGTCGACGCGTCGCGCTCCGCCAGTTCCTCGTTGGCGGCACGCTCCTCATCGCTGACGTCCTCGGGCAGGGCCGGGAACACCCACTTTCGATAGGACCAGAACCGGAACAGCATGCCGAGCAGGACGCCGACGACGTTGGCGCTGATGTTGTCGGCGAGGGCGGAGTCCAGCCCGAGCACGTAGTGGCTGAACCACAGGCAGGACACCGAGATCACCATGGCGGCGCCGTTCAGCAGGAAGAACAGG
>JAURME010000018.1 GCA_030830865.1 Candidatus Nanopelagicales bacterium | reverse complement strand
AGGTCCGGCGGCAGACCTGCGGCGGGCACGGGAGCGCTGGCGCTGAGACGCATGAGGACCAGGCCCCCGGTGTCGGCGGCCGCGCTGATCTGTCGGCCGGCGCTGGTCTCGAGGAGGTTCATCGCCGCCTTGGCGCGCGACGGGGTGGTGAAGCCGGGCACGTTCGGGACCGGGATCGTCAGACCGGCGCCGACGGGCAGGCCAACACCCGCGAGCGTCTCCATCTGCACGCCGCGCGTGCACAGCGATCTCGAGTCGAGCCCACGCTCGAAACCCCTGCCGAACGGGACGAGGCCGACGTCGTCGATCGGCGAGGACCAGGTGGAAGAACTCATGCGATCTCCTGCTTGGTCGCTGCGGGGCTCGCGTCGCTCACTCCTCGCGCCCTCACGCGCCGCTGACGAGGCGCTCCTCGAGCTCCTCGTCCTCCTTGCGGGACATGCCGATGGTGAGAAGAAGCTGCTGGTGCAGGTGCATCCACACCGTGTGGTACGAGTCGCACAGCGGTGAGGCCAGCCACGCATCGTCGCCGTCGTCGAGCTTCTCGAGTGCCTCGGTCAAGCGGCCGCGGTAGGCGTCCATGCCGGGAATGTCCTCGCCGAAGCGCTTGATCAGCGGGCCCACGGCATCGTCGATGTCATCGAGACGGTCCCGGATGTCGGCGTCGTAGTTCTCGTCCGAGTGATCGTTGACGCTCCCGTCGGGGCGCATCTGCCATGCGGTGCACAGGTCACGCAGCTGACGGTTGACCGGGAGGAACCGGTGGAAGGTCGCCATGATGCGCTCGCGCTCGGGGGCATCGTCGGGCAGACGCAGCATCGAGCCGACCAGCTCGGTGCCGGCCGGAGTGGGCATGATCACCGGGCCTTTGACCAGCAGCAGTCCAGCGTCGGCCAGGCCCTGCTGGATCTCTGAGGCCTCTCCCCGGGCCATGCCACGGACCACGAGGCTCACCAGTTCATCGCGCTGCTCGTCGGTCAGGGCCACATCGGCCATGCTCTTCCTCCGCTGTGTGGTGCCGGCCCGGACGGGCCGCCGATCATGTGGACGTCCAACTATCTCAGATGTCAGCATTGGTTTCCAGAGGGTCAGTCAAGAAACCCCTCCCCCGTGAACCGTGCGGGCGTTAGCATCCCAGCGACACAGTCCGGTGCGAGCACCGGGTTCACCCATGACCGTGAGAGGAAGCCATGAAGGCCGTACAACTCCCCAACTGGAAGTCCGAGCCCCGGCTCATCGAGGTGCCCGATCCGACCCCCGGTCCGGGTCAGGTGGTCCTGAAGATCGCCGGTGCCGGCCTGTGCCACAGCGACATGCACCTGCTGCACGACTTCGAGGAGGGCATGCTCCCCTGGCATGTGCCCTTCATCCTCGGCCACGAGAACGCCGGCTACGTCCACGCCGTCGGCGAGGGTGTCACGAGCGTGAGCATCGGCCAGCCCGTCGCGGTCTACGGCCCCTGGGGCTGCGGACGCTGCGAGGCCTGTGGGCGGGGCCAGGACACCTACTGCATCGACCCGCTCGGCGGCTACGACAAGGCCTTCGGTGGCGGTCTCGGCACCGACGGCGGCCAGGCCGAGTACATGCTGGTCCCGGATGCCCGTTCCCTGGTCCCGATCCCCGAGGGCATGGACCCGGTCGCCGCCGCTCCCCTGACTGACGCCGGGCTCACGCCTTACCACGCGATCGCCCTTTCCCGATCGAAGATGGTCCCCGGCTCGAACGTCGTCGTCATCGGCGCCGGCGGCCTGGGCCACATGGGCATCCAGATCATCAAGGCGACCACCGCCGCGAATGTCGTGGCCGTCGACGTCAAGCCGGCAGCGCGCGAACTCGCGGCGAAGTCCGGCGCCGACACAGTTCTCGACGGCAGCGCCGAGGACATCGTCGCCCAGATCAAGGACGCCACCGGGGGCGGCGCGGAGGTCGTCATCGACTTCGTCGGCATCGACTCGACGATGGCCACAGCCGTGGGCTCCTGCAAATACCAGAGCGATATGACCCTGGTGGGCGTCGGCGGCGGCAGCTTCCCCTTCAACCTCTATGCCCCGCCCTATGAGACCGCTATGCGCTCCATCTATTGGGGCACCCGCAAGGAGTTGGCCGAGGTGCTCAACCTCGCGGCCCGGGGCCTCATCACCCCGGAGTACACGACCTACTCGCTGGACAATGCGCTGGATGCCTACGCGGCCATGGCGGCCGGTGAGCTGACCGGTCGCGCGGTCATCACTCCCTGATCTGAGGCACACGAAGGAGGGCCGTCCCCGTGGGGGGCGGCCCTCCTTCTTCGTCTCGAACGTTCAGACGGTCTCGAGCACCTCCACGGTGCCCTTCGCACCGTCGACCCGGACCCGGTCGCCGGTCTTCAGGTTCGTCGTCGCGCCCACGAGGCCACCGACACACGGGATGCCCAACTCGCGAGCCACGATCATGGCGTGCGAACCCATTGATCCGGTGTTGACCACGACACCCGAGGCGACGAGGAACAGCGGCGTCCACGACGGATCAGTCTGCGGCGCAACGAGGATCTCACCGGGCTGGAAGTCCTCGATGGCATCGGTTCCCAGCACGACCCGCACAGTGCCCTCGACGATCCCCTGCGAAGACGCCGCACCCTGGAGGACGTCCCCGGCCTTCGCGCGCTCTCCCCCACCGGAGCCCTTCCGCGGCAGCGAACTGATCGGCGGGATGGGCTTGCTTCCGTCGACGAAGGTCGGGACCTCCACCTCCTTGAGCTCATTCCACGCCGTCTCACGATCACGGAGCGTCTGCCGCAGATGCGTTCCACCCAGAGCCAATCCGTCGAGCTCCTCGTCCAGGGCGATGAAGATCTGACGCGGGTGGTCGATGACGCCGTCGGCTGCCAGGCGCTCGCCCAACTCGATGAGGGCCATGCGGGCCTCGTTCATGATCTTGATGCAGGACGACTTGCCTGACTCCCGCCACCCGGCGAACCGCCGGGCCGAGCCGATTGCCCCGCGGAAGGCCGCCTCCGTGGCCGCGTCCATTCCCTCGGTCGCCTCCGCCATGGCCTTGTCGGTCTCGGCCGCGTGGGCGGCCTGCTTGGCGGACGGGGACTGCGCATCGTCGAGCAGGCGCATCTTGTCGATGAGGGCGATGGCGAGGGACGGCTTGGACTCCCATGACTCCGTGCCCAGATCCCACTCCGAGGGGCCGCGGTAGCCGAACTCACCGATGAAGGCCCCGAACTCGCTCCAGAAACCACCGGCAGCGGTCGGCAACTGGGCCACGACCGCATCGACCCCCTGGTCGAACAGCGCCGTCATCTCCGGGCTGTTCCGGACGGTCCGCGACAGGCTCCACAGTGCGTAGGTCGGCGCTGCGGACTCGACGTCGCCGGCGTATCCGAGGATGGTCACGAGCAGGTGCGCCTTCTCCGCCGGGAGCATCTGGCCGGCCACGGCCGGACCGAGAGCGGCATTCGACGAGCCGATCTGCTCAGAGCGCCAGGCCAGCCGCTCGTACGGCATCATCGCGCGCGCCCGGGCCACGAGGGCGCGGTTGCTCAGGGCCTTGAGGTTCGGCCGGCTGCGGCGCAGGTCGTCGGCTATCGCCGCGTCCTCGTCGGCTCCCTCGAACTTGCTGGTGGAGAGCACCCAGCCAGCACGGGCGGGCGCAAGCGCTGTGAGGGCCTCATTGGTGTCGGCGTCCGACGCCTCATGCGGCGGGGCGCCCGGGGAGTTGAAGAAGATGGAGTCGATGATCTCCGCGCTCATGCCCTTGCGGATGCCGAGGACGCGCACCGAGCTCTGGTTCACGTACAGGTAGCCGTAGATGAAGCCAGCCACCGCAGACTCCTCGCTGAGCTCGTCCGCCGTGAAGCACAGGTCCTCGACGTAGCCCGAGGCCCAGCCCGGGAGGACGTTGGGTACCCAGCACATCGATGCGCCCAGCGGCGTGATGGGGTCCGCCATGACGTCGGCGGCATTGAGGCGGGTGAAGACGGGGAAACGCGAGCTGGGCTCGGTATCGATGAGCCAGGCCTTCTCGGACATGCGGCATCCATTCGGGTTGACGGGACTTCTGCCGCGAAGTCTGTCACCCCTCGGCTGTCGCCACCACTGAATGCATGGAAATCCATGCACTTCGGCAGCTATCCCGACAACCGATCAGTCGGAGTGCACCGACTGCCCCGCCAGAAGCCGTCGCAGCATCTCGTGCGCGTGCTGGACGGCGATCTCATTGCGGCCGACGATCATGTGCTTGTCCGGCATCGACTGCAGCCCGTTCTGCACGGCCTTCTGTGCGGTGTAGTCCTCGTCGCGGAATGCCGCGAAGAACCACTCAGCGGTCTTGGCGGCCTCCTCGAACTGCTCGGGGGTCTGGGGCGGGGTGCGCAGGAGAGTGGTCTGCCACGTATGGGACTCGCCCCAGGAATCTCCCGGCAGCATGATCGAGATGACCGTGCGCTCGCGCCAGCCGCCGGCGATCGACATGCCCGGGAAGATCCAGTAGACGAGCCCCATGGCGGCCGCCGGGTCCCACTCCTCGCGGGGGGTGTCGAGCATGGCGTCGAGCGCCTTGAGGGCGAACACGTTCCGCACGTGGGGCCCGAAGGCATCGAAGGTGGCGCGGTTGGAGTGGTTCGTCAACGCGACGGTCTGGGGATGCAGGGAGTTGAAGTGGTACCCCTCGAGGTAGCCGTCGAGCGTCACCTTCCAGTTAGGCCCCTCGAGTTCCTTCGTCGTGAAATGGGTGCACTTGTCGAGCTCCAGTGCCTCGAGGCACGGAAGCACCGGGCCGAGCCAGGCATCCACATCGAAGTCCATGCCCGGCGTGAGCCCGATGAAGACGATCCCCGCACGTTCCTCGCACGGGAGCTGGACAAGGCTGTAGGCCTCCCGGTCGACGTCGCCGAACGTCGACTCCTCCGAGACCCCCTTCAGTCTGCCCTCCGTGTCGTACGACCACGCGTGGTAAGAGCAGACGAAGCCGTGCCGGGTGTTCCCGCAGCCCTCCGGGAGCAGCTTCATCGCCCGATGCCGGCACACGTTGAGCATGGCGCGGAGGTATCCGTCCCTGCCGCGGACGAGGATGATCTCCTTGCCCACCGCGCGCAGGGCCTTGTAGTCGCCCACGTTCGCCAGTTCCGCGGAGGTGCAGATCGGCAGCGGGATCCGGTGGAAGACATCCCGGATCTCGCGGTCCCACTGCTCCGGGTCGAGGTAGTACTCGATCGGGATCTCGAGCTGCTCCGGCGCCATGTCGGTGGTGCCGTTGCGGAGGTGGTCAGCGAGCCGGTCGAGGATCGCCAATGCCTCGTCCCGGCTCATGGCCGTGTGAGCACCGGCCAGGTACTGGGGAACGGTGTCGGTCACGGAGGCCTCCTTCACCACGTCGTCTCGTCACCAAGTCGTCTAGATGACTCTAGTTGGTGAGGATCCCGGTGTGAAGGTGGTGACGCTCATTGACCGACTGGATCCGCTTTCGGTCACCCTTGATGAGGATCTCGCTGATGGAGCAGTGGTTCGGCAGGAAGAACATGTCCTCCTCCACCCCGAGGATGTCACCGAGGTAGGCGTTGATCACCCCACCGTGGCTGATGAGCACGATGTGCTGCGCCGGAAAATCGGCGACGAGCCGGTCGATGGCCCCCACCGCCCGCTCCCGGAACTCCACGGAGCCCTCGCTGAAGAACATGTGGTCCCACATGACGCGATCGTGGAAGGCCGCCTCGCGTGCCGCCCACTCCTCGGGATCCACGAGTCTCTGCGGATCCGCCGAAGGGTCGGGCATCTTCGAGTAGGACTTGATCTCCACGAGTTCCGGACGGACCACCGGGGTCAGGCCATGCGGTGAGGCCACAATCTCGGCAGTCTCCCGAGCACGCTGCATGGTGCTGCATGCGACGACATCGACGTCGACTTCACCCAGCACGGCCGACACCGCCATCGCCTGGGTGCGTCCGAGCCCGCTCAGCGGCGGGTCCTCCCACTGCGAGTGGTCGAACCCCTGCTGGACGGGGTAGTCCTGCTGGGCGTGACGCACCAGAGTCAGCCGTGTGACGTCATCGTCAAGGAGGAGGAACGGCTTGCGGACGGAGAAGGGCGGTTCCGGTGACGCGGCTGGTCGTTGAGCGGTCACGCAGTCTCAACGACCTTGACGGTGCCCGAGGACCCGTCCAGTTCCACGGTCGTCCCGGTGGGCAGCGTCTTGCTCGCGTTGGCGAGCGACACCACGCACGGGACCCCGAGCTCACGGCTGACGATCACCGCGTGACTCGCCTGGGCCCCGATCTCGCAGATCACGGCGCTGGCGATCATGAACAGCGGAACCCAGGACGGATCCGTGGTGGTGCACACCAGGATCTCGCCCGGCTCGAGGGAGTCGGCGTCGGCGAGGTCGAGGATCACCCGGGTCTTGGCCGTGACGGTGCCCGGGGATCCGCCGATGGCCTTCATCTCGGTGCCGACCGGAGCGGCTTCGCCGACGGCCGCGGCCTTGCGCTTCGGCCATTCGCTGATCGGCGAGATGTCCTGCCCTCGCATGACGAGGTAGGGGGGTTCCACCTCGGCGAGTTCGAGCCACTGGCCGTGGCGCACGGCGAGGGTGTCGGTGAACGACGCCGGGTCAGCGAGGAAGGCATCCAGCTCACTCTCGAGCAGCTGGAAGACGTGCATCGGATCCTGCAGATGGTCACGCTCGTGCATGCGGCGCCCGAGCTCGCGGAACGCGAGCTTCGGCTCCTGCATGAGCTTCACCGTGGCGTTCTTGCCGCCCTCACGCAGGCGGTAGGAGGTCTGTCCGGAGGCGATCCCGGCGGCGAGCAGGCCGGAGGTCTCGGCGTCGCCCTCGACCAGGGCCGTGAGCTCAGCGACAGCTGCCTCACGACGTGCAGCCGCCTCGGCAGCGCGCAGTTTGGGCGACATCGAATCGTCCTGCCGACGGACGCGGTCGATCATCTGGTAAGCCAGCGTCGGATTGATCAGCCACGTGTCGGCGCTGATCTCCCACTCGTTGACGCCACGGTGCCCGAAGG
Source organism: Candidatus Nanopelagicales bacterium (assembly GCA_030830865.1). GTDB lineage: Bacteria > Actinomycetota > Actinomycetes > S36-B12 > S36-B12 > UBA10649. The sequence goes on along the minus strand of JAURME010000018.1, from coordinate 9,139 downwards.
AGAGCAGCAGCTCGGTGAATGCCTCGTTGAACGCGGCGGCCTCGGCGTTGGCCGTGAGTCGATCGGCAAGGCCGTCGACGCCGGCGTCGAACTCGGTTGTCAGCGCCGGCGAGGCGACGACCATGCGTGAGAGGTCCCAGACCCGCTCGGGCAGGCCGGCCGAGGCGACGTCGCCCAGCGCGGCGAAGATCTGGATCGCGAGGTCAGGCTTGCCGACGGCATCGGCGATGCCCTGCACGATCTGCGGGCCGACGGTGGCTCCGATGACGACCTGGGCGTAGGCGTCCCACCCTGGACGCTGCCAGCGGGCCGACGTGCGGCCGTATTCCACAAGTTCGGTGTCACTGATCGACGCGAGGTCGGGACGGCTGGCGACCCAGGCGTCGGCCTGCGCGATGTAGTCGGCGCCGAGCTGCGCCTGGGAGCCACCCAGGATCGCCCCGAAGGACTCTCCGAGCTTGGCCGAGCATGCCTCGTTGTCATCGCGAGGATCATGCTGGTACGGCGGGACGCTCGGGTTCTGGCCGAAGAAGGAGATGTCGATGGCATCGGGCGTCGCGCCCGGCATGCGGTAGCCGAAGACGCGGCCGAGCGAGACCTGGTTGTAGAAGTAGCCGCCCCAGCAGCCGTAGGTCTCCGGCTTGTCCCACAGGAACTCGTCCTCGGTGAAGGTCCCGAGCGCGATCCAGGCGTCCGCGGTGCCCGGCACCATGCCCTGCTCCCACGTGAGCGTCCAGTTCAGAGGCGTGAACGGATCCGGACCCACCTCGTCGGCGTTCGCGCGGGTGTAGAGCGGGAAGCGCTCGCTGGGCTCGGTGTCGGTGATCCAGGTGTCCATGACTCTCCTTGACGGGGGATGACGGGCAGAGGCTACGGGAAGTCAGCCGGAGATGACCGCGCGGTCGCCCTGCTTCCACAGGCGATCGAGGCGACGGTAGGCGATGCGCCAGCCGTCGGGCGTGCGAACGACGCGGTCCTCGTATTCCCCACCGAGGAAGTAGTGCTTCACCGGTCCGGGTGCGGACTCGCGGATGTGCTGAGAGATCAGGTACGTGCGCACCTCAGCCTCGTCGCCGCCCTCGGCGAACTCGATGATGCTCTTGCCCACGAGGTGCTGCGTGGCATCGAGGTGACCGATGGTTCCCTCGATCATCTCCCGGATCGCCTTCGGCCCGGAGGGGGATCCGAGCCCGCCGGCGTCGAAGGTGGCGTCGGCAGTGAAGATCTCGTCGAGCTCATGGAAGTTGCGGTAGTCGAGAGCCCGCGCGTAGCGCGCGAGGAGCTCGTCGATCTCGATCCGGTCGCTGATCTGCTGAACGTCGATGGCCACGAACGAGAAACTAGACACAGACTCCGGTTATTGCAAGGATTCCCGAATATTGCCCATCCTTGAGGAGTGCAGCATGGCCGAGCAGGCGAAGAACTGGGAGGACGTGAAGTCCTACACACTCGATCAGGAGGACGAGCTCGCCCTCTTCGACGCGCAGATCGAGTGCACTCTCATCTGGTCGAGCAAGGACGACTGGCCGATGGGCGTCATCGTCAACTACATCCACCACGACGGCCGCTTCTGGCTCACCGCCAGCGAGGAGCGCCCCCGGGTGAACCAGATCCGGAAGAACCCGAAGGTCTGCATCGCCATCTCGTCCAAGGGCTCCAGCATCATCGAGCGTCAGTCCCTCACCTACAAGTGCGAGGCCGTCGTCCACACCGATCGCGAGACGCTCGATCGGATCCTGCCGGCCTTCGCGAACAAGATGCGTCCAGGTGAGCCGGAGAAGGCGCAGGCCTTCCTCGAGATGCTGGACTCCCCCGGCCGTGTCGTGTTCGAGCTGATTCCCCGCACCCGCGTGGGCTTCAACAGCGCCAAGATGTGGGCCGCGTCCGAGAAGGCGCGCCCCAGCGATTCCCCGTCCGGGCCCCAGTCTCAGTCCTGAACCCACCCCGAATCTGTGAGGACATCCATGCGCTTCGAGAACCAGGTCCTGTTCGTCACCGGTGGGGCCAGCGGCATCGGCCGGGCCACAGCCGAGCGCGTCGTCGCGGAGGGGGGACGTGCGGCCCTCGTCGATCTCAACGGTGATCGCGCACGTCAGGTCGCCGAGGAGATCGGCCACGGCTGCATCGGCCTCGCCGCCAACGTGGCCGACGAGCTGCAGGTGAAGGCCGCTGTCGATGCCACCATCGAGCAGCTCGGTGGCATCGACCTCGCCCTGGCGGCCGGCGGCCATGCCGAGTTCGGCGATATCGCCGAATGGGATCAGGCACGGTTCTCCAAGATGCTCGAGGTCCACGTCGGCGGAACCTTCTGGGTCTGCAAGTACGTCACGCCCGTCATGAAGTCCCGCGGGAAGGGGTCGATCGTCACCATCGCGTCGACCGCAGCGGTCATGGCGAACAACAAGAACGTGCCCTACGGCGCGGCCAAGGCCGGCATCACCGGCATCACGAGGCAGTTCAGCCTCGAAGCCCTGCCTGAGGTGCGCATCAACTGCATCGCGCCGGGACGCACGATCACCGGCATGACCGCGCCGCTGATGGTTCAGCGGGGCGGCGACATGGAGAAGGGCGAGGAGATCTTCGGCGCCCCCATCCCGATGAAGCGGATGGGTCGGCCCGAGGAGCTCGCGGCCGCCATCTGCTTTTTCCTCAGCGACGACGCCTCGTTCATCACCGGCCAGACCCTCGTGGTCGACGGGGGCGAGACCATCTCCTGACCCGTCTTCCACCCCCCAGCCGGAGCACACTGGAGGCGACGGTGGGAGGTGTGTCATGCACACACGGCATGTCATCGGACTCGTGCTCGCGATCCTGACGATCCCGGTTCTCGCGCTCGGGCTGTTCGACCCCATGGAGGGCGGCGTGGCGATGCTTGTCGCCGGCCTGCTGATCCTGGGGACTTGGCTGGTTTCCCGGGTGCCGGTCCCTCGTCTGGAGTGGATGTCGTGGGCGGCCACGGTCGGTGTCGCCATGGTGGCCATCGCCAGCGCAGTCGTGAGCTGGACGACCGAGGGGACCGGCCCGGGCCGCAACGTCCCTTGGTGGCTTGTCACGCTCATCGCCCTGTACGAGCTCGGTGTCGTGGTGACGTTCGTCAGCGGCATCTTGTACGCGGTGCGACTGCTGCACGTTGTGCGCGATCATCGCGTTTCGGTGGCGGGAGCCCCCGTCGACTGACACACTCACGAGTCATCGAACCGCCCGTAGATCCCGCGAGGTGACCCATGTCCAACCACGACCGCATCGACCCCGAGTCCCTGGTCCCCCTCAAGGGCCTGTTGGACTTCCTCCCCGGAGGCTTCAACGCCATCCCGGACATCGAGACTCGTCGCGCCACCCTCTACGGGATGCTCGAGGCGATGACCAAGGACCTCCCGCCGAACGAGAACATCACGACTGAGGACCGGATGATCGCCGGTCCTGCGGGAGACCTGGGGATCCGCGTCTACCATCCGGTCAATGCCTCGGGGACGCTTCCCGGCCTCTTCTTCATCCACGGTGGCGGCATGGTGCTGGGCAACCTCGACTCCGACCACGGCGTGCCGACAATGCTGTGCGAGACCCTCGGTGCCGTGATCGTCTCCGTCGACTACCGCCTCGCACCCGAGCACCCGGCACCGGCGGCGATCGACGACTGCTACGCGGCCCTCCAGTGGATGGGCGCCAACGCCGGGGACCTGGGCTACGACCCTGACCGTCTGGCGATCTACGGCGGGAGCGCCGGTGGCGGCCTGGCCATCGCGACGGCGCTGATGGTCCGCGACCACGGCGGCCCGGCAATCTGCTTCCTCATGCCGATCTACCCGATGATCGACGACACGAACACCACACCGTCCAGCCACGAAATCACCGACGTCGGGATCTGGGACCGGGACGGCAACATCGAGTCCTGGGGCTGGTACCTCGGCGGCAAGGCCGCCGACAAGTACTCCGCGCCGGCTCGAGCCGAGGACCTCAGCGGCCTGCCCCCCACCTTCATCGATGTCGGCGAGATGGACATGTTCCGCGATGAGGACATCGCCTTCGCAAACCGATTGATGCAGGCAGGGGTGGCCACCGAGTTCCACGTCTATCCCGGCGCGTACCACGCGTCGGAGATCTTTGCCCCGGAGGCCGCGCTCAGCGCGCGCATCTGGGCGACGCGCATCGCCGCTCTCCAGCGCGCCCTCCAGTAGCGAGTCCACAGCTGAGCGTCACACCCGGGCGGGTTTGTGACGCTCAGCTATGGAATCAGTCCAGCAGCGAGCTGCGCAGGCTCGCGATCTGATCCGGGGTGAGCCCCTGGGCCAGCGCCCAGGCCTCGGCGCCGCCGTAGGTCTCGGTCAGCCGTGCCAGGAAGCCGGCCATGGTCTCCGGATCGGACGCGAAGATCCAGTCCGGCGCGTCGGCCAGGCCGTTCTCCCTGAAGACGGGTGCGTTGCGAATGCCCTCGATGATGGGCGCCATGTTCCTCGTCGTCACGTGATAGTCGGCGGTGATGTGATCGTGGCTGACGCCGAGGATATCGAGCAGCATCGCGATGACGATGCCGGTGCGATCCTTTCCAGCCGTGCAGTGGACGACGACCGGCTGTCGGTCAGCATCCGCGATGACGGCCAGCGCTTCAGCAACGTACTGCCCGTTGACCGCGATCTGCTGCATGTAGTCGTCGATGAGGTTGTCGCACATGCCCGCATCGATCTGTTCCTGATTGACACCGGATTGCGGGGTCATCGGGCAGTTGACGATCTCGATCCCGGGGCCAAGGTCATAGCCCTCGCGACGGAACTCCAGAGCCATACGCAGGTCGATGACATACCCGGGCGCCACCTGCTCCAGGAACTGCTCGCGCCCGACGTCCGTCAGCGCCTTCGGGTTGTCACTGCGGATCACCCGACCCGACCGCAGGGTGCGGCCGTCCTGCGTGACCATCCCACCGAGGTCTCGGATGTTGACCAGGCCGTCGATCGAGAGTTCGGTGGCCTTCACTCGGAGACCCGTCGGCTCGCCGCCATCATCGCGTGGGCCAGGGCCTGCGGATCCTCAGGATCCGCCTGCCCCGCCAGGGGCGCCTCTGGCGCCAGGATCGTCGTGGGTGGCAGCGCAGCGACGTACTGCCGGACGAGCAGATCACCCTCATCCGGCAGGAGCCGCGCCCTGGCCGCCTCCGCTCGCGCCGCCGAGGCATCCGCTGCGGGACCGGACCCGTGGGCTCCGCAGATCTGCGCATAGGGAAGGAGGGACGGGTCGACGGCGGCGAGCTGCTCGAGAGTGCCGCCCGACCGGGTCAGGTGCAGCACATCCGGCAGGACGACGACGTTGGGCTCACCCGCCGCCGCGATGACGTCGACCGCATCGACGAGCGTCGGTGACGCGGTGAACATCATGAACTCCACCGCAATCGCGGTGCCATGGGCGGCGGCCGCCTGCGCCATGGCCGCGAGCGTGTCGATGCGCCGAACCGGATCGTCGTCCTCGACGGTCGCGATGACGTAGCGCGCCCCGAGAGTCTGCGCTGCCTCGAGCAGCGGCGTCGCCGCTGCGACGGATTCCGGGCCGGTCATGCGGATGACCTCGAGGTCCAGCAGGCGCGCACCGCTGCAGTCGATGTGATGTCGCAGTTGCTCCAACGCTCGGTCGTCACCCAGATGTCCGTGGTCGACGCCGGTGGACGGGCTCGGGGTGAGTCGAAGGCTGAACCAGTCGAATCCTGCACCCGCCGCGACCTCCGCAAGCCGCGCTGGTGGCACCGCGATCATCGACAGGTGGGCCAGCGAGTACTGCCGACTCACGTGCCCGCCAGTCGCTCGACGATCGGCAGGTACGCATCCAGGTGCGCGTCGCCCACCGTGATGTACGAGAAGCCGTATTCCTCCCGGCGACGCACCAGCTCGTCGCAGATCTCATCGACGCTTCCGACAGCAGCGTGCGGGAAGCGCTTGAGCGCAGGGATCTCCAGGCCGGTGCGCTTCGACACCGCCTCGGAGGTGATCTCCGAGCGACCCTCGACCGAGATGAAGTACGTGGCCGTCTCCAGTTCGATCTGATCGAAGCGGTCGCTGGCACCATCCTTGATCCACTGGATCTTCTTGGCCGTCTCGTCCTCCGTGGACGAGGAGATGCTCCCCGCTCCGACGACACCGCTGCTGTTGTTGAAGTTCACGCTCACGATGTCCGCGAGCTCACCGGCGATGCCGAGCACCTTGGGAGCTCCTCCGCCGATCATGAGCGGCGGATGCGGAGTCTGCACGGGTCGCGGGACGGCAACGTAGCCGGACGACTGCACGAACTCACCGTGGTAGTCGACCTCGACCTCACTGTCGTAGGCCTGCAGCATGAACTCGGCCGTCTCGCGCATCAGCTGGATGCGCCGCCCGGCGGACTCGAAGGGGATGCCCATTCCCTCGTACTCGTTGACGAGCCAGCCAGCGCCCAGCCCGATCTCGAGTCGGCCCTCGGAGAGCACGTCGATCGTCGCCATCTCCTTGGTCAGAATCGTCGGCAGGTGATAGCTCGTGCAGGCCATGCGGGAGCCGATGCGCAGCGTCGACGTCGCCATGGCCGCGGCGGTCAGCGCCGGGATCAGGGCCATCGCCTGCACGCGGTGACCGGTGCCCTCGATGCGGCTGCCCGGGCCGAGATAGTGGTCGGCCACGTGCAGGGTCGAGAACCCGGAGTCCTCGACCTTGCGCGCGAGATTGACCCACTCCTTCTTGGTGGGCGAGCTGAACGCCTGGATCGCGAAACGGAACGGACGTGTCATGACGGTCTCGCCATCTTCCGAGCGGCCCTGAAGTACTGACCCTGGGAGGCGGTAAATCCCCCGTCGACGAACAGGATCTGACCGGTGATCCACTCAGACTCGTCCGAGCAGAGGAAGGCGATCGCGTCGGCGATGTCGGATGGGCGCCCCATGCGGCCGGCCAGCAGCGTCGAGGCGATGGCCTCCTGCGCGGGCGCCTCCCCGTAGTGGCCGGCGGTGCCCTCGGTGAGCACCGTGCCGGGCGCCACGGCGTTGCATCGGATGCCCTTGTCAGCGAACTCGACAGCCATCGCCTGGGTCAGCAGGTTGATGGCTGCCTTGGTCGTCGGGTAGAGCGAGGTCGATGCGGCGTGGGCCACCGATGTGATGGACGACAGGTTGACGATGGCGCCACCACCTCGAGCCGCCATGACGGGTACGAGGGCCTGCGCCATGAGGACCGGTCCGATGACGTTGATGTCGCACAGCGACCTCATGTCCTCGACCGTCGAGGAGAGCAGGTCCTTGTACACCTGGATGGCCGCGTTGTTGACGAGGACGCTGGCCTCAGGCGCAAGTGCGGCCACGCCTGCGACAGCCTCCGCGTCGGACACGTCGACGACGGCCGTGCGGCAGCCGAGTTCCTGCGCAAGCGCTTCGAGCGCGTCGGCGTTGACGTCCAGTGCCAGGACCTCGTAACCATCGGCCGACAGGCGCTGGCTGACCGCGCGCCCGATGCCCTGGGCTGCACCCGTGACGACCGCTGTTCCCCTGCTCATGCGCTCTCCCTTGCCGGACATTCCTGCCAATGATCACCGTGCACGGCCCAGTCAACACAGCGCCCCAGCACCTCGCGGTACTCCGGGGACTCCCAGGCCACCCGGTCGACGCCGCCAAGGTCGTCAATGCCGAGATCCACCACATCGAATCTTCCCCGGCAGTGGCCGAGGGTGAAGTAGGTGATTTGCCCGCGACCTTCGGGGCGGGTGAACAGTACCGGGTGACGGCCTTCGCCGTGATCGGTCTCGAACCCGGGCGTAGGGCCGGAGTACTCGACGTCGAGCAGCACCCGCAGGTCGTCGGAAAGCTCGGAGACGTATATCTCATCGGTGGTCGTGAAGGACTCGACTCCGTCGACCAGTGCATGGGCCACACCGGTCGGCTCGATGCGGAACTCTGCGATCTTCGGGTGGGCGAGGAACCGGTTGCCCAGCAGCGCGGAGAATCCGGGCATGGCGTCCGGGGTGCGGAACATGCGCGGACCGTCCGGCTCCGGCGGGTCGATCGCCGAGTTGGTGGCATGGAGGGCGAGCAAGCGCCCGCCGTCGGCCACCATCGACCGCAGTGCCTCAGCCTCGTCAGCGTTGGGACGCACGTCACACGTGTAGGCGATGACCGCGTCGGCATCCGCAATGCGCGCGACATCCGCGAAGTCGGAATGGACAGTGGTGCGCGCAGCATCGTGCGCACCCACCAGGGCGAGGAGCTCCCGTCGGGCGAAGTCGACGTCGTGCCATCGTCCACCGACGACCATGGCCACCTCGACGCGGCCGCTGTGGCAGCGCGCGGAGGTGGCCATGGTGTGGAGTCGGTCGATCAGTACTGCGTGCGGACGGTCATGCCGCCGTCGCACACCACGTTGGTGCCGACGCAGTAGCCGAAGGCCGGGCTGGCGAGGCTGACGATCGCGGCAGCGACCTCGCGCGGCTGGCCCATGCGGCCGAGCTTGATGGAGCCGAGGACCTTCTCGTAGACCTCGGGTCGACCGGCCTTGATCTTGCCCCAGTCGCCGTCCTCGAAGTAGACCGGACCGGGCGAGACGGTGTTGACGCGGATGCCCTTGGGAGCGAGCGCCTGGGCAGCCGAGGAGGCATGCCGGATGATCGCGGCCTTGAAGGCCCCGTAGGAGTTCGGGGAGCTCGGCCACACGTTGTCGAAGCCGAAGGTGGACGACAGGGCGACGATGGACCCGCCGCCAGCGGCCTCGAGGATCGGGGTGCCCTCGTCGATGAGGTGCACGAGCGGGAGCAGGTCCAGCTCCAGGCTGCTCTGCCACTGCTCAGGGCCCTTCAGCGAGCCACCGGTGACGTTCGACACGAGGATGTCGAGGCCGCCCAGAGCCTCGGCGGCGTTGCGGATGAAGCCCTTGAGCTCGTCCTCCTTGGACACGTCGATCGCCTCGGCGTAGACCGTTGCACCCTTGGCGCGCAGCTCATCGGCGAAGGCATCGACGGCCTCCTGGTTGCGGGCGCAGAAGGCGACCGCTGCGCCCTCCTCGGCGAACATCTCGACGGTGGCACGACCGATGCCGCGGGTGCCGCCGGTGACCAGTGCGCGCTTGCCTGAGAGACCGAGATCCATGGTGTTCCCATCTATGTCGTGAGGGTGGGCAAGAGCCCTGAGTCAGGGTTGGCATGT
>JAURME010000155.1 GCA_030830865.1 Candidatus Nanopelagicales bacterium | reverse complement strand
TGGTCCCGGTGGGCACCGACGCCCGGGCCCGCGGGGCGTTCGCCGACCGGCTGCGCACGTTCGGTCGGCGATGCTCGTCGATCGTCGGACCGGCGGAGGAGGTGCTGGACCTCTGGCGACAGCTGGAACCGTCCTGGGGTCCGGCGCGTGAGGTCCGCGCCTGTCAGCCGCTGCTCGCGATGTCCGAGGACCCCGTGATAGCTGACGACCCGGCCGTCCGACTCGCCACGCAGGCCGACCTCGAGGTGCTCGTTCCCGCATGCGTCGCGATGTTCACCGCTGAGGTCGGCGTCTCACCGGTGGCTCGGGGGATGGGTCCCGCCTATCGGGCCCGGATCGCCGAGATCGTGGCCGCCGGCCGCTCCTTCGTGCGTATCGAGGACGACGTGGTCGTCTTCAAGGCGGAGGTGGGCTCGGCGTCCCATGACGTCTGCCAGGTGCAGGGGGTGTGGGTGGACCCCGACCGGCGGGGGACCGGGGTGTCCGTGCCGGGCATGGCGACGGTGGTCCGGCTGGCCCGATCCTCGATCGCTCCCACCGTGTCCCTCTACGTCAACGACTTCAACACCCATGCGCGACGCTGCTACGACGCCGTGGGCTTCCGGCAGGTGGGGGAGTTCGCCACCATCCTGTTCTGAATGACGCTCCGGGGATCGGCCGCACGGCGACGTCCGCGGGCGCGGCTAGGGTGACCCCGTGATCCTGCGGATGTCCTCCCTGTTCCTGCGCACCCTTCGTGATGACCCGGCCGATGCAGAGGTGCCGAGCCACCGTCTGTTGGTGCGCGGCGGCTACGTTCGCCGAGTCGCCCCGGGGGTGTTCACCTGGCTGCCGCTGGGCTTCCTCGTCTACCGCAACGTCGAGAACATCGTGCGGGCCGAGATGGACGCCGCCGGCTTCCAGGAGGTGCACTTCCCCGCCCTGCTGCCGCGGGAGCCCTATGAGGAGACCAACCGGTGGACCGAGTACGGCGACACCCTCTTCCGTCTCCAGGACCGCAAGGGCGCCGACTACCTGCTGGGCCCGACGCATGAGGAGATGTTCACCCTCCTCGTCAAGGGCGAGTACTCGTCCTACAAGGACCTGCCGCTGGTGATCTACCAGATCCAGACGAAGTACCGCGACGAGGCGCGTCCGCGTGCGGGCATCCTGCGTGGTCGCGAGTTCGTAATGAAGGACTCCTACTCCTTCGATGTGGACGACGCCGGCCTGGAGACGTCCTACCAGCGACATCGCGATGCCTACATCTCCACGTTCGACCGCCTCGGGCTTGAGTACGTCATCGTCTCGGCGATGTCCGGAGCGATGGGCGGTTCGGCCAGCGAGGAGTTCCTCGCGATGACCGAGGTGGGCGAGGACTCCTTCGTCCGCTGCTCTGCCTGCGACTACGCCGCCAACGTAGAGGCAGTGGTGACGCCGGCTCCGGCAGCGGTCGACGCGTCCGATGTTCCTGCGGCGCATGCGGAGGACACCCCTGACACGCCCACCATCGAGACGCTGGTCGACATCTCGAACAGCCGTCCGGATCTGGCGCGGTCGGACCGTGCATGGTCGGGTGCCGACACCCTGAAGAACGTCGTGTTCATGGTCGTCGACCCCGAGGGCAACCGCACCCCGCTCGCCATCGGTCTGCCCGGCGACCGCGAGGTGGACCTCAAGCGGCTCGAGGCCGCCCTGTCCCCGAGCATCGCCGAGCCGTTCGAGGAGGCCGACTTCGACCAGCACCCAGCGCTGGTCAAGGGCTACATCGGTCCCGGCATCCTGGGCGAGGAGGCCGCCTCCGGCATCCGCTACCTGCTCGATCCGCGGGTCGTCGCGGGCACGCGATGGATCACCGGGGCCAATGAGAAGGGCCGGCACGTGTACGACTTCGTCGCCGGACGAGACTTCGTCGGCGACGGCACCATCGATGTCGCGGAGGTACGCGAGGGGGACGCCTGCCCGTCCTGCGGAGGTGCGCTGGTGCTGGCACGCGGCATCGAGATCGGCCACATCTTCCAGCTCGGTCGCAAGTACGCCGAGGCCCTCGACCTGAAGGTGCTCGACGAGAACGGCAAGCTCGTCACGGTGACCATGGGCTCCTACGGCATCGGTGTCTCGCGAGCTGTGGCCGCCATCGCTGAGCAGTCCCACGACGACCGCGGCCTCATCTGGCCGCGTGAGGTGGCCCCAGCCGACATCCACCTCATCGCGACCGGCAAGGCCGACGAGGTATTCGAGGCGGCGGCCGACCTAGCGCAGCGACTTGATGCAGCCGGCATTCGGGTCCTCTACGACGATCGCAAGGGCGTATCCCCGGGAGTGAAGTTCAACGACTCCGAGCTGTTGGGCATTCCGACCATCGTCGTGGTGGGCAAGCGGCTCGCCGACGGCTTCATCGAGGTCAAGGATCGCCGTACCGGTGAACGTGAGGACGTGGCCGTCGAGGACGTGTTCGACGTCATCCGAGGGATCCTCGAGGCCTGACATGCCGATCCGCGCGGTGGTGTTCGACTGGGGCGGCACCCTGACACCATGGCACGACATCGACCTCGTCGCTCAGTGGTACGCCTACGCAGAGGTCTACGACCCCGAGCACGCGAGCGCGCTGGCGCACCGGCTGGCCGAGGCCGAGATCTCTCGGTGGGCGGTGCAGCGGGACAGTCGCGGTGCGCAGAGTGCCGGAGCGCTCGAGCAGCTCTTCCTCGACGAGGGCATCGACACCTCCGGAGCCCGACACCTTCGAGCGCTCGGGTCGTATCTCGACTTCTGGGACCCGCACACCCTGGCCGATCCCCAGGCGCGACCCCTGTTCACGGAGCTGCGGGCGCGGGGCCTGCGGATCGGGGTCCTGAGCAACACCATGTGGCCGAGCGCACATCATCGCGAGGTGTTCGAGCGGGATGACCTTGCGGAGCTGATCGATGCGGCCGCCTACACAAGCGAGCTGCCGGTGGCCAAGCCGCACCGTGATGCCTTCCAGACCATCCTCGACGCGCTCCAGGTCGTGTCGTCCGACGCGGTCTACGTGGGTGATCGGCTGTGGGACGACGTCGCCGGTGCCCAGCAGGTGGGCATGCGGGCGATCTGGATCCCGCACTCGGACATCCCGTCCGAGCAGGTGCCCGACGACTCCGCCCGTCCCGATGCGGTGGCCCATGAGCTCACTGACATCCCCGGGATCCTCGACTCCTGGGCCTAGCGCGAGCGCTCGGTGATGGACCCCCTCAGCCTGCCGGACGCGCCGACGCTCGTCCTGCTCATGGTCGTAGCGTTGGCGGCGGGCTGGGTCGATGCCGTCTCAGGCGGGGGTGGGCTTCTCCAACTGCCGGCCCTGTTCATCGCCCTACCCGACGCGGAACCGGTGCAGGCCCTCGCCACCAACAAGGCGTCAAGCATCGCCGGCACGGCGGCCGCGACGGCGACCTACTCCCGACGCGTGCGGCCGGATGTGCGAACCGCCCTGCCCATGCTTCTCGCCGCGATCCTGGGCAGTGCCGTGGGCGCCATCACGGCAAGCCACCTGCCCGCGGAGGTGTTCCGGCCGATCATCGTGGCGCTCCTTGTCGTGGTCTGGATCTGGACGTTGGTGCGTCCCGGCATGGGCATGGAGACCTCCCTGCGGTGGAAGGGGCGCCGCCGGCACTACGTGGTCGCCACGGTGGCCGGCCTCGTCATCGGCATGTACGACGGCCTCCTGGGTCCGGGTACCGGGTCCTTCCTCCTCATCGTCCTCGTCGGCGTGCTGGGCTACTCGTTCCTGCAGGCGTCGTCCACCGCCAAGGTGGTGAACCTCGGCACGAATGCCGCCGCGATGGTCGTGTTCGCGGCAACCGGTTCAGTGCTCTGGCTGCTGGGTGGCCTCATGGCGGTGGCCAATATCGCCGGGGGAGTCATCGGCGCCCGCATGGCGATCCGGCGCGGCAGCGAGTTCGTGCGCCTGGTGTTCCTCGCCGTCGTCGGCGTGCTCATCCTGAGGCTGGCCTGGGAACTGCTTCCCTGAGGTCCCTCTAGGAAGGTGCCACCGGGAAGGCCTGCGGGTCGCTTCCCCAGCCCACGGCGCTCGTGGCGCAGTCGGCGGCGCATCGGGCGGCCCAACGGCGATCCTCCGCTGTGCTTGTCGCTGCTGCCTCGGCATAGGGGGCCACGAGGGCGAGGTCGACGTCGGCCATGAGGCGCCGAGCGACGCCGGCCTTGGCCACGTTGTCCGGAAGTTCGTATGCGGGGGAGCCCGCCGGTGGCGTTCCGCCGGCCGCCGTCACGATCGCCGCGGCGCGTGACCGACGCCTCCGATGCGCCTCGAGTCCCGCGAGGGCTGTCCGGCGGTCTGCGCCACTGACCCTGGCCCCGGCCACCGAGTACGCGTAGATGGCGGCATCCTCCCCGGCCACGATCGCCGACCACGCCTGCGTCGGAGTCATGCCAGCTCCTTCAGTGCTGGCACGTGGGAGGCCTCGGATGCGGCGATGAACGCGAGGGTTCGGGCGAGTTCGGGGTCCGCGGCGTCGACACAGGAGGCGATCCGGGCCTTGCTCGCCGCCTTCTCGGCCGAGGCGAGCGAGGCGATCGACGGGTTCTCGGGGAGGTCGTCGAGGAGGGGCTCGCCGCCGCCACCCAGGGCCTCGCGGTGGGCGACGTGCTGTTCGCGGAGGGCGACCAGGGCCTCCCGGGTACTGGACTCCGCTTCGGGAAGGCCCTCGAGGACCGCGTCGTAGTGCGCGATGAGGAGCGCCTCCTCGGCGGCGACGGTGACATCCGGCGACACCGCCTCGGGCTCGGTGCTGAGCGTCGCTGCGGGTGCGGACTCCTCATCGGACGAGCAGGCGACCAGAAGCGCCATCGGTCCGATGAGGCCCACGGCGGCCAGGCCCTGGCGGCGCGTCAGACGCGGAGCCGGACGTGGCGACGTGGCGGACATGTACCAAGAATGGCATGCGCTGGGTACAGTTCACGTAGCGCTCGACCACAACAGCTCGACCACAACAGGAACCGGGAGATCCCATGGCATCACCACGCAACGTGCTGCTCGACGGACTCTCGGCGCCGCTCGCCGACCTCGGTGTGGACCTCGAAGACGTCGAGGTCGCGAAGGCGGGTCGCCGCCACGTGGTCCGGGTCGTCATCGACCGGGACGGTGGAGTCGATCTCGATCTGGTGGCCCAGGTGAGTCAGCGGGTGTCCGAGCTGCTCGACGCGCCTCCGCTGGACTCCGCGATCGACGGGGCCTTCGTCCTCGAGGTGACCTCTCCCGGCGTGGATCGTCCATT
>JAURME010000154.1 GCA_030830865.1 Candidatus Nanopelagicales bacterium | reverse complement strand
GCCGTCGAGACCGCACGACTCGACATGGTCGACGTCATACGCCGTCATGCGATCGTCGATCTCCCAGCTCGCACCGATGATGCCGCCGCGGTTCATGGTGCCGAAGGCGAGACGATCATCGAGCGCGCCGAGCCAGGCCAGTTCCTCGAGGATGTCGGCGCTCGCGAGCACGCCGTCGACCCCCGGCACGCTCAAGGAGCGCACCAGACGATCGAGCAGGGTGAAGCGGTCGGCCACCGCGAGGGGGTCGCCGGCAGCGGCGAGCATGCCGCGGGCGGTGTGGTCGGCGGCCAGGATGAGCAGCCGTCCGTCATCCCCCGGGATAGAGCGACGACGCCGGGAGACCAGAGCGGTCTGGAGCTGAGCGGGCTCGTGGATGCGGGCCTCGATGAGCGCGCGGTACTGCTCGCGGGTCACGGTCATGGAGTGCCTCCCAGCATCGTGGTGAGCTCGCCCACCGTGGGCATCTCGTCGGCGCAGGTCAGCCGCGTCGAGACGAGTGCGCCGGCAGCGTTGGCGAACCGTCCTATGCGCGGGACGTCCCACGCGTGGATGAGTCCGTAGCACAGGGCTCCTCCGAAGGCATCCCCCGCACCCAGGCCGCAGACGAGGTCGATGGGCAACGGGGTGATGCGCCAGCGTTCCTCGGCGGTGGCGAGCAGGGCACCGTCGGCGCCGAGCTTCACGATCGCGAGGGAGACGCCGGCAGCCAGCAGGACATCGGCGGCAGCATCCGGGTCATCCGTGCCGACCGCGACGGAGCACTCCTCGCGGTTGCCGACGACGACGGTCGACAGCGCGATGGCCTCCTGCGCTTTCGCCCGGGCGGCCTCCTCGCTGGACCACAGGGCCGGGCGGTAGTCGAGGTCGAGCACGGTGTGCGGGGCGCGGCCGCGCTGAGTCATCCAGGTCAGGCAGGCATCCGCGGTGGAACCCTGGGCGAGGGTGCCCTGGCTGATCCACAGCACCTTGGCGGCGGAGATGACGTCAGCCGGGATGTCGTCGGCGGTGATGGTCGTGTCAGGCGCGGCCGCTCCGCGGTAGAAGGCGACCTTCGGGGTCTCCGGCGGATCGAGGGCCGCCAGAGCCAGGGGGGTCTGGCCGCCGGCCTGGGTGCCGACATAGGCGGTGTCGACGTTCCAGTCGGCGAGTCGGTTGCGCACGTACTGCCCGAAGCCGTCGTCGCCCACCTTCGTGGCGATCGCCGCATGGAGACCCAGGCGAGCGGCGGCGACAGCGACGTTCGTGGGGCTGCCGCCGACCGACTTGGTGAAGGTCTGCTGGCCGTCGAACCCGACGTGGGGCTCCCGGGCGTAGAGGTCCACGCTCACCCGGCCCACGCTGAGGACGTCGACCATGGCGGGTCTCCTTCAGCAGGTCGGGGGGAGGGGAGTCGGTCGTTGGAACGTTCCAACGACCGACGTCCATCGTGGCACGGGACGGACCCCACGGCAAGGGAGCCGGAAAGATCCGGAGCTAGTCCACCGGGAACCGGTAGCGGCAGTGGGGGCAGACCTTCGCCTCGACGGAGATCCTCTCCGCGCAGTCGGGGCACTTGCGGCGCTTGGTCCGGCCGAACATGCGGCCGAGCACGGACGTGGCCTGCACCCCGCTGCCCACGCCGTCGAGGGACAGTCGGCAGTACGAGGACAGCTGCGCTGCGTCCTCGGACACCTTGCCCCCGGTGGCTGTCGCGATGTCGGCGGCCAACGCGGACACGGCCTCGACCGTGACCCGGTCACCCGCGATCAGGGCGTCATTCGCCGCGTCCCAGCCCGATCCGATCGCGGCCTTGGCGTTGCCACCGGCCCACTGGGAGCGTGCGCGCGTGAGGGGATCGGTGGCCATGGGTGCATCCAACCTCATGGACGACGAGGGATCGGCCGAGCCGGGTCGTCCTGGGGGTAGGGGCAGTGCCGACAGCCGTTGCCGCAGCACCAGCCGCGATCGCGCAGGTAGTCGGCCGTCATCACGAACAGGCCGGAGTACGGATCGGTGTACCCGGGGGACCCGGCGGCACAGGCAGCGTCGTGGGCCTGCTGAGCGCGCGCATCCGGTGCCATCCCGCGATGGTAGGCCGGGTGCGGGAGGCCGTCCTGTTAGCCTCCCCGTCGTGCCGGCCTACATCCTCACCATCACGTGCCCCGACGGGCCCGGCATCATCCATGCCATCAGCGGTGCGCTCCTCGAGGTCGAGGCCAACGTCCTGGAACAGGAGCAGTTCTCCGACCTCGGCACCGGCCTGTTCTTCGCCCGCACGAAGTTCGAGACGGGGATCAGTGATCTCGACCGGGTCCGCGAGGTCGTGGCCGCGCGCACGCAGCAGTTCGGCACCGAGGTGGGGCTACGCCTGGAGTCCGAGCACCGCCGCGCACTGATCATGGTGTCGCAGTACGACCACTGCCTGCTGGACCTGCTTTATCGCTGGGATGCGGGGGAACTGCCCCTCGACATCGTCGGCATCGTGTCGAACCACGAGACCTGCTGCCCGCTCGCCGAGCGGTACGACGTCCCGTTCCACCACCTGCCGATCACGTCGGAGGCCAAGGCCGATCAGGAGGCCTCGATGCTTCGCCTGGTCGCCGACCTCGACATCGACCTTGTCGTCCTCGCGCGCTACATGCAGATCCTGTCCGACCACGCCTGCGCGGAACTGAGCGGACGCGTCATCAACATCCACCACTCTTTCCTTCCGGGCTTCAAGGGGGCGCGGCCGTATCACCAGGCCCACGCCCGCGGAGTGAAGCTCATCGGCGCGACGGCGCACTTCGTCACGTCGGACCTCGATGAGGGTCCGATCATCGAGCAGGAGGTCGAGCGGGTGAACCACACTCTGACCCCCGAGGCACTCGCCGAGATCGGCCGAGACGTCGAGCGGCTCGCACTGTCCCGGGCCGTGCGCCTCTTCGCGGAGGACCGGGTCTTCCTGAATCGGGACCGAACAGTCGTCTTCGGCGCATGACCGATCCCCCTAGACTCACGTTCGACGTACATCCGGACACCAGGAGGAACCATGGCCGACGACGACATCGAGATCGGTGAGGACATCGAGGTCGAGGTGGTCATGGGTGCCGACGGGCAGGTGCTCGGCTCCGTGGTCGACGACCTCGTGGTCGCGTCAGGCCCCGAGGGCTCGATCGTCGACGAGACCATCGACGTCCTCGACGCCGACGGCAACCTCGTCATCGAGGACGAGAAGGTGAGCGTCTACGACGCCGATTCCCACCTCATCGCCGAAGAGGAGACGATCTCCATCGCGCTGGACAGCGCCTCGGAGGAGTAGTCCGATGCTCAAGGGCGTCGATCCCCTCCTCAGCGGGGACCTGCTGAAGATCCTCGATGACATGGGGCATGGCGACCAGCTCGCGCTCGTCGACCGCAACTACGCGGCCGCGGCCTCCGGTCGCCCGGTGGTGCGCCTCGGGGAGGTCACGGTCCTGCGAGCGGCGGAGGCCATCCTCAGCGTCCTGCCCCTGGACTCGTTCCTGCCCGTGTGCCTGGAGCGCATGGAGGTGGAGGACGATCCGGTCAAGACCACGCCGGTGCAGGACGACATGCTCCGGCTGGCGAGCGCCAGCGAGGGCCGTGACCTGACGTACGGCGTCATCCCCCGGCTGGAGTTCTACCAGCGGGCGCGAAGCGTCTTCGCCGTGGTCCACACGCTCGACACCGTCCCGTACGGCTGCTTCATCCTGCACAAGGGCGTCGTCTTCGACTGACGGCCGTCACTTCTCCAGATGGAGCGCGAGCATCGGGCACGCCTCGACGGCCGCCCGAGCCTGCGGCAGTTCACTGCTCGTGACCCCTAGTCGCAGCCCTCCGTCGCGCAGCAGGGGATACCCCCACTCATCGAGCTCGATCAGGTCGGGGGCCGCGTAGCGGCACAGGCCGCGGCCGTCGCAGGCGATCGGGTCCAGGTGCAGGGTGCGCATGATGTCGTCACTCATCGGAAGTCCCGTCCTCTCCCATCGAGCGCCGCCACCCGCGCGGGTGGGACGGGCAGCCGGGCGCCCACGTTCGCGGTCGCGGTGCAGCGGCCATCCTCGTGGGCTGCCACCTCGTCGGCGAAGGCGCTCAGCCCGGTGCCGACGAGACGCGCGACGCCGTCGGGATGCTTGCAGCCACCCCGGCCCGTCACTAGGGCGAGTCGACGCTGAAGGCGAGTCGGCCGCTGTGGATCGACCGCGCGGGAGGCGAGGGAGTGCACGTCCTCCGAGAGGGCGGGAAGCCCGAAGACGCACGGACCGCACTGGCCGGCGCTCTCCCCGGCCATCCAGTGCACCACTCGATCGAGCTCGTCGAGGGGACACACCTGATCTCCGACGGCCCAGAGGATCGATGCGCCGATCACGGCTCCGGCCGCGCGCATGGAGTCGGGATCCCAGGACGTCTCGGCGAATCCCTCGGAAGCGACCCAGCCACCGCCATAGCCGCCGGTGAGGAAACCGCGGATGCCCGACGTGGCCCCGCCGGCGCGTTCGATCAGGTGGGCGACGGGGGTGCCCGTGGGCACCTCGAGCACTCCGGGATGTCGCACGGCTCCGCCGATGCTGACCAGGGTCGTGCCGGGAGCGCTGGGCGAGCCGACCTCGGCGAACCAGGCACCGCCGTGGCGGGCGATGAGTCCGAGGTGCGCGAGCGTCTCGACGTTCTGCACCAGGGTGGGGCGTCCGTCGGCCCCCTTCTGGAAGGGTCGATCGGGATAGACCGGCTGGGCGATGCCATCGCCGATCCAGTGCGACAGGGCGCTCTCCTCACTGGCCACGTAGCGGGCCGGGGGAGTGTCGAGGGTGATGGGCAGTTCGGTGTCCGGACGTTCGGCGATCGCGCGCTCCAGCACCGGAATCGCAGGTGAGCCGCGGTGCACCGCGAGGAAGGCCTCGGTGGCTCCGACGGTGCGCGCCGCAGCCTCGATCCCATCGAGGACCAGGTGGGGTGAGGAGGTGAGGAGGACGACGTCCTTGCTGCTGGCCGGCTCGCCCTCCATGCCGTT
>JAURME010000153.1 GCA_030830865.1 Candidatus Nanopelagicales bacterium | reverse complement strand
GAGCGCTGCGGTGATGACTACACCGTCGGCGTGCGCTTCAACATGTTCGAGGAGGCGCCGGGCGGCTACGACCTCGCGGGGGGCATCGAGATCGCCCAGCGGCTCGAGGCCACCGGGATGATCGACTACCTGAGCCTCGTGGCGGGCAGCAACTGGGGCAATCCGTCGTACATCCAGTCCCACGTGTATCCGCCTGCAGCGTGGGCGGAGATGTCCGGCGAGTTCATGCGTGCCGTCGACCTCCCCATCGCCTACACGGGACGGGTGACGACACCGGAGGTCGCTGAGCAGGTCATCGCCGACGGCAATGCGCACATCGTCGGCGTGGCCCGCGGCCTGCTGGCCGACTCCGAGTGGGTGCTGAAGGCCGAGCAGGGGCGCTCCGACGACATCCGACCCTGCACCGGGTGCAACGACTGCATCAGCACGGCAGTCGTGGAGAAGACGCCCTTCGCCTGCACCATCAACCCCCACGCCGGGACCGAGAGCACGGTGACGTGGCCGGTGGTGACCGAGAGTCCCCGTCGGATGCTGGTCGTGGGCGGTGGGCCGGCGGGCCTGGAGTTCTCGGCCTTGGCAGCAGAATGTGGCCATTCGGTCGAGCTGTGGGAGGCGTCGGATCGCCTCGGAGGCCTGTTGCGGACCGCGTCAGCCGCGCCGACCTACGAGCCCTTTGGCACCTTCCTGGACTGGCAGGAGCGACGGGTGCGTGATCTGGGCGTGGACGTCCGGCTGGGAGTTCGGGCCGATGTCGACTCGGTTGTTGCGGCGGGAGCGGACGTCGTCGTCGTGGCAACCGGCACGGACCGTCGTCGCCCGAACATCCCGGGGGACGATCTGCCCTTCGTCCACGACGTGCGGGACGTGGTCTCCGGTGACGCCGAGGTGGGCCAGCGGGTCGTCGTGATCGCACAGGACGACCACATGCCTCCGCTCGCGGTCGCCGACTTCCTCGCCACCCGCGGTCGCGACGTCACGATCGTCTACGGCACACCCGGGCCCGCCCCACTGCTCAGCCGCTACATGCTCGGTGGCGTCATGGCCCGCTTGGAGGAGAACGGCGTCGAGTTCCGCTTCTCCGAGCAGGTCGCGGCCATCGAGCAGGGCGTCGTGCGACTGCGCAAGGTGTACTCCGGACTGCCGGGCACGATCACGGGTGTCGACTCCGTCGTCCTGGCCTGTGGGGGAGTGCCGCTGGGTGGGCTGGCGACCGAGCTGCGGGGACGGGTCCCACAGGTGCACGTGCTGGGTGACGCCTTCGCTCCCCGTCGGCAGATCTATGCCACGCGTGAGGCCTATGCCCTCGTTCGCGAGCTGGGTTGACGGCTAGCCTGCAGGCCATGGAAGGACCCGCGCCTGCGCGCATCGACGTCGATCCGGCCGCGATCGACGACCTGCGGGAACGCCTGCGCCGCACGCGCTGGCCCGCGGAATACGCCGGCGTCGGGTGGGAACTCGGCACGGACCCTGCCTACGTTCGCGGACTCGCTGAGGAGTGGGCCGAATCCTTCGACTGGTATGCCGTGGAGGAGCGGTTCAACTCCTTCGATCAGGTCGAGGTCGTGGTCGACGGCCAACGCATCCATGCCTTCCATCAGCGGTCCCCGCGCGCCGATGCCACACCCCTGCTGCTGGTCCACGGCTGGCCCGGCTCGGTGATCGAGTTCATCGACTGCATCGGCCCGCTGTCCGATCCGGACGCGCACGGTGCACCCGGGGCACCCGCATTCCACGTCGTCTGCCCCTCCATCCCCGGGTACGGGTTCTCGGGACCGACGGTGGACGAGGGCTGGAACGGTCGGCGCATCTCGCGGGCCCTCGACGACCTGATGACAGCTCTCGGCTACGACCGGTATGCCGGAGCCGGCGGTGATTGGGGTGCCAACATCCTCACCGACCTGGCCCGGTCCGATCGACAGGGCTCGCTGACCTCGTTGCATCTGACGATGCCGACCGGGCTTCCCCCGGCTCCCGGTGACGTCGACGAGCTGACCGACTTCGAGCGCGACTCCCTGCGGCACTGGGACGAGGCCGTCGCCACCGGACGAGTCGAGCACGTGGCCATCAACTCCCACCGCCCACACACCTACGCGGTGGCGATGAACGACTCCCCGGCGGGCCTGCTGTCGTGGCTCGTCGACATGTGCCGCTCCTTCACGGTCTACGAGGGTGATGTCGAGGAGGCGCTGAGCCGCGAGCAACTCCTGGCCAATGCGACCATCTACTGGGCAACCGGCACCATCACCTCCGCCATGCGGCTCTACGTCGAGCACGCCCGCCACAAGGCCGAGAACCCGGACCCGCCGTTCGTGACAGTGCCCGTGTCGGTGTCGATCTTCCCGAACGACATCAGGCGGTGGCCGAGGGCCTGGGCCGAGCGATGCCTCACCATCACGGACTGGGAGGTGCTTCCCGCCGGAGGGCATTTCGGGTCGTGGGAGCAGCCGGAACTGTTCGTCGACTCCGTGCGGCGAGCCCTCGGAGCGGCGCCCGTATGACCGTCGTCCGGATCGAGGCGGCGGAAGACGAACGGCTCCACGACTACGTCGGGCTGACCGACGTGGCCCTGCGATCGCGGTCCGAGCCGGAGAAGGGCCTGTACATCGCCGAGAGCACCTCGGTGATCCAACGAGCCCTCGAGGCCGGTCACCGGCCGCGGTCCTTCCTCATGGAGGACAAGTGGCTGGACGGGCTCATGCCGCTGCTGGAGTCGGTCGACGCCGGGGAACTCGGGTCCGTTCCTGTCTACGTGGCCACCCGGGAGGTTCTCCACACAATCACCGGATTCAACGTCCACCGTGGGGCTCTGGCCGCGATGCACCGGCCACCGCTGCCCTCGGTCGCGGAGCTGCTCGATGACCGTGAGGCCCGGGTCGTCGTCATCCTCGAGGACATCGTCGACCACACGAATGTCGGGGCCATCTTCCGCTCCTGCGCCGCACTCGGAGCCGATGCCGTGCTCGTGACCCCCAGGTGCGCCGACCCGCTCTACCGCCGCAGCGTGCGCGTGTCCATGGGCACGGTCTTCCAGGTGCCGTGGACGCGCCTGGGTGGTTGGCCGAGTGGTCTTGAGGACCTGCGCAGTCGCGGCTTCACGGTCGCCGGCCTGGCATTGACGAACGATGCGATCAGCCTCGACGACTTCCGACCAGCGGGCCCGGTCGCGCTCGTGCTGGGCACCGAGGGGGACGGGATCTCCGACCGTGGCCTGGAGTCCGTCGATGTCCACGTGCGCATCCCGATGGCGGGCGGCGTCGACTCCCTCAACGTGGCGGCAGCGTCGGCGGTGGCGCTCTGGGCTCTCCTGCACCCCTGACCGCTGCTGGGGCAAGGGGTGATCAGGTGAAGAGCGTGACGAGCAGGGCGATGACGCCGAAGGCGAGGGCCAGCTCGATGACGAGCACGCCGATGCCCATGATTCTCAGGGGAGCCCGGTACTCGCCCGCGGCGTAATGGCCGGCCCGGCGAGCCACGGTCGTCAGGCGCGTGGCCTCCTT
>JAURME010000152.1 GCA_030830865.1 Candidatus Nanopelagicales bacterium | reverse complement strand
GGCGAACGGCCCGGCCGGCAGTGTCACATCGATGTCGTCGTCGCCGGAATGCAGGACCAAGAGGAAGGCCTCGTCGCGGATCGGACGACCCTGACCGTCCTCGCCATGCACCTCTCCGGCGAGGTACATCGCCAGGGTCCGCGCACCCTCGTCATGCCAGTCCGCCTCGGTGATCTCCTCGCCGTCGGGCCCGAACCAGGCCAAGTCCTTAGGCCCTCCGTCCACGAGCGGCTGCCCGGCGAAGAAGTAGCGCTGACGAAACGCACTGTGCAGTCGGCGCAGTGCGAGCACGTCGCTGGCGAACACCTTCAGTTCCGACTGCCACGCCTCCCATGACCAGTCGTACCAGGAGATCTCGTTGTCCTGGCAGTACGCGTTGTTGTTTCCGCCCTGGGTGCGGCCGAACTCGTCGCCCCCGGCGATCATCGGGACGCCGGTCGACAGGAGCAGGGTCGTGAAGAGGTTGCGCAACTGCCGGTGACGCAGACGATTGACGGCGTCGTCATCCGTCTCGCCTTCGATGCCGCAGTTCCATGAACGGTTGTTGTCCGTTCCGTCGCGGTTGTTCTCGAGGTTCGCTTCATTGTGCTTGTGGTCGTAGCTCACCAGATCGCGGAGCGTGAAGCCGTCGTGCGCCGTGACGAAGTTGATGGAGGCAAACGGCCGCCGACCCTCCGAGGCGTACAGGTCGGCCGACCCCGACAGTCGCCAGCCCAACTCGCCGATGCCTTCGCTGCCACGCCAGAAGTCACGCACGCTGTCCCGATAGCGGTCGTTCCACTCGGTCCACAGCGGCGGGAACTCTCCCACCTGATAGCCGCCCGGGCCGACATCCCAGGGCTCGGCGATGAGCTTCACCCGGCGCAGCACGGGATCCTGCTGGATGGTCGTCATGAAGTTGCCGAGCATGTTGACGTCGTGGAACGAGCGGGCGAGTGCTGAGGCGAGGTCGAAGCGGAACCCATCGACGTGCATCTCCAGGACCCAGTAGCGCAGCGAGTCCATCACCAGTTGCAGCACGTGGGGCTTGGACACGTCCAGGGTGTTGCCGCAGCCGGTGTAATCCGCATAGAACCGGCCCTCGTCGCGCAGGTGGTAGTAGTCGTCATTGTCGATGCCCCGGAACGACAGCATCGGACCGTCCTGGTTGGCCTCGGCGGTGTGGTTGTAGACGACGTCGAGGATGACCTCGAGACCAGCCGCGTGCAGGGCCTTGACCATGCGCTTGAACTCGCTGACCTGACCGCCGCGGGAACCGGTGGACGAGTAGGCGGCGTGCGGTGCGAAGTAGCCGATGGAGTTGTAGCCCCAGTAGTTCGTCAGGCCCACCTCGAGCAGATGGACCTCATCGACGAACTGGTGGATGGGCAGGAGCTCGACAGCTGTGACGCCGAGCGTCGTCAGGTGCTCGATGACGTGCGGGTGCGCGAGCCCGGCGTAGGTACCTCGCTCATGTTCGGGCACGGACGGGTGGAGACGCGAGATGCCGCGAACGTGAGTCTCGTAGATGACGGTGTCGCCCCAAGTCGTGCCGGGAGAGGCGTCGTCACCCCAGTCGAAGGCCTCGTCGACGACGACCGACCGGGGTACGAAAGGCGCCGAGTCGGACGTGCTCATCGTCAGGTCGTCACCGGGAACATGTCCGAAGATGGCCGGATCGAGGCGGAAGGTGCCGTCGATGGCCTTGGCGTAGGGATCCAGGAGCAGTTTGTTCGCGTTCCAGCGATGGCCGTGACGGGGGTCCCATTCACCGTGCACGCGGAACCCGTAGCGGGTGCCGACCGGCATGTCCGACACGTGGGCGTGGAACACGTTGAAGACCCGCTCGTGCAGGGGGATCCGTTCCTCGTGGCCCCGCTCGTCGAACACGCACAACTCGACGGAATCGGCGCCCTGGGCCCACAGCGCGACGTTCGCTCCACCCCGCCCGTCGGGAGCCGCACCCAGGGGATCCCATCCAGCAGAGCCGTGACCAGTCACGCCGTCACGGTACAGGTGGTATCCCGCGCCACTGCCGTGGCTAGGCTCCACACCGGAGTCCGGGAGGTCCGGAAGGCGTTGGCCGCTCGCAGGAGGAGACCAGTCACCATGGCGGAGTTCATCACCCTTGAGGTCACGGATGGTGTGGCCACGATCGGCCTCCAGCGCCCTCCGATGAATGCTCTCAACCGACAGATGCAGAACGAGATCCGCGAGGCCGCTGTCGAGGTCGCGGGTCGTCGGGATGTCGGTTCCGTGATCGTCTACGGCGGCGAGAAGGTCTTCGCCGCAGGTGCGGACATCAAGGAGATGAGCGACATGTCCTACCAGGACATGCTCCGCGCCTCCACCGATCTGCAGGAATGCTTCAACGCGGTCGCGCGGATCCCTCAGCCCACGATCGCGGCGGTCACCGGGTACGCGCTCGGCGGTGGGTGTGAGCTCTCGCTGTGCTGCGACCTGCGCATCGCGGCCGACAGCGCCAAGCTCGGTCAGCCCGAGATCCTCCTCGGGATCATCCCGGGCGCCGGCGGAACTCAGCGGCTGCCGCGGCTCATCGGCGTCTCGCGGGCCAAGGACCTCATCCTCACCGGTCGTCACGTGACCGCTGAGGAGGCCCTCGGCATGGGCCTGGTCAATCGGGTGGTGCCGGCCGAGGAGACCTACACCGCCGCTCTCGGGCTGGCACAGAAACTCGCGGCCGGCCCTGCTCTCGCCCTGGGAGCGGCCAAGGAGGCCGTCGACCACGGGATGGACACCGATCTGGCTACCGGTCTCGACATCGAGCGTGTGCGGTTCGCCGGGCTCTTCGCCACCGACGATCAGTCGATCGGCATGCAGGCGTTCATCGAGAAGCGTCCGGCCGAGTTCACCGGCAACTGATCGCTCGGCGCCCAGAGTGGGGAGTCGCGCCAGCGCGGTGAGCATCTAGGCTGGGAGGCTGTGAGCAGCCGAGCCTATTTCGACCATGCGGCCACCACGCCGATGCTCCCGCAGGCGCGGGCGGCGTGGGTTGCTGAAGCCGAGCGGTTCGGTAACCCGTCATCCCTGCACGCGGCGGGCCGTCGGCGTCGGCAGGTCGTCGAGGAGTCGCGGGAGTCGATCGCGGGGCAGCTGTCCGTGCGACCGAGTGCGGTGGTCTTCACCTCCGGAGGCACGGAGGCGGACAACCTGGCGATCAAGGGCCTGTTCTGGGCCGAGCGCGCAGCTCGGGGCGCGACGACGATCCTGGCGTCGGCCATCGAGCACCATGCGGTGCTGGATCCGATCGTGTGGCTCGAGACCGACCAGGGCGCCCGTGTGGACTGGCTACCCGTGGACAGTCTCGGTCGGGTGTCCGTCGACGACGTCCTCGCCCGTCTGGCCGGCGACGATCCGGTCGCCCTGTGCACGGTGATGTGGGCGAACAACGAACTCGGCACGGTGCAGCCCGTGCATCAGGTCGCCGAGGCATGCCGGGCCGCCGGAGTGCCCTTCCACACGGACGCAGTTCAGGCGCTGGGCCATCTGCCCATGGACCTCGCCACACTCGGCGCCACGGCGGTCACCATCAGCAGCCACAAGATCGGAGGTCCCTTCGGCGTGGGTGCTCTCATCCTCGATCCCACGCAGAAGACGACTCCGGTGCTGCACGGCGGCGGGCAGGAGCGCGAGGTCCGGTCCGGGACCCTCGACGCTCCGTCGATCGCCGCGTTCGCGGTCGCCGTCGAGCATGCCGTGCGCGGACAGCAGGAGCGCGCGCGCCATCTGGCGGCCCTGCGCGAGGCCCTGCGCGTCGGGATCCTCGACGCTGTCCCCACTGCCGTGGTCAACGGAGACCCCGGTACCGGGCCCGATGAACGACTGCCGGGGAACCTGCATGTCTCCTTCCCCGGGTGTGAGGGCGACCTGCTGCTCATGCTCTTCGACGCGGCGGGTGTCGACTGCTCGACGGGATCGGCCTGCACGGCGGGCATACCCGAGCCCAGCCATGTCCTGCTGGCCATGGGGGCCGACGAGGCGACTGCCCGGTCCTCTCTCCGCTTCAGCCTGGGGGAGTCCTCGACAGCAGCCGACGTCCAGGCCGTACTCGCCGCCCTGCCCGGGGTGGTCGAGCGTGCCGCGCGTGCCGGCTCTGTCGCCGGACGGACGGGCTGACATGCGCGTCATCGCCGCGATGTCGGGTGGGGTCGATTCGTCCGTCGCCGCCGCCCGGCTCGTCGATGCCGGTCATGAGGTCGTGGGCGTGCACCTTGCCCTCTCCAAGGCGGCTGCCGCGGCAGGAGGAACGAAGGGGTGCTGCACCCTCGACGATGCCCGCGACGCACGGCGGATCGCCGACCACCTGGGCATCCCGTTCTACGTATGGGACCTGTCCGACCGGTTCCGCGAGGCCGTGATCGACGACTTCGTCGCCGAGTACCAGCGCGGCCGCACACCCAATCCCTGCATCCGGTGCAATGAGCGGATCAAGTTCGCCGCCGTGCTCGAACGCGCCCTGGCGATGGATTTCGATGCCGTGGCCACGGGTCACTACGCGCAGATCCTGGCGGGAGCCGACGGCCCGGAGCTCCACCGGGCGATCGATCCGGCGAAGGACCAGTCCTACGTCCTGGGGGTGCTCGGGCGGGCGCAGCTGGAGCACACGCTGCTGCCCCTGGGCGGTGACCTGAAGGACGACATCCGGGCCGAGGCGGCCGAGCGAGGGCTGCTCGTGGCGCGCAAGCCGGACAGTCACGACATCTGCTTCATCCCCGACGGCGACACCGCGGCCTTCGTCCGCGCACGGATCGGCTCGCAGCCCGGCGACATCGTCGATGTGTCATCCGGAGAGGTGCTCGGGCGCCACGATGGCGCCCACGCGTACACGGTCGGCCAGCGACGCGGACTGGGCCTGACCGTGCCGGCTCCGCACGGTGCGCCCCGGTACGTCGTCGACGTCGACATCGTGACGTCGACGGTTCGCGTGGGGGCGCCGGAGCTGCTCGACGTGGACCGGATCGAGGGCGAGGGCCTGACCTGGACAGGAGCGCCACTCGAAGGAGAGGTGACTGCGCTCGAGGTGCAGGTGCGCGCTCACGGATCCGCGATTCCGGCCCGGGTCCGGGTGGAGGGCGAGCGACTGCTCGTCGACCTCGAAGCGCCGATCCGGGGCCTTGCGTCGGGTCAGTCCGTCGTCGTCTACGACGGTACCCGGGTGGTGGGGTCGGCGACGGTCGACCGCACGCACCGCGTGGTTCCCGCATGACGCTGCCGTGGGGGCCGGCAGTCGCCACGGGGGTGGGATCGATGCCCGGGGACAACGCCCTCGAGGCCGCCCGGATCGTCGCCGGGGAGCTCCCGGACTTCGTGCATGTGGTCGAGCTTCCGGCCAGGGGCCCGGGAGCCGACATGGTCGGCCGAACGGGAGCGCTGCTGGCCGGCGTCGAGGTCGGGTTCGGGTTGGAGACCACGCCTGACGGCTGGCGCTTCGCGGGTGCGATCGGACGCCAGACGCGCCGCGCGGCGTCCTTCCTCAACGAGGATCTCGATGCGCTGGAGGAGTCGACGCAGCGATACGCCGGGCCGGTGAAGGCACAGGTCGTCGGGCCGTGGACCATGGCGGCTGCGGTCGAACTCCGCTCCGGCGAGCGGGCGCTGTCCGACCCGGGTGCGGTCTCTGAGCTGGCCGATGCGCTCGCGGCAGCCCTGATCGAGCACGTCGCCGACCTGCGGCGTCGGGTTCCGGGGGCGTCGGCCATCGTCGTGCAGGTGGACGAGCCGGGGCTCCCCGCCGTCCTCGACGGCCGCATAGGGACCGCCAGTGGCCTGTCGAGGTACGCCGCTGTGGACCCCCAGGTAACGGGCCGGGTGCTCAGTCGGGTGCTGGGGGCCGCTCCCGATGCGATCACCGGGGTCCACTGCTGCGCGTCCCGTCCGCCGGTCGCGCTGCTGCGTGAGGCGGGAGCCGCGTTCGTGTCCCTCGACCTCATCGGTGTCGATGACCAGACCGACCAGGCACTCGGCCACCTGCTCGAGGCAGGAGAGGGGCTGATCGCCGGAACAGTGCCGTCGACGGGATCCGGACGGTTGTCCGACACCGCTGCCAGTGCGGCCATCCGAGGACTCCTCGACCGCCTGGGCCTGAACGATCCGCACACACTGGCCCGAATCGCGGTGTCGCCGACGTGTGGGCTTGCGGGGGCTTCGCCATCATGGGCCCGTACGGCGCTGGCCGCGTGCGCCGCTGTGGGCCGCGTGCTGCGGCAGGACGAGGTTGAGGAGGGGCCCAATGATCGACGAGGCTGAGCGCGCGCGGTGGGCCGAACTGGTCGATGCCATCAACGAGGCCCGCGCGGCGTACTACCAGCAGGACGCGCCACGCCTGTCCGATGCTGAGTACGACAACCTCTACGGCGAGCTCGTCGAGCTCGAACGGGTCCATCCCGAGCTCGCGAGCGGGGAGTCCCCGACGCAGACCGTCGGCGGTTCGCGGTCGGAGATGTTCGAGCCGGTAGAGCACCTCGTGCGCATGTACTCCCTCGACAACGCCTTCGATGCCCAGGAGCTGGACGCGTGGTTCGACCGGGTCGAGGCCGGCCTCGGCACCCTGCCGGCGATGCTGTGCGAACTGAAGATCGATGGACTTGCGGTCGATGCGGTCTACCGGCACGGCCGTCTGGAGACTCTGGCGACGCGCGGCGACGGCACGGTGGGCGAGGACGTCACCTACAACGCCCGCTTCATCCCGGCCGTGCCCAAGGTGCTCGAGCCGGTCGATGGGCAGGTGCCGGCCCTGCTCGAGGTGCGAGGCGAGATCTTCTTCCCGGTCGCGGACTTCGACCGCATCAACGCAGAACAGGCAGATCTGGGGCTGCCGGTGTTCGCAAACCCCCGGAACACCGCGGCGGGGTCGCTGCGCCAGCGCATCGACCGTCGAGAGCAGGACCTTGCGGCTGTCCTCCGCGAGGGGCGCACGGGTGCGCGGGCCGACGCTCGCATCGCGCGCCTCGAGGCCGACCTTCACCGGGCCGTGCAGCGACTGGAGAACCTGAAGCTCACCGTCCATGGGGTCGGCGCGGTTGAGGGCGTCGAGGTCCTCACCCAGAGCGGGGCGTACGACGTCATGTCCGCCCTCGGCCTGCCGGTCAGCTCGCGTGCTCGAGTCCACGACTCCGCGGCAGGCGTCCGGGAGTTCATCGAGCACTATGGCGAGCACCGCCACGATGTCGAGCACGAGATCGACGGTGTCGTCGTCAAGGTCGACGAGCTCGCCCTGCAGCGCCAGCTCGGGGAGACCTCCCGGGCACCCCGATGGGCGATGGCCTACAAGTACCCGCCGGAGGTGGTGCGCACCCGTTTGCTGGACATCTGTGTCAACGTCGGGCGCACGGGGCGCGTCACCCCGTTCGCCGTGATGGAGCCGGTGCGTGTTGCCGGGTCGACCGTATCGATGGCCACGCTCCACAACGCCTTCGAGGTGCAGCGCAAGGGCGTCCTCGTCGGAGACATGGTGTTCCTACGCAAGGCCGGCGACGTCATCCCGGAGGT
>JAURME010000017.1 GCA_030830865.1 Candidatus Nanopelagicales bacterium | reverse complement strand
TGTTCTGGCGCGCCTCCGGCCGCAGCGGCGATCCGCGCCATGCGGAGGTGCTCGACATCGCCGGCCTCGGCCCGGCCATCGATCGCCGGGTGCGCACCTACAGCCAGGGCATGAAGCAACGGCTCGGCATTGCGCAGGCCATGCTCGGCATGCCGGACCTCCTCGTCCTCGACGAACCGATGAACGGCCTCGATCCGCCGCAGATCAAGCAGATGCGCGAGACCCTCCGCAGTTATGCGCAGGAGGGGCGCACCGTCATCGTCTCGTCGCACCTGCTCAGTGAGGTGGAGCAGACCTGCAGCCATGTGATCGTCATGGGTGCAGGCCGCGTCATCGCCGCGGGCACCGTCACCGACCTGCTCTCCGAGCATCGGGGACGCCGTCTCGAGGACGTCTTCCTCGACCTCGTCGGCGAGGGCCACGACGTCGTGACGCGGCGCACGGACGACACGCCGCTCGGTGAGGTGAGGACATGACGACGCAGGGCACGCCCTCGCTCCCTTCGGGCTACGACCCGCACCGGACCCTGACGGTCAGGGTGGAACTCGTGCGGCAGCTGCGGCGTCGACGCACGCTCGTGGCCTTCGGGGTCGGCATCGCCCTGCCGGTCATCGTGGTCCTCGCAGTGCTGCTCGGGCCGTCCTCCTCCGGAGGAGGAGGTTTCGGCGACGGAGACCTCGACCTGGTCGGCCTCGCGACCGGGGGCGCCTGGAACTTCGCCCTGACCATGCTGTTCTTCGGCTCCGGCTTCCTCCTCACGATCCTCGCCGCCATGTTCCTCGGCGACAGCGTGGCCAGCGAAGCGTCGTGGTCCACACTGCGCTACCTGCTGGCCGCGCCGGTCCCCCGCCGGCGGCTCCTGCGGTCGAAAGTCATCGTCGGGCTGATCCTCACCACCGCCTCCCTCGCCATCCTCGTGCTGGCATCGTGGGTGATCGGAGCACTTGCCTTCGGTCTCAATCCTCTGGTCAGCCCCCTCGGCGGCTCCGTCGACGTCACCGGTTCGTGGCTGCGCCTTCTGATCGTGGCTGGCTACATCCTCGTCATGCTGCTGATTCCGGCAGGGCTGGCGTTCCTCATGAGCGTCCTGACCGACGTGCCCCTCGGCGCCGTGGGCGCAGCGGTGGTCATCGTCATCGTGGTCAACATCCTCGACGCGATCGAGGCGCTCGGTGACGTCCGGCGCCTTCTCCCCGGCGAATACACGACGGCTTGGGTCGACGCTCTGGCACCGACCATCGACTGGCAGCAGATGACCATCGGCGTCGCCTATGCGGTGATCGTCTTCGCCGTCCTCATCAGCGCCGCCGTCCTGCGCTTCGACCGCAAGGACATCACCAGTTGACCTCAGGGCCGCAGTGCATCACCCGTAGGTGCACGCGGCGACGGCGCCGCCCTCGACGTCGAACGTGAAGCGGTCCGTGCGGTAGTCCATGGTCACGGCCATGGGCTCTCCGTCGACGGAGCCGACTCGCGACACGTAGCCGTTCTCGACGGCGAGGGCGTCGGCCTCCTCGGGCGACAGACCCTGACCGACCATCTCCTCACAGAGCGCGACCATGGCCGCATCGGCGCCGTCGGGCACGTTCGCAGCGTCGCCTCCGGAAGAGCAGGCCGCCAGCGCGACCATGGCACCTGCAGCGAGCAGCGCTGCACAGGCGTGTCGGGATCCTTGAACTGTCATTGTGTGCTCCTCGATGTCGGTGTCATGCCCTGTCTGCAGTATCGGACGAATGCTCCCCATCGTGCGTTCCCCGCAGGGACGCACTCATGTCCCGCTCGACCTCCGCATCAGAGCGTGCCAGCCACGGGATTCCCACGACCCAGTCATAGATCACACTCGTGCGCAGCACGGTGTCCTGAACCGAGCGATTGGACTTGCTGACGGCGACCCACAGCAGGCCGACCGGGAAGATCGTGCAGAACATCGCCCGCAGCAGCGACAGCAGCCAGCCCGGGTGATCCCCCTTGCGGTTCACCACACGCAGGCCCATGAGCAGGTTGCCGACCGTGCGCCCCGAGAGCGCCCAGAAGGCTGTCCAGTACAGGACGTTGAGGACGTAGCCGTAGACGATCATGAGGCCGACCTGCGGGATGCGCCGCTGCCGGTCGGCCACGGTCTGCACAGCGGCGGATCCCGACAGGTCGGCCGGGTTGATCGGGGACACGATGAACGACAGCATCCAGATGACCGCGATCGTGCCCAGGACGATGGCGAAGATCAGCAGGAAATCCAGGAAGGCCGCGACCGCACGACTGACCAGCCCGGCACGCTCCCCCTGGAACCGGATCGCGTCGGTGGGCAGTTCGGCGACGGTGTGATCCGGCACCATGCCCTGCGCCCGAGCCTGCTGGTACTCGCGGAACGTGGTCATGCGCGCTCGCCCTCGTCTCTGCGGTGCGCCTGCTCGGAGACACCGGCTAGGGACTGCGGATCACCCGGAGCGTCGAGGTTGCGCTCACGTCGCCGGATGACGCTGTCGACGACCCGGGAGAGCAGCATGTCCGCTCCGACCCCCTGCCGTCGCACCGAGTCGAGTGCCTCGCCAGCGACCCCGCTCGTGGAGTCCCGGATGATCTGGGGCAGGTCGATCTCGTCGATGACGTAGTCCGCGATGGCGACGATCGGGACCCGGTCGATGATCGCCTCGATGTCGGCTGCACCGACGATCGCATCGACGTCGACCCGATCCAGCACGAGGGTCGTCAGGTCCAGCTCGTCGAGGGTGGAGTTGACGACCCGGGCGAGGTCGACCCGATCGATGACGAGGTCGGTGAGATCCAGCCGCGCGACCACGGCATCGGCGATCGCCGGGACCAGCCGGTCGAGTGCGGCGTTGACGGCCGCCGTCACCGTCTGCTCGACGAGGGACACCATTGTCGTGGCCGTGTAGGTGGCCAGACCGAGACTGCTCGTGAGGATCTCGCGAAGGGCCTCGACCGGGCTCGGCGGTTGCGGTACAGCAGGTCGCGTGATGATGACGACCTCCGCCGGCTCACCATCCGTGCTCGTCATGCGCTTCGCTCCCCACCGTGGTCGTGGATCGGTCAGGCCTCGACCTGCATGGGACCGGTCTTGGCCTCGGGGAAGTAGTCCTGGCCGATGCCGCTGCTGCGCTTGGGCACCATGACAGAGCGGAACCACGACACGATCTCGTCGCCGTCCTGGTTCAGGCCGCGCGTCTTCATCCGGATGATGCCCATCTCCGGCCGAGAGGAGCTCTCCCGCTTCTCCAGGCACAGGGACTCCGCGTAGATCGTGTCGCCGATGTAGACCGGGTGCGTGAGCCTGATGTCGGTCCAGCCGAGGTTGGCCACGGCGTTCTGGCTCATGTCGATCACCGACAGGCCGAGTACGAGCGCGACGGTCAGGCCGGAGTTCACGATGATCCGGCCCTGCGTGATCGGGTTCGACTGGGCCAGATCGGCGTTGAAGTGGTTCTGGTTCGTGTTGCAGGTCAGCAGCGTGAACCACGTCGAGTCCGCCTCGCTGATCGTCCGACCGAACGGATGCTGGTAGACCGTGCCGACCTCGAAGTCATCGAAGAAGCGGCCGAGCTGGGCGGGGACGACGGGCGCAGGAGTCTGATCGCTCATGACGGCATCCTGCCCGAGCAGTGCCGTGATCGGCACTCCGGGTCACAGGATCGGTCGCGACGAGGACCGAGTGGCCGACGAGCCGGAGGGTCGGCCTACTGGCCGTCCTCCGAGCGACGACGCCAGCGATCCTCCATGCGATCCATGAACCCGGAGCCGCCGGGGGCCTCCGAGGATCCCCCAGCGCCCGGGGCCTGGGGCCCCTCGGCTGAAGCATCCTCCGCGGCGGGGGCCGGGCCGGCGCGGAAGGCGGAGTAGACAAGGACGCAGCCGATGAGCATGGCCACGAAGCCGACGACGCCGAGGGCGATCACCGTGGTGGCGACCCCGGCGATGAGCAGACCGAGCCCGGCGAGAACGGCGAGCACGCCGAGGGCGGCGTGCCCTCGGGAGGCGCGAGCGCCTCGGGAGGATCGAAGGCTCGTGGCGAACTTGGGATCCTCGGCGTAGAGAGCGCGTTCCATCTGCTCCAGCAGACGCTGCTCATGCTCGGACAGCGGCATGAGACTCCCCTTTCCTCCCGCCGGGTGCGGATACGTCAAGGATAGGCACGGAAGTGCGATAGCGAAAGCCGTACCCCCGGTTTGTCCGGTCCGGGGTCAGCGGGGACCCTCGGCGTCGGTGTCCGCAGGTCCGGTCACGAGCCGTCCGGGTCGCACCGCATCGGCGCCGAATCGGGCCCGCAGCGCGTCGACGGCCACCTCCGCGTCCCGGCGACCGTCGCCCTCCTCGCCGAGGAGGAGCTGTCGAGGAGCCTCTTGAGCGGATACGAGTCCCTCGGTGCGCACGCCGACGAGGCGGATGCGGACCCGTTCGAGGCCGAGTGCCTCGTACAGGTGCCGAGCGGTGTCGTAGACCTCGCGACCGACATCGGTGGGATGGGAGAGGGTGCGGGAGCGGGTGATCGTCGTGAAGTCGGAGAAACGGATCTTGATGGAGACCGTACGGCCGGCGAGCCCGGCCCGACGCAGTCGTGCGGCAACCTGGTCGGACAGCTTCAGCAGGTGGGCGCGGATGACCTCCGGATCGTCGACGTCGTGCGGGAAGGTCTCCTCGTTGCCGATGCTCTTCTCTGACTCGTCCGCAGTCACCGGTCGCGGATCACGTCCCCAGGCGAGCTCGTGCAGGTGCGCTCCCAGAGATGATCCGAGGGTGCGCTCGAGCGTGGACCTCGGGGTGTGGGCGATGTCGCCCACGGTCCGCAGGCCGAGCCTGGCCAACTGCTCCTCTGTGCGCTCCCCCACACCCCACAGCGCGCCGACGGGCAGGGGGTGCAGGAAGTCGATCACCCGATCGGCCGGGACCACGAGCAGGCCGTCGGGCTTCGCCCGGGTTGAGGCGAGCTTGGCGACGAACTTGGTGGTGGCCACCCCCACCGAGCAGGTGATGTCCTGCTCGTCCTCGACACGGGCACGGATCATCTCGGCGATGGCGGTCGGGCTCCCGAGCCGACGCAGCGCTCCCGAGACGTCGAGGAAGGCCTCGTCGAGGCTGAGGGGCTCAACCATCGGGGTGATGGATCGGAAGAGGGACATGACGTTGCGACTGACCTCGGCGTACCAGCGATGGTCCGGGGCGAGCACGGTCGCCTGGGGGGCGAGTCGCCGTGCACGGGACATCGGCATGGCCGAGTGGATGCCGAGGGCACGTGCCTCGTAGGTGGCCGAGAGGACGACACCACGTGTGCCCCCGCCGCCGATGATGACGGGTGTGCCGCGCAGGTCAGGACGGTCGCGCAGGGAGACGGACGCGTAGAAGGCGTCCATGTCGACGTGCAGGATGGTGCACCCGGTGTCGTCACCGTCGAGGTGCAGGCGCCCCTGCGGACGACGGACCTGACTGCGGCTCATGTGCCCATCCTCCCGCTACTGCCCGGGCTCGAGTGCCACAACGACGCCGCCGGGACAGCCCGCCCCGGACCGGCAGGCTTGACGTCGGCGTAGGGGGACTGGCGATAGCCGCTGGCGTGGACCAGGACACGTCGACGTCCCGACGTGGGCCGGTCGGTCGCCGGATCGCCCGCCATCACATCCGCCGCCTGGGCATCGGTCGCCGCCAGCAGGGCTCCGACCCCGGGCGGACCGCCCTCCTGCCAGGCCTGTCGGACCTCGGCGAGCTCCCAGCAGCCGGTCGCCCGGATCGACACCCCACGCGGGCCGGTGCGGCGCAGGACGCCGCGCACCAGCAGCAGCCAGGACGAGAACACCGTGGCCGCATAGGGACCCTGGACATCGTCGAAGAAGGCGGCATCCGCCGGGCCGGTGGAGTCATCCAGGGTGAGGAA
Organism: Candidatus Nanopelagicales bacterium; assembly: GCA_030830865.1. Lineage (GTDB taxonomy): Bacteria > Actinomycetota > Actinomycetes > S36-B12 > S36-B12 > UBA10649. Next base: position 49,859 of record JAURME010000017.1, on the reverse strand, counting down.
GATGACCCGACGACCACTGCGCACCGGCGGCGTCTGGGTCGCCACCTTGACCCCGGCGACGAACACCTCGCTACGTGATCGCTGCCGCGTGAGATCGCGGGACCGCACCAGTGGCAGGCCGGCGACCCGGAGCTCCTCGAGCATCGGGGTGTGGAAGTCCACCACGTGCCGACTGACATCGAGCCCCAGGATCTCCAGCTCCGCCTGGACCCGTTCCCCTGCCGTCATCTCCGGAAGGCCGGTGGACGGAGCAGCACCATGCAGGTCGCCCTCGGCGTCCAGACCCAACGACAGCTGGGCTCCACCAGGACCCGTGACCCGGGCACCCCTGCTCCAGCGATCGAGGTCGGCCACCTGCAGGAGCAGGTCACGACGGGAGAGCTGCCCCCGGGTGCGCAGGGAGGTCGGGACGTCCAGCCTGTACAGCGCATCGAAGGCACCCACCACGACCAGGCGCTCCGCCGTGGGCCGGGACAGGCCACCGCGCCGCCAGGCATCCGCCAGGTCGGAGAAGGGGCGACCGGCGATCATCCGTTCGACCTCCTGCTCACTGATGCCCTTCACCTCCGTGAGCGGCACCCGGATGCCCGGAACGTCGCCCTCACCCTCGACCCGGTACACGTCCTCGGACCGGTTGACGTCCGGACCGAGGATCCGCACGCCCCGGTTCCGGGCATCGTCGAGGATCAGCCGCTTGGGGTACATCCCCGGATCGTGGGTGAGCACCCCGGCATAGAACGCCGCCGCATGATGGGTCTTCAGCCACGCCGACTGGTACGTCGGCAGGGCGAACGCCGCGGCGTGCGCCTTGCAGAACCCGAAGGAGGCGAAGGCCTTCAGCACGTCCCAGACCTGCTCGACGACGTCGAGGTCGTACCCCCGGCGCAGTGCCGCGGGATAGAACCAGGAGCGGACGTCGTCCTGTCCCTCCGGACTGCCCAGCGACCGCCGGGTCTCGTCCGCCTCGGCCAGCGAGCAGCCGGTCATCGTGGCCACGATGCGCAGGACCTGCTCGTGGAAGACCACGACCCCACAGGTCTCCGCCAGCGCAGGCTCGAGGTCCGGATGCGGGTAGATCGGATCGCTCCAGCCCTGCCGCGCCCGCAGGAAGGGTGTCACCATGTCGGACTTCACCGGCCCGGGCCGGAACAGCGAGATGTCGATGATGAGGTCGCCGAAGGTCTCCGGTGCGAACTTCCCGATGAGTTCCCGCTGTCCCGGGGACTCGATCTGGAAGCAGCCCAGGGTCTGCGTCGACTGGATGAGCGCGAAGGTCGCCGGATCGTCCAGAGGCTGAGCGTCGAGGTCGACGACCTCCCCGGTGGCCCGGGCGATCTCGCTCACCGCATGGGCCATCGCGGACTGCATCCGCACACCGAGGACGTCGAGCTTGAGCAGCCCCATCTCCTCGACATCGTCCTTGTCGAAGTGACTCATCGGGAAGCCCGCTGCACTGCCCTCGACCGGTGTGCGGTCCAACAAAGTGGCGTCGGAGAGCAGGATGCCGCAGGGGTGCAGCGCGATGTGCCGGGGCAGGCCGTCCAGTCTCTCGACCAGGTCGAGGAAGCCGTCGAGCTGACCGGTCGCCGCCAGCCGACCGAACCCGGACTCACGCAGTTCGGGCAGATCGGCGAGGGCGTTGCGCACGTCGCGGGCCCGGATGTGCGGGAAGGCGGTGGCGAAGGCACCCACCTCGCCGGTGGGCAGCCCCAGCGCCATGCCGACATCGCGGATCGCATGCCGTACGCGGTAGGTCTCCATCATCGACACCGCGGCCGTGCGCTCGGTGCCGAACCGCGCGAAGATCCAGCCGTAGATCTCCTCGCGACGCGCGGACTCCACGTCGATGTCGATGTCCGGCAGCGCCCGGCGCAGCGGGGACAGGAACCGCTCCATGATCAGCCCCTGACCCAGGGGGTCGACCCCGGAGATCCCGAGCAGGTGGTTGACCAGGCTGCCGGCCCCCGACCCGCGCGCCGCCACCCGCACACCGCGGTCACGGATCAGCCCGACGACCTCGGCGACGGTGAGGAAGTAGCCGGCGAACTGCAGGTGGGCGATGGTGCGCAGCTCCTCCTCCAGTCGGGCGCGGGCCTCGCGTCGCTCCCCGCGACGGTGGTAGCGGTGGTCGACCGCCGACTCGCAGCGCGAGCGCAGCAGGACGGTGGCCCGGGCATCGGCCTCCTGCGCCGGTACCGGATGTCCGACGAGGACGTCGAGCTCGGGCACGAAGACCTCACCCAGGCCGAGGTCGGTCGCCGGGTCGAGGGCGCAGTACTCCGCCAGCCGGAGGGTGTCGTCCCACAGGCGCCGCGCGCTCGACTCCCCCGCGGCCGTGGCGATCTCGTCGGCGATCACCGCCATCTGCCGGGTGTCCTTCAGGTACGCCTCGCCGTTGTCCGGGTCGATGTGCCGGGAGTCCAAGGGCACCAGTCGCCGCGCTGAGTCGAGGACGTCGGCGACCCGGGAGTCCGCCGGCTCGAGGTACCGCACCGCATTGGTCAGCACGACCGGGAGGTGTTCACTGCGCGCCCACCCGAGCATCGTGGCCGCCGCCCGGGTGGAGAGCCGATGTCCCGGCTCACGCCGATGGGAGACCACCGCGAACCCCAGTCGTGGCCCGAAGATCGCCCGCCAGGGCCGCAGGACGCTCGCGACCCGATGCTGGCGCTGGGACAGCAGCAGCCGACCGGCCTCCGAGTCAGCGGTCAGCAGCGCGACGAGCCCCTCGTGATGCTGTCGCAGGGCCGACCACGGGAGCACCGGGGTGCCGCGCTCGGTGTGGTCCCCCAGATGCGCCGCCGACACCAGCCGGCACAGCGAGGCCCAGCCTGTGGCCCCCGAGGCGAGCAGGAGCACCCGCGGCCGGCTCTCGTCGATCCACGAACCGCCACGAGCCGGTGTGCGCCGACGCGGAGACGCACCGTCCTCCCGACCGCCTTCCTCCCGAGGCGTCGTCTCCTCGACCGCCATGTCGACCCCGAGGACCGGACGCACCCTGGTGTCCTGGCAGGCCCGCGCCCACCGCACGGCCCCGTAGAGGCCGTCCCGATCCGTCAGTCCGATGATCGGCTGGCCGAGTTCGGCGGACCGCTGGACCAGCGTCTGCGGCATGGCCGCGCCGTACTTCCGGGAGAAGGCAGATGCCACCTGCAGGTGCACGAAGGACATCGGCGACTAGCCGACGTGCAGCAGTGTGCTGCCCATCCCCGGCTGGTCCGGGCGACCGAGGAGCCCGCACACGCGGGACAGGAACTCCCCGGCATCCCGGACGAGGTCATCCGCCTCGCGCACGGACACGCACGGGATCCCCGCCTCCGCCGATGCCCGCTTGGCCGCTCCCGCTGCGAAGAACGTGGCCCACTCCCCCAGCTCCGGGGTCGATCGGGACAGCAGGGTCCAGACGCTGGTGACCCGGGAGCGGGTCGAGGAGGGCCGGGCGCGGGAGGCGACGACGGCCGCAGCGCCCCGCAGGGCACACAGGTGGGCCGCGGCGTATCGCTCCGCGGCGGTGGGGGCGATGCTCGCCTCCGTCAGGCTGCGACGGGCGGACTCCAGCAGGGCGTCGGCGGATCGGGGAACAGGTCGGGCAGCAGGTCGGGCAGCAGGCGCAGCAGAGGCAACGGACATGACGGACTCCCAGGCGTACTAGTCGAGGACGCGCTCGACCCACCAGGAGACACTGACAGCATCTCCCCGGTCAGCCGACCGCACGGTCGTGCTCACGTGGATGTGAAGGGGGGACCGCCGCAGGTCGTACACGCCTGCACCGGTGACTCCCCTCGCCTCGACCCGCCAGAGCTGGCTGTGCAGGTGACCCTGCAGGTGACTCTGGCCGCCCGCCGTCCGGATCGGGATCCCTCCCGACCACCACGGCATCGCCTCGACCCAGTTCGCGAGAACGCTGCGCACGATGTATCCCCGACCCCGCCAGCGGAAGGCCGCTGGCGCACCATCGGCGCCCACCACCATGTCGACCCGCTCCGGTGGGTGTCGACGGGACATCTGCCCTGCGCCTCCTACCACCGAAGCCTCGGCCGCCGAGCCGGGGTCGAGGCGGCCCGGCGACCGAGGTGGCGTCCCGGGGAGCCGGCCGCGAATCCAGCCCCCGGGAGCGAGTGTTCGAACACATGTTCGAACAGAACAGAACGCTAGACCGGACCCCTGACAGTCGTCAACCCCACGATCGGCTGAGCCCGTGGTCGGCCGACGCCGCCCGCCCTGACACCGCCCCGGCGACGTGCTACACCAGAGGTGTGTTCCTGACCTTCCTCGGCGCCACCGGAACCGTCACCGGTTCCCGGACCCTCGTCGAGCCCGAGCCGGTCGACGGCGGTGCGGGTGGGCGGCTGCTGGTGGACTGCGGGATGTTCCAGGGACCCCGCGACGTCCGCAGCCGCAACTGGGACCCGTTCCCCCTGGACCCGTCGACCCTCACCTGCGTCATCCTCACGCACGCCCATCTCGACCACTGCGGCTTCGTGCCCGCTCTGGTGCGGGAGGGGTTCGACGGACCGGTCTACTGCTCCCCCAACACCGCGGCGCTCGTGCCAATCATCCTGCGGGACAGCGCGCGCCTGCAGGAGGAGGACACCGCCTGGGCCCGCAAGAAGGGCTTCTCCCGACATGCCGACCCGCAGCCGCTGTACGGCAGCGAGGACGCCGAGCGGGCGATCACGATGCTGCGACCCGTCGAGTTCGGCGACGCCTTCACCCCGGTGCCCGGCCTCACCGCCCGCCTCGAGGTCAGCGGCCACATCCTCGGTTCATCGACGGTCACGCTGACCGACGAGTCGCGTCAGCGCACGGTCGTCTTCAGTGGAGACCTCGGCCGCGGAAACCATCCGCTGCTCGACCCGCCGACGCCACCGTGCGCCGCCGACGCCGTCGTCCTGGAGTCGACGTACGGCAACCGGGACCACGGTGACGTCGACGCGGAGATCGATGAGATGGCCGCTGTCATCACCCGCACCCTCAAGCGCGGGGGCACGGTGGTCATCCCGGCCTTCGCCGTCGACCGGACCGAGGTCCTCCTGCAGGCACTGCGGCGGCTGCAGGACCAGCAGCGCATCCCCGTCGCACCCATCCATGCCGACAGCCCGATGGCACTGGCCGCCCTGCGCGTCTATCTCGACGCCATCCGCAACGAGGACCCGGAACTCACCAGTGCCGTCATCGCGCACGGCACGGATGCCATCGACCTGCCGAACCTGCATGAGGCGACCACTCCGGAGCAGTCCATGGCCCTCGACGGCGGGGGCGCTCGGATCATCGTCTCGGCGTCCGGCATGGGCAGCGGCGGCCGCGTGACACACCACCTCAAGGCACTCCTGCCCGACCGCGACAACTGCGTGCTGCTCGTCGGCTACCAGGCCGTCGGCACACCCGGCCGGATGCTCCTCGACGGGGCGCACGAGATCAAGATCCACGGCGAGTACGTGCCGGTGCGTGCGGAGATCGCCGAGATCGAGGCCTTCTCGGTCCATGCGGATGCCGATGAACTGCTCGCGTGGCTGACGTCCTGCGGCCCCCTTCCCACCCAGGTCTTCATCAACCACGGCGAGCCCGAGGCGTCAGCGGCGCTGGCGGAGCGGATCCGCCGGGAACTCGACATCGCGGCGGTGGTCCCGGACGTGGGTGAGCGCGTGCGCGTCTGATCGCGCCGGGGCTCTATGTCAGACCCCCGCTCTACCGTCCTGGCATGTCCCGACCCTCGCGTTCTGATCCCGAACCGACTCGTGGGCGAGCCGGACGCCTGCAGTGGTCACTCGCCCTGGCGGCGGGCGCCACGGCCGTGCTGGCAGGGGCGGCTCGGCTCATCGCCGAGGGCGCCCTGCGCGCACCGCTGCAGCCCGGAAGGATCGTGGTCACGGTCATCGCCCTGACCGTCGGTGTCGCGTTCGCCTCGCTGGCCGTGTCAGCGGCATGGCCGACTGGCCATCCCCGGCACGCCCCCCGGAATGCGACACGTCAGCAGGTCAGGCCCCGTCCGCCGGGTCGGCTGCCGGACCGACATGGTCCGCGAGCCACTCCACCAGTGGCTGCATCGCGCGCCAGCGATCCCGCACCGTGGTGAACGCCTTGCGCGTTCCCATCCATGGCTCGACCTCGTAGGTGCGAGCGACGGTCAACGCGCGGTAGCGCAGCAGATCGATGCGGGGGTGGTCCGCGTCATAGCCGCGGGGACGCGTCTTCAATGGCCGGCCGTCGATGGTCCACGACCGCCGCATGCTGGTCAGGATGCGCTCGAGCTCCGCGCCGGGCGCCCCGTCCACGGCCGTACGGAAACGCGCCACCTGTGCCCCCTCCGGCGCGTACCACCCTCCGGCCACCATGAGGCCGGAGGCCGAGACCTGCACGTAGTAGGCGACGGCGTCCTCGACGTTGACCACTCCGCCCTGATGGTCCTTGATCGGCGTCTTGTCCTTGCTGAACCGAGCATCCCGGTAAGGCCGGAAGATGTGTGGGGCGCCGAACTCGTCCTCGAGCTCGCTCAGCAGCGCCACCATCGGCGCCTTGACGTATCGCTCGTAGTCGCCCTTGTGTTCACCCCACCACTCCCGGGTGTTGTCCGCCGCGAGTGCCTCGTAGAACTCGAACCCCTCGATCGGGAAGCCGGTGAACCGATCGACCTGCTGTTCCGCCATGGCGCCAGTCTGCCGTGGATACGCTCGCTCCATGAGCGAGTTCACCGAGCAGGAGTCCGTCATCCGCGTGCGAAGGGCATTGGAACTGTTGGGCGCCCGGGGTGAGGTCCGGGCCCTTGACGACAGCGCCCGGACCGCGAAGGAGGCAGCCGCCGCGCTCGGCATCGAGGTAGGGCAGATCGCCAACTCGCTCATCTTCATCGCCGACGGCGAGCCGGTCCTGGTGATGGCCTCCGGCGGCCACCGGGTCGACACCATGTCCCTGGCCATGGCCCTCGATGTCGATCATGTCGACAAGGCCGATGCCGACCAGGTGCGCAAGGCCACCGGCTTCGCGATCGGAGGGGTCGCCCCTGTGGGTCACCCCGAACCGCTGCGCACCATCGTCGACATCGCCCTGTCCCGGTATGACGAGGTCTGGGCGGCGGCCGGGCATCCGCACTTTGTGTTCCCGACCACGTACGACGAGCTGCTGCGCATCACCGCCGGAGAGGCCGCCGAGATCGGGGGCTAGTCCGAGTCCGCAGGTCAGTGACGTCGGACGGCTACAGTCACGTCGGCATGTGCCGCAGGAGCCGTCACCCGTGCGGACACCACGTCGTTCACGTCCAGGTCGATGGCCTTGGTGAGGCCACCGGTGATGACGACGTCGCCGGCCCTCAGCATCTCGCCCCGATCAGCGAGTCGCTGCGAGAGCCAGTGGAGTGCCCGGACCGGGTCGCCCATGGCGGCATCGGAGCGGCCCTGTGCCTGAGGTCCCCCGTTGAGAGACAGCTCGATCTCGATCGCGGAGAGATCGACGGGGCCCCCATCACGCCCGTCCCCCGGCAGGAGGGCGGGGCCAAGGACGACGAACGCCGCGGAGGAACCATCGGCAGTGTTCAGCGCCCAGTCGAAGCGATAGCCCTCCCAGACCGAGTCAACGATCTCCAGTGCGAGATGCCAGGACCGAACGCTTGCACGCACCTCGTCGAGCGTGGCCTCGGGTGAGACATCCCTGTCGAGGACCGCAGCGATCTCAGGCTCGACCTTCGGCTGGGTCACTCCCGCGGACACGACAGCGCCCTCCGACGTCGACCCATCGAGGATCATGGCCCGCGCGAGCGGGCCGTAGTTGGGCTCGGCGACGCCCATCTGCTCGCGCATGACGGCAGACGTGTAGCCGAGCTTCCAACCGCCGCGCCCACCACCCGTCGTCATCCGCGGCGCGAGGACGAGGTCCTGGATGCGGTAGGCCTGTTCAGTGGTGAGACCGTGATTGACGGGCGCTGCAAGGACCTGCGATTCCGCACGCGCCGCGACGATGCGGCGCGCGAGATCGTCGATCACGGCACGGGGCCGGCGATGAGCACGGGGGTGCCGGAGATCGCCACCTGCGCGCCGGCGGCCTGGGTGGCGCCGTCCATCGTCTGGAACACGGTCATGCCGTCCGGACGGCTCACGGTCGCCGCGCTACCGTCGTCGGTGTAGGCGACGTAGAACGGATAGCCGTTCCGATCGAAGTTGCACTGCACGACGACGCCCGCGGTCGAACAGCCGTGGAAGGTGGAGCCGATGACCCACTCGCGAACGCGCCCGTACGCCTGGGTCGCGAGGTAGCCGTTCCACATCTGGATCCCCAGCAACCGGTACTCAGGTGTCCACGCGTACCAATAGGAGCGGGCGATGCCGTAACGGAGGGAGTCGAGGTACGTGCGACCGACATAGGCGGGGATCTCCGCGTCGGGGATCGACCGAGCCGCATCACCTGTTCCGGGATTCGTGATCCCGTAGTTGATCTCGGTCTCCCAGATCGGCAGCGGCGGCGCTTCGGCGATGCGCAGTGCTGTGTTCATCATGCCCAGCAGGAAGGCCCGTTCCCGAGGCGTGCCCCCTGGCAGCGGGTACAGATGCACGGCAAAGGCATCGATGGGCCAGTTGAACTCGCGAAGTGCGGCCAGGTAGTCCGGATAGAACTCGGTGAACCCCTTGACCCACCGGGAGCCGGTCGATGCGGCCACGACTGTCGCCCCCGGGACAGCATCCTTGATGATGCGGTTCGCCCGGGCGGTGAGGTCGGCCATCAACTCGGGGGTGCCGCGCCAGAACTGCGAGATGTTCGCCTCGTTCCAGATCTGGTAGGCCGCGATGCGACCGCCGTAGCGATTGACCACGGCCCGCACGTAGTCCTCGAACAGTCGCGGGTCGGTCATGGGCATGGACGAGCCGGGACCGGCGAACTCGGCGCCGGGAGCGGGCGCCACAGCCGCCCACTCGGGAGTGCCGCCGAGCACGAGGAGCACCTGCTGCCCAGCTGCCTCCGCCTTGGCGACCTCGCGGTCCAACGCGTCCCAGGTGTAGCGCCCCCGCTGCCGCTCGATCTGGTTCCAGGAGGTGCTGACATCCCACAGGCGCACGGTGCCGGCGTACTCCGGGGTCCCGACGATCGGGTGGTTGCCGAAGAGGGTGCCGGTGACGGGCACACCCGCCTCCGGGATGGTCGCGTTGTCGGGTTCGGTGGGCCGATAGGGGTTGGTCACCCGCAGGGCGATGGTCTTGCGCTGCGGCGCGAGTCCCTTTCCCTTCACCTCGGTGCGCAGGTAGAGGCGTCCGAGGGCCTCCCCCGCCTCGACGTTGAACTCCTTGACCCGGCCGCCGGGGGGCACCTTCCACGTCGAGAGCCGCGTGTAGGTCGAGCCGTCGCGTGAGGCCAGGAGCACCGCCGTACGGCCAGTGGTTGATCCCTGGAGTGCGGGGACGGTGACTGTCAGCGGGAAGGTGCTCAATGCCGGGGCAGTCGTCGGCGCCGACATCGCGATGGGTGCGCGCGCCATCGGACGGACCATCTCCCCTGCGGTCGCAGGCGGCGCCATGGCTCCCGGGAGCGCGAGAAGAGCCAGGAACGCGCTCACGGCAGCACCCAGGATCCTCACGATGGTCGTATCGGACCGCACAAGCGTCCTCCGACCCCGATGACGTCGACTCTAGACTCGGGGCGTGAGCATGCGGGTGTACAGCGGCCCCCGGACCGATCGCGGACGCGGTCCCTCGGGCTGGCTCGCCTACCTGCCGTGGGTGTTCGTCGGGCTGACCATCCTGGGCCAGATCATCTGGGTGCTCGTCAGCGACGAGACGCGCACCGCTCTCACGATCGCCACCGTCGTGACCTTCTTCGGCGCCACGGCTTCCCATGCCATCCTCGCTCGGGGCACCGCGTGGGCCTCTGGATACCTGGGCATCACCCTCGCTTTCGGCTGGCTCATCGAACGGGTCGGACTGGCAACGTCCTTCCCGTTCGGCGACTACGAGTACTCCGACGCCCTCGGGCCGATGCTCTTCGGCGTCCCCCTCGTCATCCCCCTCGCGTGGTCGATGATGGCCTACCCGTGCCTGCTGGCCGCGCAACGACTGTCGTCCACTCGCGTCGGCACCGCACTCCTCGGCGGTCTCGTCCTCGCCTCGTGGGATCTCTTCCTCGATCCGCAGATGGTCGGCGAGGGTTACTGGACGTGGAACCAGGTCGGCTGGGAGCTGCCGGGCATCGAGGGCATCCCCCTGCAGAACTTCCTCGGCTGGCTCCTGGCCTCGATCGTCCTCATATGGGTACTGGACCTGCTGCCGCGCAAGAGCGCCGGCGACGCCGTCCCGATCACTATGCTGACGTGGGTCTACGCGTCGAGCGTCCTCTCCAATGCCGTGTTCTTCGGCCGCCCGGGCGTCGCCCTCTGGGGCTTCGTGTGCATGGGTGTCGTCGTGATCCCCTATCTGTGGCGGGCGTGGAGCCAGCCGCGATGGTGAAGGCCTGGGCCGGTCTCGTCACCGCCGGCACGGTAGCTGCGGTCGGCCTGGCGGCCCACACGTTCGCGAACATGCGCAGCCTGCGCACTCCCCGGCCCCCGGCGACCCCCGCTCGGGAGCGGGTCAGTGTCCTGCTCCCGGCGCGCAACGAGGCAGGGACGATCCAGTCAGCGGTCTCGTCGGTGCTCGCGCAGCACGGCGTGCCCGATCTCCAGTTCGTCGTCCTCGACGACGGATCGCACGATGGCACGGCGGACCTCGCTGTCGACGCGGCTCGGGGTGACGCGCGGCTCGAGATCATCCGCGCGGAGGATCGGCCACCTCCCGAGGGCTGGCTCGGCAAGCCCTGGGCCTGCGCGCGACTCGCGGACCAGGCCGAGGGTTCCGTGCTGGTCTTCATGGATGCCGATGTGGTACTCGAGCCCGACGCCGTCGCCGCGCTCGTCGAAGACCTCCGCACCCGCGGCCTGGCCATGGTGGCTCCCTACCCCGCTCAGCAGGCCGAGGGCTGGCTCGAGCGCCTGGTCCAGCCGCTCGTCATCTGGTCCTGGGCGGCGACGATGCCGTTGGCCTGGGCCGAGCGGTCGCTGCGGCCCTCCCTGTCCGCGGCCAACGGCCAGCTGCTCGTGGTGGATGCCAAGGCGTACCGATCGGCCGATGGTCACGGCGCTGTTCGGGGCGACGTCCTGGAGGACATCGGCCTCATGCGTGCCTTCAAGCGGGCCGGCCTGCACACGGCCACGGTCGACGGATCACAGCTCGCCACGTGCCGCATGTACACCACCGCTGAAGAGGTCGTCGACGGCTACGGCAAATCCCTCTGGGCGGCCTTCAACGGTCCCGCGGGCAGCATCGCGGTGAATGCCCTGCTCGTCATGGCCTACGTCGTCCCCGCGGCGGGGATGGTCGGACCTGGGCGTGGAACCCGCATCATCGGCACGGTCGGGTACCTGGCCGGAGTCGGCAGCAGGACCCTCGTCGCCCGGCGCACCGGGGGGCGGATCCTGCCGGATGCCCTCGCCCAGCCGCTGTCGATCATCGCGTTCGCCGGCCTCAATGCGCTGTCCTGGAAGCGACACCTGAGGGGCGAGAACCGATGGAAGGACCGCCCGGTGGTCACTCCATGAGCCGCGTCATCGTCATCGGTGCCGGCGTCGGTGGCCTTGCGACGGCTGCACGTCTGGCCGTCCGCGGACATGACGTCACCGTGCTCGAGCAGTCCGCGCGCGCCGGCGGCAAGCTGCACACCTACCGGCGGGACGGCTTCGCGTTCGACACCGGCCCGAGCCTGTTCACCCTCCCCGCGGTGTACCGAGACCTGTTCCTGAAGACCGGGGGCCCGCTGGAGGAGGCTGTCGACCTGCAGCCCGTGGAGCCGGGCTTCGGGTACCACTTCGCCGACGGCTCGGAGGTCACCATCCCGGGTGTGGATCCGGGGCGCATCGCACGCGTCTTCGGGGATGCCTTCGGCGGCTCGGCACACGATGACTGGCGCCGCCTGATCGACCGGGGAGGGCAGATGTGGCAACTGACCCGGGATCCGTTCCTTCAGTCCCCGCTGGACGGCTGGCGCACCCTGCTGAAGGTGGCCTCGCCCAGCGCCGTGCGGACCGTCGCGCCCCGCACCACGCTGCGCGATCTGGGACGCGAGTACCTCGCGGACCGACGTCTGCAGCAGGTGCTGGACCGCTACGCGACCTACTCGGGGTCTGATCCGCGCCGGGCCCCGGCCGTCTTCGCCACGATCCCGTACATGGAGCAGACCTTCGGGGCGTGGCACCTCGGTGGCGGCCTTGGCACCCTGGCGGATGCCCTCGTCCAGCGCTGCGAGGAGCGAGGGGTCGAGATCCGGCTCGAGACCGACGTGACCCAGGTGGCCCTTCGAGACGGACGGGTGAGCGGCGTCCACGTCGGTGAGAGCCGAGGCCGCGGCGCGTCGGCCACAGCCCTGCTCCCCGCCGACATCGTGGTGGCCAACGCCGATGCCCACCACCTGTACGCCGATCTGGTCGACGACCCTCGCGGGCGCCGTATCCAGCGCTCCCTGGAGCGAGCGGCCCCGGCCCTCGCGGGCATGGTGCTGCTGCTCGCCCTCCGGGGTCGCACACCCGGCATCGCCCACCACAACGTGTGGTTCCCCGATGACTACGACGCGGAGTTCGATGCGATCTTCGGACGATCTCCGCATCCGGCGGAGGATCCCGCCATCTACGCCTGCGTCCCCGATGACCCCCGCATGCGTCCGGATGCGGACTCCGAGGCGTGGTTCATCCTCGTGAACACCCCACGCCACGGCGAGGGTGAAGGAACTGTCGATTGGACAGCCCCCGGGGTGGCCGACGGATACGCCGATCACCTGCTGGCAGTCCTGGCCGATCGCGGCATGGACATCCGTGACCGCATCCTCTGGCGTGAGCTCCGGACGCCGGCCGACCTGGCTCGCGACACCCGAGCTCCCGGCGGATCCATCTACGGGTCGTCCAGCAACGGGCCCCGCGCCGCTTTCCAGCGACCGGCCAATCGATCGCCGATCCCCGGCCTGTATCTCGTGGGCGGATCGGCGCACCCAGGTGGCGGGCTTCCGCTGGTGGGCATGGGCGCGGAGATCGTCTCCGACCTCATCCCGCGAGCAGAGCGCTCCTAGTCCCGCCGACCTTCTCTCCATCCGGCGAGCCGGCCGTGCTGGGCCAAGGCCTGGACCCGGGCCTCCGCGGGACCCCGGGCCTCCTCGGTCGTGACGATGAGGATGCGATCGCCTTCGCGCAGCCGGGTGTTGGTGTCCGGCACCAGCGCGACGTCACCGCGTACCACCAGGGAGACGACCGCGCCCGTCGGCAGTCCGATCTCGGTGACAAACGTGCCGATGAGGCCGGATCCTTCCGGCAGCTCGACTCCGAGCGCCTGGGCCTGCATCCCATCCAGCGGCGCGCTCTCAAGTTCAAGCTCGAAGGCCTCGGCCGGCTGGACGACCCCGAGCCGCACACCGGCCCATCGGATCACCGGCACCTGCACGAGCATGAGGATCAGGGTCGCGATGAGCGTCACGTCGAACATGAGCCGCGCACCGGGGACACCGAGTCCGAGCGGGATAGCGGCGAAGACGATCGGCACGGCCCCGCGGAGCCCGGCGATCGACGTGAACAGCACGGTCGACCGGCGTTCTCGGAAGGGTGTGAGCGAGATGACCGCGGCCAGCGGTCGCGCGATGACGAGGATGAGTGCCGAGACGAGCAGCGCCAGCGGCAGCGCGGCAGGGAGCGTGCTGACGTCGGCCAGCGCACCCAGCATGAAGAACAGGCCGATCTCCGCGATCCAGGCGAGCCCATCGGCGAATCCGGTGATGGATCGGCGGTGCGGCAGGCGCGCGGCCGAGCCGATGATGACCGCCGCGACGTAGACGGCGAGGAAGCCGGACGTGTGGATGACGCTGGCGAGTCCGTAGGCCCCGACCAAGAGAGCGAGCGCGGCGATGGGGTACAGGCCCACAGCAGGGAGGGCCAGCCGGGGAAGCAGCCAACGGCCGGCGAATCCGACAGCCGCGCCGATGACGGCACCCCCGACGAGCTCGGCCACGACGACGAGCGGCACCTGCCACCACGGCATGCTGGTGAAGTCCCCACTCGCGACGACGAGGACGAGGACGACGACGGGCGCATCGTTGAACCCCGCCTCGGCCTCCAGCAGGGTGCGCACACGGGAGGTGATGCGCATGCGGCGCATCACCGAGAAGACGGCTGCCGCGTCCGTGGCGGCGAGGACGGCACCGATGATGATGGCGCTCTGCACGGAGACGTCGAACCACCAGATGAGGGGCAGGCAGACGACCGCAATGCTGACCGCGACGCCCACGGACGCCAGCGTCACGGCAGGCCACATGACCGGGCGCAGTTCCTCGATGCGGGTCGTGAGACCGCCCTGGGCGAGGATGAGGATCAGGGCCGAGTAGCCGAGGACCGTCGCGAGCTCCGGGTTGTTCATGTGCAGGCTCGGGAAGGCCGAGCCCAGCACGAGACCGAGGAGCAGGTAAAGCAGCAGGCCCGGCACTCCGAGACGGCCGGCGAGCCGGACTCCGACGACGGAGACCAGCACGATGAGGGCGCCGACGAGCGTCGCGCTGGCCAGCCCCTCGAGCGTCATGCGTCCCTCGGCCCCTGTTAGCCGGTCCCCGCGCCGAGTCGTCCGTCGGCGGCACCGAGGCCCAGCGCCTCGTAGACCTCGATCGTGGATCGTGAGCGGTTCAACGTGTAGAAGTGAAGTCCGGGTGCGCCGGCGTCGAGCAGCCGCTGGCACATGTCGGCGGCCACCTCGACGCCGAGCTCGATGACGGCCTCGGGGTCATCGGCCACCTGGTGGAACCGCTCCGCGAGAGCCTTCGGGAACACCGCCCCGGACAGGTCGGCGAAGCGCTGGATCTGCTTGATGTCGGTCACGGGCATGATGCCGGGGATGATCGGCATGGTGCAGCCCTCCGCGACTGCCATGTCGACCAGGCGCACGTAGTCATCGACGCGGAAGAACAACTGGGTGATGGCGAAGTCAGCACCGGCCTGCTGCTTCCGGGCGAGGATCCGGGCGTCGTGCTCGAGCGATGGCGACTCGGGGTGTCCCTCCGGGAAGGCCGCAACCCCGATGCTCATGGTGCCCAGTGAACGGATGAGTTTCACCAGGTCGATGGCATGCTCGAGGCCGCCCGGATGCGGCGCCCAGGCGGTGCCGAGGCCGCTCGGCGGGTCGCCGCGCAGCGCCAGGATCGTGCGCACATCCTCGGCCATATAGGCACCGATCACCTCACGCAGCTCGTCCACGCTGGCACCCACGCATGTAAGGTGGGCCACGGGCGTGAGGGTGGTGTCGCGGGCGAGCTCACCCGTGATGCGCACCGTTCGTTCCTGGGTCGAGCCACCCGCCCCATAGGTGACGGACACGAAGGTCGGGCGCAGGGCCTCGATCTCGCGCACGGTCCGCCACAGCGTGCGCTCCCCTTCCTCGGTCTTCGGCGGGAAGAGTTCGAAGGAGAACGACCGGCCGCCTTGGTCCAGGGCGTCGCGCAGGTCAAGGGCGGAGGACATGGGCACAGACTACGGGGCGGCGCGTTCATGGCCGTGGCCGTAGGCTCGTGGGATGACCGACGGCACCGACATGGGCTCCACGGCCCCTGCCAGCCTGGCCGGCTCCCCCCTCGATGTGGCCGATCTGCGCGCGCGCGTGCAGCAGGTGGTCGACGAGACGATCCGCGAGCAGCAGGACCTCCTCGACACCGTCAGCCCGGACCTGTCTCCCCTCATCGAGGCCATCGCGGCGCTGCTGAGCGGGGGCAAGCGGCTCCGCCCGGCCTTCGCCTACTGGGCCTGGCGCGGGGTCACCGGGGCGGTCGCCGCCCCCGGTGCGGACGATGCGGCGATGCGGGCTGCCGCCGGCCTTGAGTTCCTCCAGGCCTGCGCCCTCATCCACGACGACGTCATGGACGGGTCCGACACCCGTCGAGGGCTTCCGGCCGCCCATCGCCGGTTCGCCGGCGTGCACCGCGACCATTCCTGGCTGGGCTCACCGGAGGCCTTCGGCACCGGGGCGGCGATCCTGCTCGGTGACATGTGCCTGTCGTGGGCCGACGAGGTCATCTTCAGCTGTGACTTCCCCGCCACGACGATGGCCCGGGCCAAGCGCATCTACGACGAGATGCGCACCGAACTCATGGCCGGTCAGTACCTCGATCTCCTCGAGCAGGTCCGAGGCGGAGGCTCCGTCGAGCGGGCCCTCACCGTCGTGCGTTATAAGTCCGCGAAGTACACGATCGAGCGACCGCTGCACCTGGGGGCGGCCCTCGCCGACGCCCCCGCGGAGGTCTTCTCCACCTATTCGGCCTACGGTCTCCCGCTCGGCGAGGCGTTCCAACTGCGCGACGACATCCTCGGGGTCTTCGGCGACCCCACCGAGACGGGCAAGCCTGCAGGCGACGACCTGCGGGAGGGCAAGCGAACCGTGCTCGTTGCCACCGCCATGGAGCGCAGCACTCCCGGGCAGGCCGCCGTCATCCGGCACCATCTGGGTGATCCGGCGCTGGACCTCGACGGCGTCGAGCAACTGCGCTCCGTGATCCGTGAGACGGGCGCCCTCGAGCACACCGAGAGCCTCATCGCCACCCTGCTCGAGCAGTCGATCTCGGCGCTCGACACCGACCTGCTCGACCACGAGGCCCGCGGGGTCCTGACGGCACTCGCCTACGCAGCCACCCGACGGAAGGTCTGACGAAACGATGCGCACCGTCACCGGTCCCACCGAGAACGTCGTGGTCGTCGGCGCAGGTCTCGCAGGGCTGTCCGCGGCCATGCGGCTCGCCGGCGCGGGTCGCTCGGTCACCGTCATCGAACGCGATGACCGTCCCGGCGGTCGAGCCGGCCGGCTCGACATCGAGGTCGGGGACGGTACCTATCGGTTCGACAACGGGCCGACAGTCCTGACGATGCCGGACCTCATCGCCGACGCGTTCGCATGTCTCGGGGAGGAGATGGACGACTGGCTCGACCTCGAGCCGGTGGCACCCCTGTATCGGTCCTTCTTCCCGGACGGCTCGGTCCTCGACGTGCACGCGGACGTGGATCAGATGGCCGAGGAGATCCGCACGGTGATCGGACCGGAGGAGGCGGCCGGCTACCGACGCTACGTGGACTTCGTCTCGCAGCTCTACCGCTATGAGATGGCTGACTTCATCGACCGCAACATCGACTCCCCGCTCGACCTCCTCACCCCCGATCTCGCGCGACTGGTCGCCATCGGGGGCTTCCGTCGACTGGCGCCCAAGGTCCGGGAGTACTTCAAGGACCCCCGCACCGAGCGCATCTACTCCTTCCAGGCGATGTATGCCGGGGTCTCCCCCCAGCAGGCCCTAGCGATCTACGCCGTCATCGCCTACATGGACTCCGTCGCCGGCGTCTTCTTCCCCAAGGGCGGCATGCATGCCGTTCCGGCGGCCATGGCGGCCGCGGCAGCCAAGCACGGGGTCCAGTTCAGGTACGGCACCGAGGTCTCCCGGGTCGAGACCGACGGGCGTCGGGCCCGCGCGGTGATCACCAGCGACGGGGAGCGCATCGCAGCCGACGTGGTCGTCCTCAATCCAGACCTTCCCGTCGCGCACCGCGACCTCCTTGGGAAGGAGCCGTGGAGCGTGCGGCGACTGAGTTACTCGCCGTCGTGCTTCCTCATGCTTGCCGGGTCGTCCGCCCACTACAGCAAGATCGCCCACCACAACATCCACTTCGGTCGCTCCTGGGCCGGGGTCTTCGACGAGCTGATCAACAAGCAGCAACTCATGAGCGATCCGAGCATCCTCGTGACCAACCCGTCCCACTCCGATCCGGACCTGGCTCCTCCGGGCAAGGAGCTCTACTACGTGCTCTTCCCGACGCCCAATCTCGACGCCGACATCGACTGGCACGAGGTGGGTCCGCGCTATCGCGACGAGGTCGTGCGCACGCTCGAGGCACGCGGATACGTCGGATTCGGTGACGCGATCGAGGTCGAGGACATCACGACGCCTTTGGACTGGGAGGCCCGCGGCATGGAGCGCGGAGCGCCGTTCGCATCGGCCCACACCTTTCTCCAGACCGGCCCGTTCCGGCCCAGCAACATCTGGGGCGAGAACGTCGTGTTCACCGGCTCTGGCACCCAGCCGGGGGTCGGCGTGCCCATGGTCCTCATCTCAGGGCGTCTCGCGGCGGAGCGCATCACCGGCAAGGACCGCTCCTACCGCTCCCGTGCGGTGCGCTGGTGAGCGTCGACACCGCAGCCCGCGTGAACCCGTCGCGCCTGCACACCAGGGAGCTGGATGCCGCCGGGATCCTCGACCCGTATCTGCGCGAGTCCTACGAACGCTGCCGACGCCTCAACGCCGAGTACGGCAAGACCTACTACCTCGCGACACTGCTGCTGCCACCGGAGAAGCGGCCGTTCGTCCACGCCCTCTATGGGTTCGCGCGCTACGCCGATGAGATCGTCGACGACCTCGAGTCCGACCTCACCGCCCAGGCGAGGGCCGCGTGGCTTCAGGAGTGGAGCGCGGCCTTCCTTGTTGACGTCGACCGCGGGTGGTCGGATGATCCCGTCACGCGGGCCGTCATCGACACGATCCACCGCTGGGATATCCCGAGGGAGCACTTCACCGCCTTCCTGCACTCCATGGCCATGGACCTCACCGTCACCGAGTACTCCACGTACGACGACCTCTATGAGTACGTGTACGGGTCGGCTGCCGTCATCGGTCTGCAGATGGTCCCCATCCTGGAGCCGTCGAACGACGAGGCGTACGCCCGCGCCACGGATCTCGGGGTGGCGTTCCAGCTGGCCAACTTCATCCGCGATGTCGGGGAGGACCTCGACCGCGGACGCATCTATCTTCCGCTGGACGAGCTCGCGGCCCACGGCGTCACCCGCGAGGTGCTCGAACGCAAGGTTGCGACCCCCGCTGTCAGGGCCGCCCTGGCCGAACAGGTGGCCCGAGTGCGGATGCTCGAGGAGCGATCCCGTCCCGGGATCGCGATGCTCGCGCCCTCATCCCGGGACTGCATCGATGCGGCTCGCGTTCTCTACTGCGGCATCGTCGATGAGGTGGAACGCCAGGACTACGACGTCTTCGCCCGACGGGCGACCGTGCCGATGCGCCGCCGGTTGGCCGTGGCCGGACCGGCCTGGGTGCGCGCGGTCCGATCCCGTCGCTAGCGCCCCTCCCGACGCCAGATCGGCGGACCCGATCGCGGGGTGCGCTGCACACCTCGTCGACCCCAGAACACCCACAGGGCGATCGTCAGCAGGATGAGGGCGAAGCCGAATAGCAGGTCCTCCACCGGGGCGAAGGCGATCCGCCACTCGCCGAACATGGGGGGCGGCCCGATCTCCGGAGACGTCTCCCCGAGGATCGCCGCACCGTCGTAGCGGACCACGCCGAACCCGGTGAACATCCCGTTGGTGATGAGCTGGAAGAAGGCAACGATCGCGTACGAGACCCAGAACGCCGGTCGCAGGACCATGCGGGTACGCAGGAGCCACAGGTCGATGACGACCACGACGATCACGGAGGCCAGAGCAAGTTGGGTGTAGGTCACCGGCTGGACTCCTCGTCGCCGACGGACCACTGGTCCCGGACGCTCCGCACTGCCTCGAGGGTGAGGATCGAGGCGATGGGGATCGCCACGAAGAACAGGACCTCGTCGAGGGGAAGGTCACCGGGCAGATGTACGCCGAGGATCAGATCCTCGTCGAACCACCAGTGGCCTTCGGCGATCGCGTAGACGTCCCACACGGCGAAGGCGACGAGCGCCGGGGCGATGGCGAGGACGAGCCGTCGCCAGCGGCGGAAGACCCGTGTCCGAAGGACCACCTCCAGCCACAGGCAGCCGGCCATGACGAACACGAGGATCGCGACGTACGAGTACTGGCCCACACACGCCATCATGGTCGGGTGGGTACGCAGGGGCAACGCCAGATGCCCGGGGTCGTTCGGATCCCTCGGATAGGTCTGCTCGGGGCCGAGTGCTCCGGCAAGTCGTCATTGGCGCACGCTCTGGGTGCGGCACTGCCCGGATGCGTCGTCCAGGAGGAGTTGCGCCGGGTCGTGGGTGAACTGGGACGCCCGCCCCACGCCTGGGAGCAGGCGGCCATCCTTCAACGCCAGGCCGCGCTGGAGGAGGAACGAGCCGCGAACTGCACGCTTCCCTGGCTCATCGCGGATCCGGCACCGCTCATGACCGCTGTGTACAGCGTGGAGTACTTCGCCGATGAGGGCCTCCTCGCCGAGGGCTTCGCCCACGCCCGCGGATACGACCTCCTGATCTGGTGCGCCCCCGATGTGCCGTGGGCCTCCGACGGCATCATGCGGGATGGACCGGCGCGTCGATCGAGCACCGAGGAGTGCATCGCCCGCATCCTGCACGCTGCGGATGCCGCGAGCCTTCCTCCGGTCATCCGGGTGACAGGTGACGTGGCGGAGCGTGTGCGGCGGGTCACGTCCGCGGTGGGCTCCGCACAAGCCGATCCGTAGGCGTGGCAACCCGGCTGCGGAGCGGGCCGTTCCTAGAGTGGCACGGTGGACCATCAGGGTGGTGAGAGCGGGGGTCGACCGAATCTGGTCGGCACCACACTCGACGGTCGCTACCGGATCGAGCGCTTCCTCGCCCGGGGTGGCATGGCCACCGTCTACGAGGCCACGGACCTCCGACTGGACCGGGTCGTCGCCCTGAAGGTCATGCACCCCCACCTCGCGCAGGATGACGCGTTCGTCGCCCGGTTCCAGCGTGAGGCCAGGGCCGCAGCACGACTCACGCACGGCCACGTCGTCGGGGTCTTCGATCAGGGCTTCGACGGCGACCACGCCTATCTGGCGATGGAGTACGTCCCCGGCCGCACTCTGCGCGACGTCATGCGCGACTTCGGGCCGCTCTCCCCGGAGCAGGCGCTGGTCCTTCTCGATCCCGTCCTCGAGGCACTGGCGGCCGCCCATGCCGCCGGTTTCGTCCACCGCGACATCAAGCCGGAGAACGTCCTCATCTCCGATGACGGACGGGTCAAGGTCGCAGACTTCGGTCTCGCGCGCGCCATGGAGACCAGCGAGCAGAGCATCACCCACGGCGTCATCATCGGCACGGTCGCCTACCTCTCGCCCGAACAGGTGGAACGCGGTGAGGCCGATGGTCGTTCCGACATCTACGCCGCCGGGATCCTCCTCTACGAGATGATCACGGGTGCGCTGCCGCACGCCGGCGAGAGCCCGTTGAGCGTGGCCTACCAGCATGTGAACAACGACGTACCCGCTCCGTCGACGGTGCACCGCGGGATTCCTCCGGAGGTGGACGCCCTGGTCGTCACGGCCACCCGGCGCGACCCCGGCCTGCGCTACCAGTCCGCGACCGACTTCCTGGCGGACGTCCGCCGGATCCGCGGCACCCTGCCACCGCCGCGGCCATTCGCGGACTCCCGGGACACCCTGATCGTCGATGCGCGCAGCATGAAGGGATTCGAGCAGGTGCCCGCGGCTTCGCCGGTGCCCTCGGGTGTCGCGACCGATGCCGCGACCGTCGGCTCAGCCACCGCGGACTCGCGCGAGACCACTTCGCGCAGGCGCAGCCGAGCTCCCCTCGTCGCGATCGTGCTGCTCCTCACGGTCCTGGCCGCGGCCGTCGGCGGATGGTGGCTGGCGGCCGGTCCTGGACACACGACGCCGACACCGGATGTGGTCGGCATGTCTGTCGATGAGGCGCAGACGACCTTGACCGCCGCGGGCCTGACCTTGGAGATCAGCGGCGAGGAGTTCAGCGAGACCGTGGCGGAAGGCGCCCTGGCGTCGACGAATCCGGCACCCGGCGACGGGGTCAGGGTTGACGGGACCGTCGTCGGAACCCTGTCCAAGGGGCCGGAGCGCTACGACGTACCCGATGTCCGGGGCATGGGGCAGGCCGAGGCGTCCGCGGCGATACAGGCAGCGAACCTCGCCGTCGGCACCGTCAGGGAGGCCTATGACGACCGGGCCGAACTCGGCACCGTCGCCTCGTTGTCGCCCAAGGTCGGGACGAGCGTCAAGCCCGGGACGGCGATCGAGGTCGTCATCTCCAAGGGCCCCAAGCCCGTCCCCGTTCCCCGGGTGGAGGGCCGCAGACTCGTCGCGGCCAAGGCGGCTCTGTCGGAGGTGGGCCTGAACGCCGATGTGAAGCAACGGTTCTCGGAGAAGGTCAAGGACGGATCGGTCATCTCGGTGCGTCCAGGTGAGGGAACGGTCGTCGACTCCGGGAGCACGGTCGACCTCGTGGTGTCGAAGGGGCCGCCTCCGGTCACGGTCCCCAACCTGATCGACATGCCGCGGGACAAGGCTGTCGCGACGCTGAGCAATCTGGGGCTGAAGGCGCGAGTGCTCGAGGGGGACTTCAGCCCGCTGAACCGGGTCATCAGCCAGAGTGCAGCAGCGGGCAGTGAGGTGCCGAAGGGCAGCACGATCACGCTGCGCATCATCTGAAAGGTGCGCACATTCGGCCTGCGCATCATCTGAAAGGTGCGCACATCCGGCCTGCGCATCATCTGAAAGGTGCGCACCGGGCAGACTGTTCGCCATGACCTCCGTCCTGCCTGGCACGTCCGACCTGTCCGCCCGCGCCCGACGCGCCCTCGAGGCCTGCGGAGTCGAGATCGACGACGCTCCCACGGGGGCGACGCTCATCTCCCGCTCCCCCATCGACGGGTCGGTCCTCCTCACGGTCCCCGCGGCAGATGCGGCGGCGATCGATGACGCCGTGACCCGGGCACATGGAGCCTTCCTGGTCTGGCGCTCCACTCCCGCCCCCGTTCGCGGCCACCTCGTGCGTACCTTCGGGCGGGTCCTCGAAGAGCACAAGGAGGACCTCGCCGACCTCGTCCAGCTCGAGGTCGGGAAGATCCGCAGCGAGGCCCTCGGCGAGGTCCAGGAGATGATCGACATCTGCGACTTCGCTCTTGGCCTGTCTCGCCAGTTGGAGGGCCGGACGATGCCCTCCGAGCGTCCGGGGCACCGGCTGATGGAGACGTGGCACCCCCGCGGCGTCGTCGGAGTGATCTCGGCCTTCAACTTCCCCGTGGCCGTCTGGGCCTGGAACACGACGATCGCTCTGGTGTGCGGCGACTCCGTGGTCTGGAAGCCGTCCGAACGCACCCCGCTCACCGCGCTGGCCTGCTCAGCCCTGATGGCCCGGACGATAGAGGAGGAGGGAGCGCCCCGCGACATCCACGTCCTCGTCGCGGCCGAGCGCGACGCCGGCCCGGCGCTGGTCGACCATCCACTGGCCGCGGTCATCAGTGCCACCGGATCCGAGCGCATGGGAGCCGAGGTGGGTCCCCGCGTCGCCGCCCGCTTCGGCCACTCGATCCTCGAGCTCGGCGGCAACAACGCTGCGATCGTCGCGCCCTCCGCCGACCTCGACCTTGCCGTGCGCGGCATCGTGTTCGCGGCCGCCGGTACCGCCGGCCAGCGATGCACCAGCCTGCGCCGGGTGATCGCGCACCGGTCCGTCGTCGACGAGGTGGTCCGCAGGGTCAGCGAGGCCTACGCGCGACTGCGGGTCGGCAACCCGATCGACGGCGACGTGCTCGTCGGCCCGCTGATCGGTGAGGACTCCTTCTCCCGCATGCAGGCGGCTATCGATGAGGCCGTTGCCG
Source organism: Candidatus Nanopelagicales bacterium (assembly GCA_030830865.1). Classification (GTDB taxonomy): domain Bacteria; phylum Actinomycetota; class Actinomycetes; order S36-B12; family S36-B12; genus UBA10649. The sequence goes on along the minus strand of JAURME010000017.1, from coordinate 26,268 downwards.
CCGGAGGAACACTCGTCGTGGGGGGCGAACGCGTCGACGTCGACGGGTGCCCCGACGCCTACTACGTACGACCGGCGCTGATCCGCATGCCGGGTCAGGTCGACGTGGTGCGACGCGAGACGTTCGCGCCCATCCTCTTTGTCCTTGAGTACGACACCCTCGACGAGGCCATCGCCCTGCAGAACGGCGTTCCCCAGGGTCTGTCGTCCAGCATCTTCACCCTCGACCAGCGTGAAGCCGAGGAGTTCATGTCCTCCGCTGGGTCGGATTGCGGCATCGTCAACGTCAACATCGGCACCTCAGGAGCGGAGATCGGGGGGGCCTTTGGCGGGGAGAAGACCACCGGCGGTGGTCGGGAGTCCGGATCCGATGCATGGCGCGGCTACATGCGCAGGGCCACCAACACCGTCAACTACTCCACCGACCTGCCGCTCGCGCAGGGCGTGAGCTTCGAGTAGGCGCACGTGTCTCGCATCCAGCCGGCATTCGCGGACTTCCCCGAGGAGCAGGCCGCAGCCCTGCAGTCCACCTGGGACTCTGCCGCCCGGATCCTGTCAGGCGCTACCGCCTGCGTGGCGTGGGGCATGCCGACTCTGCGCGCCGCCGACGACGGGCCGCACCTGTTCAGTGTCATGGGCTTCCGCAGGCACAACAGCCTGTTCCCGCACAGCGGAAGCGTGGCGGAAATGTTGAAGGATGAACTCGGAGACCGTGTGGCCACCAAGGGCACCATCCACTTCGACGTCGACCGGCCTTTCCCCGTCCGCCTGTTACGCCGCGTCCTCGCCGCGAGGCTCGATGAGGTGAATGCCTCCTACCCGCGCAGGAACGGTGAGGTGCGCGTGTACAACCGCGATGGGTCCCTTCGGTCGATGAGCCGTGTCCGCTGACGCGCTCCCCGCGGAGGCGTCCGTCGTGGTCATCGGCGGCGGCTCCATGGGCACGAGCATCGCGTTCCACCTGGCCGAGGCCGGCGTTCCCGATGTCGTGCTGCTGGAGCAGGGCGACCTCGGCAGTGGGTCGACCTGCAAGGCTGCAGGTGGCGTGCGGGCACAGTTCTCCGACCCCATCAACATCGATCTCGGCTGGCGCGGCCTGTCGGCCTTCGAGGACTTTCCCCGGCGGCCGGGACAGCAGATCGACCTGCACCAGCCCGGATACCTGTTCCTGCTCACCTCCGACGAGCAGGTCGCTGTCTATGAGCAGTCCGCAGCACTCCAGAACACCATGGGTGTTCCGACCCGCATCATCGCGCGGGAGGAGATCGCTCGACTCAACCCGCTCGTCGACCTCGACGGCGTGCTGGCGGGCAGTTTCCACTCTCGGGACGGCTACTGCAGCCCGGAGTCGGTGACGCTCGGGTACGCCACGGGTGCACGCCGGCTGGGGGCCACGCTGCTCACTCACGTCACCGTCACGGACATCGCCACCTCCGGCGGTGAGATCACCGCGGTCGTCACAGATGCCGGGACCGTCCGCACGTCGACTGTTGTGTGCGCCGCCGGCGCCTGGTCGAAGGGGATCGGCGCCAAGGCCGGGGTGGATCTGCCCGTCGAACCGCTGCGCCGGCAGATCCTCATCACCGAACCGCTTCCGGAGGGACTCGCCCGACTCGTCACGGATAGGACGCCGATGACCATCGACGCCGCGTCGACCTTCTACTTCCACCGCGAGGGTCCGGGGATCCTGCTCGGGATGTCCTACCGCAGTGAGGAGCCCGGGTTCCGGTGGTCCTACATCGAGGATTGGCTGCCCGATCTCACGACCGCGATCGACCGAGTGGCGCCCGCCCTCCTCGATGTCGGCATCGCGCACCGATGGGTCGGGATGTACGAGGTGACCCCGGACCACAACGCGCTGCTCGGCGAGGCCGCCGATCGGTCACGCTTCCTGTACGCCTGCGGGTTCTCCGGACACGGGTTCCTGCAGAGCCCGGCGGTGGGCGAGGTCATCCGCGACGTCTACCTCGAGCGAACTCCACCGGTGGACGTCTCCGGCTTCGACGCGAGCCGGTTCAGGGCCGGGCGCAGCCGCGGCGAGGTCAACATCGTCTGAACGGCGCGGAACCGTGGCCTACAGCAGCACGCCCTCATGCTCGAGGAGGTCCACCTTCACGTCGACGCCATACCCGTAGCCACCGATGCCGTTGCTGGCGACCACTCGGTGACACGGCACGAACGGCGCGACGAGGTTGATCGCGCAGGCCGTGCCGGCGGCCCGGGAGGCGCGACCATTGCCGGCCCGCCGAGCCAAGCCGGCGTACGTGTCGATGCTCCCGGCCCGGATTGATCGCATGGCCCGCCAGACCTCCTGCTGGAACGGTCCGCCCGGCTGCACGACGGACACCTCCTCGAGGGCGTTCACGTCACCATCCGCGTAGCGCTCGAGGACGTCACCGATCTCGGGGGTGCGGGTGCGTGGATGGATGCGTCGGCCCTCCGGCAGTCTGACGGTCTCGTCGCGCAGATCCCGGAAGGTGCCGAGCACCACCGCCCCATAAGACCGGGGACCGAGGTCTCCCACGGCATGGCGATCGACGACGACCGTGAGCGCTCCGCCGGGCGTCGCATAGGTCGCGGCCAGCAGGTCGCCCACGTCCCGCGAGGGCATCGCTACCGCAGCATCAGCATGTCGGCCACGAGGAATGCCAGCTCCAGGCTCTGCTCTCGGTTCAGGCGCGGATCGCAGGCCGTCTCGTAGCGCTGCCCGAGATCGTCCTCGAGCACTCCTCCGGTGCCCCCGACGCATTCGGTGACGTCATCGCCGGTGAGCTCCACATGAAGGCCGCCGGGAATCGTGCCGAGGTTGCGATGCACCTCAAAGAAGCCCTCGACCTCGGAGACCACATCGTCGAACACCCGGGTCTTGTGACCGGTGACGGCCTCGCGAGTATTGCCGTGCATCGGATCGCAGACCCATACGACGGGAACGCCGCTGGCATCCACCTTCTGGACGATGCTGGGCAGCACGTCGCGCACATCGCCGGCACCCATGCGGGAGATGAGGGTCAGCCGGCCGGGCACCCGATTCGGGTTGAGGACCTCGCACATGTGGGCGACGTCGTCGGCTGAGGCCGTCGGCCCGATCTTCACGCCGATCGGATTCTGGATGGTGGACGCGAAGTGCACGTGCGCGCCGTCGAGCTGTCGGGTGCGCTCTCCGATCCACAGGAAGTGGCCCGACACGTCGTAGGGAAGACCGGTCCGGGAGTCGATACGGGTGAGGGCGCGCTCGTAGTGGATCGACAGCGCCTCGTGGGCCGCGTAGAACTCGACCCGCTGGAGGGCTTCGGCGTCCGCTCCGATGGCCCGCATGAAGGCCAGTGCACGGTCGATGTCCGACGCCACGGCCTCATAGCGCTGGCCCGCCAAGGAGTCACGGACAAAGTCCTGGTTCCAGGCGTGCACCTGGCGCAGATCCGCGTAGCCGCCCTGGGTGAAGGCACGGACGAGATTGAGTGCAGCGCTGGACGCGTGGTAGGTCCGAAGCAGCCGGTTCGGGTCGGGGACCCGGCTCGCAGCGTCGAAGGGCAGCGCGTTGACGGCATCACCGAAGTAGGAGGTGAGCTCGACGCCGTCACGGGCCTCGGTCAGCTTGGACCGCGGCTTGAAGTACTGCCCGGCCACGCGGCCGACCTTGATCACGGGCATGGATGCCGCGTAGGTCAGCACGACGGACATCTGGAGAACGGTCTTCAGCCGTGCCCGGATGGAGTCGGCGTTGTTCGCGGCGAAGGTCTCGGCGCAGTCACCGCCCATGAGGACGAAGGCCTTGCCCAGCGCGGCATCGGCGAGCCGCTGGGTCAACTGGTCACATTCCCCTGCGAAGACCAGCGGTGGCAGGGCAGACAGCTCATCGGTCACCCGGGCGAGTTCGGCCTCGTCGGGCCACGGCGGTTGCTGAGCCGCGGGCAGGTCGGGCCAGACGAGGGTCGATGACATGGACTCAAGGGTAGGGCACGTCCCACCCACGTCAGCAGTGACGGGTGGGACGTGCCCGATGCTCAGCCGAAGAAGGACGTGCTCTGGCCCGCCGGTCGCCGCCGGCCTAGCCGAAGAAGGACTTTGCCTCCTCGTACCGCTCGATCGGAACGGTCTTGAGGGTCCCGGTGGCCTCCTGCAGCGGCACGCGGACGATGTCCGTCCCGCGCAGCGCCACCATCATGCCCCAGGCCTGGTCCTTGACGGCCTCGATGGCGTTCAGGCCGAAGCGCGTCGCGAGCACCCGGTCGAAGGACGTCGGACTGCCGCCGCGCTGGATGTGACCGAGGACCGTGGTGCGCGCCTCGTGACCGGTGCGCTCCTCGACCTGCTGGGCCAGCCACTCGCCGATGCCCGAGAGCTTCACGTGACCGAAGGAGTCGAGGGTGGCGTCCTTCGTGACCAGTTGGCCACCCTTGGGCGTGGCACCCTCGGCGACGACGATGATCGGCGCGTAGGAGGCCTTGAATCGGGACTCGACCCACGCCACGACCTCATCCAGGTCGAACTCGACCTCCGGGATGAGGACGACATTGGCACCACCGGCCATGCCGGAGTGCAGGGCGATCCATCCCGCGTGCCGTCCCATGACCTCGCAGATGAGGATGCGGTGGTGGGACTCCGCCGTGGTGTGCAGGCGGTCGATCGCCTCGGTGGCGATGGTCACGGCAGTGTCGAAGCCGAACGTGTAGTCGGTGCCGCTGAGGTCGTTGTCGATCGTCTTCGGGACGCCGACGACATGGAAGCCGTGCTCGGTGAGCGTCGTTGCCACGCCGAGGGTGTCCTCACCGCCGATCGCGATGAGGGCGTCGATGCCGAGGTTGCGGAGGTTCTCCTCAGCCCGCTCGATGCCGCCCTCGATCTTGACGAGGTTGGTACGGGAGGAGCCGAGTATGGTCCCGCCTCGCGGAAGGATGCCTCGCACCTGCGAGATGCCGAGCTCCATCGTCAGCCCTTCGAGGGGGCCCTTCCAGCCATCCCGGAACCCGACGAACTCGTAGCCGTACTCCTGCACGCCACGACGGACGACGCCGCGGATCACCGCGTTCAGGCCGGGGCAGTCGCCCCCTCCGGTGAGAACTCCCACGCGCATGGGTCATGCACTCCTCTCGATCGGGGCACGTGACCCCTTCGCGGACACCGGGCAGTCCCCGGTGAGACGAACCGTTCCCGCCGAGCCTAGCCATGTCTGCAAGCGCTGTCATGTGACTACGCTCGGACACGTGGCTCTGCTTCTCTCGATCGACGCCGGGACGACAGGGGTCACCGCTCTCCTCGTCGACGAGGACAGCCGCATCACCGCGCGCGGCTACCGGGAGTTCCCGCAGCATTTCCCCCGCGAGGGCTGGGTGGAGCACGACCTCTCCGAGATCTGGTCGGCGACGATCGCTGCGACCACCGACGCTCTGCATCGGCATCGGTCGACAGGCGGCTCGCGGGACGATCTCGTCGCCGTCGGGATCACCAACCAGCGCGAGACGGTCTGCCTGTGGGATCGCGAGACCCTGGGTGCACCTCGGCGTGCGATCGTCTGGCAGGACCGCCGCACGGCGGCCCTCTGCCAGTCCCTCATCGGGGACGGTCACGAGGACCTCATCCACGAGCGGACCGGCCTGCGACTCGATCCTTATTTCTCCGGAAGCAAGTTGGCCTGGCTCGCTGCCGAGGAGCCCCATGTCTGGGCCGGAGTCGTCACCGGGCGCACGGCCATCGGCACCGTGGACTCCTACCTCGTGGCCCGCATGAGCCGTGGCCTGTGGCACATCACCGACGCCACGAACGCCTCGCGCACGCTGCTCTACGACCTGCACACCGGGGACTGGGACGAACGCCTCTGCGCGCTCTTCGGTGTGCCCATGTCGGCCCTGCCCGAGATCGTCGCGTCCTACGGCATGCTGGCGCGAACCGACCCGACGGTGTTCTGCGGACTGGATCTGCCCATCACCGGTATCGCAGGCGACCAGCAGGCCGCCCTCGTCGGCCAAGCAGGCTTCTCATCGGGAGCAGCCAAGTGCACGTACGGAACGGGATCCTTCCTGCTGGTGCACACCGGTGACCGGCCGCGGTTCTCCGCCAACGGACTGCTCACCACCGTGGCGCTGCAACACCCGGACGGACGGCGCGACTTCGCCCTGGAGGGCGCCGTCTTCGTCACCGGGGCAGCCGTGCAGTGGCTGCGGGACGGGCTCGGCATCATCGACACGGCGGACGAGGTCGAGGCACTCGCGGCGAGCGTGCCCGACTCCGGCGGAGTCGTCTTCGTCCCCGCCCTGACGGGTCTCGGCGCACCCGAGTGGGATCCGGCCGCCCGAGGCCTCATCATCGGCATCACCCGCGGCACCACCCGGGCGCACATCGCGCGTGCCACGTTGGAGGCCATCGCCTTCGAGGTCCGCGACGTGGTGGACCTCATGGCGCGCGAGGGTGGCGTCGGGCTGGAGCGCCTCTCGATCGACGGCGGCGCCGCTGCCAACGACCTCCTCTGCCAGATCCAGGCGGACGCCGTCCGCCTTGTCGTCGACCGGTCCGCTGAACTGCAGACCACCGGGCTCGGCGCGGCCTTCCTCGCGGGCCTGGGCGCAGGGGTCTGGGCATCCCCCGCTGCCCTGGCGGACACCCGGCGGTCGTCCGGGACCTTCACGCCCGGGCCCCTCGACACTGAGGGACACGAGCGCTGGCGCGAGGCCGTGGCGCGCAGCCGCCACTGGGCGAGATAGGAGGCCGGCGTGGACAACCGCCAGCGCGCCTCGGTGTTGGTCGGCATCACAGTCCTGCTCGCCCTCGCCTTCCTGCCGGGGCTGGTCATTACCTGGGTGGGCTATCCGGTGCTGACGAGCGTCGCCACCCTGGCAGCGCTCGGCACCCTCATCCCGGCGCTGATGGCTCCCCGGTGGATCGCGGTCACCACCGTGCTCGCCATCATCGTGCTGTCCGGTCTCGCCGCACCCGCGTCCACCACCCCGTGGTTGGCGGCCCTGGTGCTCGCGTGCACCGGAGTCCTCCTGGGTGCCGCGTCGACCCGGGACGCATCCGGCCCGCTGGTCGTGGCGGCGATCGGGATCATCTTCCTCATCGCCGAGCCTCCCCCGCTGGCCGACGTCGGGTGGGGCCCGAGCGTCACCCTGATGATCGCCACGGGGACTGCCGCGGGGTGGGGACTGGCTGCCGGGCTGTTCATCCGCTGGCGTCGCTCCCTGCACCCCCGCGAACCAGACCCATCGTCGCGAGCCCGAGCCGTTGCCTACGCGGGCACGCTCGCCGTCGTCCTTGGTGTCAGCGGCTGGTTCGTCGTCCTCCTCGACCTCGGCCACGGCGGAGCCTGGTTCCTCATGACCTTCGTCATCATCCTGCAGCCCGACCTGAAGGATGCCTGGCGACTCACGGTCGAGCGCGCGGTCGGGACCGTCGGGGGGGTCCTGCTCGCCATGGCCCTGTACGCCGTTCTCCAGGACTTCCCGGTCATCCTCTACGCCCTGGCGGCGATCGCCGCCGTCACGGCCCTGACGATCCGCACCACCACGACGCGGCCCTATTGGCAGTACGTCGTGGCAATGACCCCGGGGGTGGTCCTGCTCGAGGGGCTGGGTCGCTCGGTGGTCGAGACCGCGGAGTTGCGGGTCGGCTTCACCCTGCTCGCCGCGGGCATCGCCCTGAGCATCGAGGCGGCCGCCCGACCGATCTACCGCCGTCGCGCGCATCAGGTTGGGGCGACGCGGTACTGACGGCTAGTCGCCCGGCACCATGGAACGGGAGTCCGCCGGGGATCCCTCGGCGATGAGTTCCTTGGCCCGGGTGGCGTACATGTCCACGTACTCCTGGCCCGACAGCGACATGAGCTCGTACATCACCTCGTCGGTGATCGAGCGAAGGACGAAGCGATCGTTCTCCAGGCCCTCGTAGCGGGAGAAGTCCAGCGGACGGCCGATGCGCACGCCCACTCGCCGCAGGCTGGGCCGCACCTCCCCGGGTGGCTGGATCTCATACGTGTTGACCATGGCCACCGGGATGATCGGCACCTGGGCCACCATGGCCATGCGCGCGACCCCCGTCTTGCCCCGGTAGAGCGTGCCGTTGGGTGACCGCGTGCCCTCCGGATAGATGCCGAGGAGCTTGCCCTCCCCGAGGATCCGGAGTCCGGTGCGCAGAGCAGCCTCGGAGGCGCGCCCTCCTGACCGGTCAACGGGCACCTGCCCCACTCCGGCAAAGAACCATTTCGTCAGGCGACCCTTGATGCCCGAGCCGGTGAAGTAGTCGCTCTTGGCCAGGAACGTGATGTGGCGCGGCACCACGAGCGGCAGGAAGAACGAGTCGGAGAAGGACAGGTGATTGGACGCGAAGATCGCAGGCCCCTGCTGCGGCACGTTCTCCAGACCCTCCACCCACGGGCGGAACAGCACACGGAGCCACGGCCCCACGAGCACGTGCTTGAGAATCCAGTACAGCACCGGTGGTCTCCCTCCTTGGTGGCACACTAGTGGCGGCAGGCACCAGCCGTGTGCTTGCCCAGCCACCAGGTGCGACAGGAGACCGAGCCATGTCATCCATTCCCGGCAGCGAGCCGTGGGTCGCTGCCGGCGACGACGTCGGAGTGCTGGTCCTCCACGGGTTCACCGGCTCACCCAAGTCGGTCACCCCGTGGGCCAGGGCCATGGCGGAGCAGGGCTGGTCGGTCTCGGTGCCGCTCCTTCCCGGGCACGGGACACGCTGGCAGGACATGAACCGCACGACGTGGCAGGACTGGTATCACGAGGCCGATCGGGCGATGCGCGCCCTGCGGGACACCTGCTCGCGGGTCGTCGTCATGGGATTGTCGATGGGAGGGTCACTGACCCTCAAGCTCGCGCAGCAGCACGGGGACGCCGTCAGCGGGCTGGTCCTGGTCAATCCAGCGGTCCACACCGAGCGACCGGACCGCTTCCTGCTGCCGGTCCTGCAGCGCTTCATCGGCGGCTTCCCCGGGATCTCGAACGACATCGCCAAGCCCGGCCAGGACGAGGGCGCCTACGATCGCATTCCCCTCAAAGCGGCACACTCGATGCAGCAGATGTGGCGGGAGATCAAGGCCGACATGCCCCGCGTGACCCAGCCCCTGCTGCTCTTCCGGAGCGCCCAGGATCACGTCGTCGAGCCCTCGAACGCGGCCTTCATCCTCGAGCACGTCTCCTCTGCGGACCGCGAGGAGGTGGTCCTCGCGGACTCGTACCACGTCGCGACCCTGGACTATGACGCCGAGATCATCGTCCGGGACAGCGTCGAGTTCGTCCGTCGCGTGACGGTGTAGTGCCTGGCCGATGTCCACTCCCGAGCCCCGTCACGACGACCTGCCCGAGCACGAGCAGCAGGCGTGGGATGCGATCGTCGCCGACCTCAGCGGTCAGATCGACCTCGGCGAGCAGTTCCCACGCGAGCGATCGCTTCCGCCCCTCTCGACCACCGGCGACCACCCCGATCCGCTCGCCGAACCTGAGGAGCTCGAGCTGGACGACGACGCCGAGGGCTACGTCCCCCCGCATCCACCACCGCTCCCCCGGCCCGCGGACACTGTCGCCCGCTTCGCGTGGTCGGCAGTCATCGGCGGACCGGCGCTCATCATCGCCGTGAGCGTGCTGAACTGGGAGACCTGGCTCGCCGGACTCGGCATCGCGGCAACGGTGGCCGGCTTCGCGGCTCTCATCGCGCGGATGAAGGACGAGCGCGACGACGAGGGGGGCAACGGCGCGGTCGTGTGAGCGCGTCCTCCGGGCGCCTAGTGGCGCGAGAGGTCCGCGGCACCCACGATGCCGGCGCGGTTGGTGAGCCCGGCGGACCGCACGACCGGGGCCGGGCGGTTCTGCTGGCCGATGAGCTTGTCCGCCAGGGTCTGGCGAGCACTAGCAAGGAGCAGGTCGCCGGATTCGGAGACGCCGCCGCCGATGACGAACATCTCGGGGTCGAGGACGGCGGCGAGATCCGCCAGTCCGCGACCCAGCCAGGTGCCGACGATGGCGAACGCCTCGATCGCGATCGGATCACCTGCGCGGGCGGCCTCGGTGACCTGCTGGCCCTGCACGCCCTCGGGAGTACCGTCGCCGAGGGAGAGGAGCAGCCCCGCCTCGGAGCGGCGGTCGGCAGCCAGGGCCCGAGCCTCACGCACCAGGGCATTGCCGCTGGCGTACTGCTCCCAGCAGCCGTTGCGCCCGCATCCGCAGGGCCGCCCGTCCGGCACGGCATTGAGGTGCCCGATCTCCCCGGCGGCTCCGTGCGATCCGCGGAAGAGGGACCCATCGATGACGATGCCGCCACCGATGCCCGTGCCGACGGTCACGAGGACCATGTCGGACACCTCGTGCCCGGCACCGAACCGGTACTCACCCCAGGCGGCCACGTTGCCATCGTTCTCGACGACGACCGGCAGCCCGGTCGAGGCCTCGAGCAGCGTCCGGACAGGGACCTGCGCCCATCGCAGGTTCGGGGCGAAGTAGACGCGGGATCGGTCACGGTCGACCAGACCCGCCACGCCCACACCGACGCTGGCGATCGGGGCGTCGGCGCTCTCGACGAGTTCACGGACGGCCTCGGCCACGGTGGCCAGCACATCGTCGGCGTCGTGACGGGGGGTGGGACGACGGGCCGTCGCGATGATCTCGCCCTCAGGGGTAACGGTTCCCGCGAGGATCTTCGTGCCGCCGATGTCGACGCCGACGGCGAGACCGCCGGCACTCCCGGCCGTGCCGGGCAGCGGAGGGGGCGCCTTCTCGGACATGTGCGGGAGCCTAACGCCCAGCGTTGACCGCTATCGGTCGTGCAGGGGGATCCACCGGATGGGGTCGGGCTCGGGTGCCTCCGCGGATGGCGGGGCACTGGGTGGACCATCAGCGCCGGGGGTCATGCCGACCTGATCACCGACGACGACCAGGGTGCGGCAGATCATGCAGTCCGCATGCTCCGTCGGATCGGCATGCTCACTGTGCGGATCCAGGACCGCACCACGAGCCCAGTCCACCATGCGTGCCGCACCGGCGAGCATCCCCATCCAGTCGATCGCGCCAGGCTCCTGACTGCCCTGACTTTCGGCGGGAGGTGGCTCGGCGCCATGGGGGGGGCCGGAATACCACCACGGCTCGTCCGGAGACCGCGGTGCTGCACCGTCGTGATCAGTCATCCACACCACGCTCCTCCCGGTCGGCTCGCGGCCAGACGTCGGCATCCGGGACCCATCGAAGGGACAGGCCCCCCTCCGTGCGCTCTCCGTCGACGGCGACGCACCGCTTGAGCACCGCGGGAAGCTCGAGCCAGCGATGCACGCCCCGGCACTCCAGCACGAGGGCTCCTCCCTGGGTTCCCGCACGGACCCGCTGCGCCACCTCGCCGGGCATCCGCAGGTCCCACCGGTAGCCGTCGCCCGCGGCGACCGGCTCTCCGAGCGGAGCGACCGCATTGGCCGGAGCCAGCACATCCAGGACTGCGCGGCCCTTCGGCGCCGATCGCGGTCGGTCGGACGACCGCCACACCGGAACGTGCAGCAGCGCCGCCTGCAGGACCGCCTCAACACGGCGGGCCTGCTTGCGCACCCGGTCGGAGGCCCCGTCCCTTCGTCGCGGGAAGCGCGCCAGGATGACGCCGTCGACGGTCAGCCCGAGCAGGCTCGCAGTCCCCGCTGCGGCGACGACGGGGTCGATGCCATCGGCCTCGGCCCGGCCCACCAGGCGCACCGATGTCGAGTCCGACGTCAGCACGGACTGCAGGTGGAGCACCTGCAACCGCGCCTCCGAGAGGGAGTCGAACAGCGCGCCGGAGTCGGGTCTCGCCATCGCGGAGCGCGGAGTGAGGCTGGCGTCGAGCAGCCTCAGGAGCACGTGCGGCAGCTCCAGGAGTTCGCGCAGGGTGACGAGGGAACCGGCGTCGACCACGACGACGTCCTCCTCGAGGCACGCTCGTCGCATCTCGTCGAGGACAGCAAGGATGCGCACTCCCGGGAGTGATGCCCAGGCCTCCGGCGCAAGGCGATCCGCGCCCGAGGACACGGCCATCGACCCGATGGTGGCTGAGACGAGAGCGCTCAGGTCGAGGGCCAACGACCGTTGGGGCTCGGCGGCGTCGATCGAGCGCACCGAGGCGCCCGTCGATCGGGCATCACGGACCGTGGCATCGACGAGGGACGTGGTCCCGGCACCCCCGACGCCGGCCATGATGACGATCCGGCTCACGACACGCCTCCGACGATGTCGGCGCCGGTGACGCGAGCACGCGGCTCCATCGCGCTCTCGCGGACCATGATCATGCGAACCCTGATCATGGGGGTCAGGACGCGCCGGACTCGACCCGCTTCTTCAGGCCCTTGAGTGCGGTGTCGACGATGACCCGCTCGGCCTTGCGCTTGATCATGCCGATCATGGGGATCTTGACGTCGACGGAGAGTCGGTAGTGCACGGTCGTCGTGCCGTCGCCGTTGTCCTTGAGGTCGTACGCCCCGTCCATTGCCGTGAGCATGTCGCCCTTGGTCAGGGTCCAGGAGACCGAACGGTCGTCGTCCCAGTCGTACTCGAGCTCGTACGTGTCCTTGATGGCGCCGGAGTCCAGCACGAATCGCGCGTCGGCCGGCCGGTTGTCGTCCTCGTAGACGGCCAGCACCGTGACCTGCGTGATGCCGTCGCTCCAGTCCGGATACGCGGGAAGGTCGGCGATGACCCCCATCACCGCGGCGGGGGATGCGTCGATGACGATGCTGGACTCGGTCTGATCGGCCATGGCTCGCAGGGTACCCGCTCCGGTGTTCGGCGGGATGCCTCACGTCAGGTCCAGGACGAACGGCCGACCCCGGCCCTGGAAGTGACCGACGTTCAGGCACTCCGTGCGTCCGATTCGAGTCCGGGCCACGAGCGGCTGATGGATGTGCCCGAACAGGTGGTAGCGCGGCTGGTGCTCATGCACGTAGTCGAGGAGCACCTGACTGCCGATCTCGAAGCGTCGGGCCTCCACGTCGTAGGTGAGTTCCGGCAGCGAGGGCGGGATGTGCGTGAACAGCACATCGACGGGACCGAGCGCAGCGACCTTCGCCGCGTAGACCTCCGGCGAGACCTCGAAGGGCGTCCGCATGGGACTCTGCAATCCGCCGCCGACGAAACCCCACCGAAGTCCACCCACCTCTACCACCTCGCCATCGAGGACGCGGTGGTCGTCGGCGAGGAAGTCCGGCCAGAGATCGGGAAGATCGACGTTTCCGTACGTCAGCAGGGCTGGCCGCGGCATGGCGTCGAACAGCTCCTCGTACTGCGAGCGCACCATGGCCTGCATCACCCCCCAGCGACCCTCCTGCCCGTCCACGCCGAGGTCGGCCCAGGCCCGGGCCGACAGCTCGCGGGCCTCGGCGAACCGGTTCGCGGTGCGCAGGGCGATGTACTGGGCAGCATGCTCTGAGCCGAAGAGGTCGGCGAAGATCCCGCGGCTGGGGTCGTGGTAGTCCAGGAAGCAGATCAGGTCTCCCAGGCAGACGAAGACGTCAGCGCCCTCGGCCGCGCGGCTCAGCTCGGGCGCCGCACCGTGGACATCGCTGACGACGTGGACGCGCATGCGTCAGGACCCCGACCCCGGGCCCCGCGACCGCATGACCTCGTCATACTCCGCCGCCAGCGACCACACGGTGCGCCGCCAGGCCATCTGGTGCCGCTGCCGCAGTTCCCGGGCCTCACGCCGGCCATGCGGTGATTGGCCGAGCGGGCGCGGACGGGATCGCGAACCGGGCTCGGCCGGATCGGCATCGAGGGCGTACTGCACCAGGACCCCGTCGGCGTGGGTCGACACGGTGACAGACGTGAACCCCACGAGAGCTCCTGTCAGGGTCCACGCCAGACGCTCGCCCGTGGCCTCCCCCACGAGGATCGCCTCGCTTCCCGGCCACCAGAGCGCCCACCGAGTCCGGTCGACCAGCAGGTGCAGGAGGGCCTCACGGGGGACCACGACGACAACCTCGTCAACGATCGTCACGCTTGCCATCCGGCCAGAATGCCATGGGATTCCGGCTGCCAACCCGCTCACCCTGATCTACGGTGGGGATATGAGGACTGAATTCTCGCTACCCGAGGCCGTCGCCGTCCCGACCACCGGAAGCCTGGTCGACTCCATCGTCGAGAACGCCGCGACGAACCCGTCCAATGTCGCGCTGTCGATCCCCCGAGGTGACGCCTGGGTGGGCATGACGGCGCAGGAGTTCCTCGACGAGGTCCGGGCCGTGGCGAAGGGCATCATCGCCAACGGCGTCGATGCCGGTGAGCGCATCGGCGTCATGAGCCGTACCCGCTATGAATGGACTCTCGTCGACTTCGCGATCTGGTACGCCGGCTGCGTAGGCGTCCCGGTCTACGAGACGTCATCAGCTGAGCAGATCCAATGGATGCTGAGCGACTCAGGCGCCGTGGCGATCTTCCTCGAGAGCCAGAAGAACCGTCGCACGTACGACGAGGTGGCCGACCAGACTCCCACCTGCACCCGCGCCTGGGTCTTCGACGACGGAGCCCTGGATGAGCTCAAGCGCGAGGGGGCGGGCGTCAGCGACGAGGAACTCGAGGCGCGACGTGCGACGCTGAACCCCGACTCACTGGCGACGATCATCTACACGTCCGGCACCACTGGGCGGCCCAAGGGCTGCATGCTCACGCACGGAAACTTCATGTTTGAGGTGGACCAGGTGGTCTGGGGTCTTCCCGAGGTGTTCCTGGCCCCCGGCTCGTCCACGCTGCTGTTCGTGCCGATCGCTCACGTCTTCGGGCGCGCGATCCAGCTTGGCTGCATCCGCGCGGGCGTCCGTCTGGGCCACGCCGCTGACATCAAGGAGCTGCTTCCCGCCCTCGCCTCCTTCCAGCCCACCTTCCTGCTCGCCGTGCCTCGCGTATTCGAGAAGGTCTACAACTCCGCGCAGCAGAAGGCCAATGCCGCCGGCAAGGGTCACATCTTCGAGACGGCCGCGAACGTCGCGATCGAGTACAGCGAGTCCCTGGACACCGGCGGCCCGGGTCTCATGCTGAAGATCAAGCACGCGGTCTTCGACAAGCTCGTGTACGGCAAGCTGCGCACAGCCATGGGCGGCAACGTGCGCTGGGCAGTGTCGGGAGGTGCTCCCCTCGGCGCACGTCTCGGGCACTTCTTCCGCGGCATCAACGTCACGATCCTCGAGGGCTACGGCCTCACCGAGACCTCAGCCGCCAGCACCGTGAACCGTCCCGAGGCGATCCGCATCGGGACCGTCGGCCAGCCCATGCCCGGCGCACGTGCCAAGATCGCGGAGGACGGCGAGATCCTTCTCGGCGGAGGCCAGATCTTCGCCGGCTACTGGAACAACCCGACCGCGACCGCCGAGGCCCTTGAACCGGATGGCTGGTTCCACTCCGGCGACATCGGCGAGATCGACGATGACGGCTACGTGCGCATCACCGGGCGCAAGAAGGAGCTCATCGTCACCGCAGCAGGCAAGAACGTGGCCCCTGCCGTGCTCGAGGACCGACTTCGGGCCAACTGGCTGGTGAGCCAGTGCATGGTGGTAGGCGACGCGAAGCCGTTTATCGGGGCCCTGGTGACCATCGACCCCGAGTCCTTCCCGGCCTGGGCCGCGCAGAACAGCAAGGGCGATGCGACCGTCGCCGACATGGTCGACGATCCGGACCTCAACGCGGTCATCCAGGCGGCGGTCGACGAGGCGAACAAGGCCGTGTCCCACGCGGAAGCGATCAAGAAGTTCGCCATCCTCCCCGTTGACTGGACTGAGGAGGGCGGTCAGTTGACCCCGTCGCTGAAGTTGAAGCGGAGCGTCGTGATGTCGGAGTTCGCGGACGATGTGGAGCGGCTGTACTCCTGACCCCCGCTCAGGAGTACCGGGTCATCCGACGACGCGACCGACACCGCTGAAGTAGCGGTTGTACCAGGGGCCCAGCACCGCATCGATGCGTACGCCCGCTCCGGGGTTGGCCGCGTGCACCATCTTGCCGTTGCCGATGTACATGCCCACGTGGTGGACGCCGCTGCCGAAGTAGAAGACGAGGTCACCCGGGCGAGCCTCACTCAGCGGGATTCGGCGTGTCCCGCTGTACTGGGAGTACGAGTAGTGCGCCAGAGAGACCCCGGCCTGCCGCCAGGCGGCCATGGTCAGACCTGAGCAGTCGAAGGCGCTCGGGCCGGCGGCGGCTGCGACGTAGCGGTCCCCGACCTGGGACAGGGCGTAGCGCACCGCGGCGGCGGCCCGACCACTGACCGGCGGCACCCCGCCACCGGCGGAGGATCCCCCGCCGCTCAGCGACTGCTGCGCGGCCCGCGCTGCAGCGAGCGATGCCAGCCGCTCCTCCTCAGCCATGGCAGCGAGCCGGCGGCGTTCGGCAGCCTCAAGTCCGGCGAGCACGCCCTCAGCCTCGTTGAGGCGCTCGTCCGCCTCGGTCTTCGCATCGGCCATCTCATTGCGGTACTTCTTGGCGATGGCCTCCTTGTCCTTGACGGCAGCCTCGCTCTGGGCGAGTCGGATCCGCGCCGTCTGCGTTCGCCGCAGTGACGCGGCCTGGGACTGTGCCACCTGATCGAGCGCCGCGGCCTGGGCGAGGAACTCCGTGGGATCGTCCGCGAGCAGGATCTGAAGGGAGGTGTCGATGCCGCCGCTGGTGTAGGTATTGCGGGCAAGATCGTCGACCGAGCTGAGGATCTCGGTGAGCTGGTCGCGCTCGCGTTTCACCTTGGCCTTGAGGCTGTCCAGGGCGCCCTGGACAGCCTGCAGCTCGTTGCGAGCCCTGTTGTACCGCTCGGTGGCCGCCTCGGCCTTCGCCTCGAGCGTGCGGACTTGGTCGCGGGCCTGTTCCAGCTTGCTGGGGGCGGCGCTGGCACCCGGGGCGACGACCACGCCGGTGACGAGCAGGAGGCCGGAGAGGAGCGCCATGAGGACCGTGCGGGACCACGGCTGGTGGCTGCTGCTCACATCGCCTCCTTCGCGGGCTCGGTCCGCCCTCACACCTGGTCCCGAGGGGGTCGAGCGCGTCCACGGATGGTCATACGAAGGTAACAGATGGGTGACGGTGCGCCACAAATCCCAGGGTGGATGGGGCATCTCCCCTGCGACGCGCCGGGGCTCGACCGGGTTCCCGCATCAGGAGGCGCGGGTGACCAGGCGCAGCGGCGGGATGAGGCCGGTCTCGGCGAGCACGGCTACGGCGGCGGCGTGCTCATCGGGGATCTCCGGTACAGCGACAGCGATATCGGAGGAGCACCCGTCAGACGTCAGGGGGCGTTCGGCGGTCGGCATCGGGCCCAGCAGGACCGTCACCACGCAGTCGTCGCAGGCAGCGCCGGCGACCGTGCACGAACCACAGTCGATGATCATGCCGGCAGGCTAGATCGGGGGTGTGACACCGGCCGCGATCACGGACCCCCGTCGCCGGGCCCCTCGTCCGCCGGGCCGCCGAAGGCCGGGCGGGCCACGATCTCGACCCGGTCGCCGGCGCCGCACCAGCGGCAGACGACGGACTCGACGGTCTCGGCGAGCACCTCACGCTCGTCGATCGTCGGCTCACCGGCCATGTCGAGGTGCCAGAACTCGCGCACACGCGTCGTCCGGGTCACATCGAATCGGGTCAGATTGCCGCAGTGGGCACAGCGCCACCGGGACTGCTCATCAGGGATCGGGAGGGAATCAGCCACGCCGTGACCCTATCGACGCCCGGGACTGTCAGACATCTGCCCTACGGTCCGAGCCATGACCGGGAGCGCGTCCGCTATGCAGGTGGCCTTCGATGATCTCGGCACCCCGCTCGACGAGGTCACCTTCGTCGTGGTCGACCTTGAGACCACCGGCGGCCGTCCCGCCGAGGCCGGCATCACCGAGATCGGCGCCGTGGCCGTCCGCGGGGGTCAGGTCCTGGGCGAGTTCGCCACGCTGGTCCATCCCGGGAAGCCCATCCCGCCGTTCGTCGCAGCGCTCACGGGCATCACTGACGCCACCGTGGCCGGGGCTCCTCCCCTGCGAGCCGTCCTGCCCGGATTCCTGGAGTTCCTCGGCGACGCGGTGCTGGTCGCCCACAACGCCCCGTACGACGTCGGGTTTCTCACGGCAGCCTGCACCCGTCTGGGCTACGAGTGGCCGCGTCCCCGGGTGGTCGACACCGCCCGGCTGGCCCGCGTCACCCTGCACCGGGACGAGGTGCGCAACTGCAAGCTCGGCACCCTCGCGAGCCACTTCCGGGCGGCGGTCACACCCACTCACCGGGCCCTCGACGACGCCCGGGCCACCGTCGACGTCCTGCACGGTCTGCTCGGTCGCGTCGCGGACTTCGGCGTCACCACCCTCGAGGACCTGCGAGCCTTCACCTCACGGGTGAGCCCTGCCCAGCGGGAGAAGCGGCACCTCGCCGACGGCCTGCCCGATTCTCCCGGGGTCTACGTCTTCGAGGACGCCCAGGGCGCGGCGCTCTACGTGGGCACGTCGGTCCGGATCCGGACCCGGGTGCGCTCCTACTTCACGGCTGCCGAACCCCGTCGCAGGATGGCCGAGATGGTGTCGATCGCCCAGCGCGTCACGCCCATCGCCTGCGCCACTCCGCTGGAGGCGCGCGTCCGGGAGCTGCGGCTCATCGCCGAGCGCCAACCGCGCTACAACCGACGCTCCCGGCGACCGGACCGCGAGGTCTGGTTGAAGCTCACGGCGGAGTCCGCGCCCCGGCTGTCGATCGTGAGCGAGGTCATGGAGGACATGTCCGAGGGTGCGCGGTACCTCGGCCCGTTCACCGGCCGCCGCCCCGCGGAGGAGGTCCGCGAGGCCCTGCACCTTGCCCATCGGGTGCGCACCTGCTCCCTACGGGTGGCGCAGAGGCCGCGCACGGAGGTCCCAGGCTGCATCCTGGCCGAGCTCGGCAAGTGCGCTGCTCCGTGCACGGCCTCAGGCGATCGGGACGTGTACGCGGCCGACGTCGAGGGGCTGCGCTCGGCGATGTCCGGTGACCTGCGCGCGACCGTCGCTGCCGTGCACGCCCGCATGAGCGCCCTGTCCGACGAGGAGCGCTTCGAGGAGGCGGCCCAGTGGCGGGAGAGACTGGCTGCCCTGTGCCGGGCGAGCCTGCGCACGCACCGGCTGATGATGCTGGCGAGTGAGCCGCTCCTGGTGGCGGCGAGCGCGACACCCGATCTGGGGTGGGACATCCACATCATCCGCCACGGACGCCTGTGCGCTGCCGGCCATGCCCGCCCTGGGACGGATCCACGGCATCGGGTTGAGGCTCTGGTGTCCGTGGCCGAGTCGGTTGACCGACCGACACCGCCGGGCCCGGCCGGGTTGACGGAGGAGGCTCACGAGATCCTGCGCTGGCTGGAAGATGGCCCCGCGCGGGTGGTTCAGGCCAGCACCGGCCTGGCGCTTCCCACCTGGTGCGGGGGTGATGTGGCGGATGACCTTCGAAGTATCCGACGGCGCGCTCTCGCCGATCTCGCCGCCGTGGACGGATCGGTCCCGGGCCGTACACGCCCCGAGGGACCCCGGGGCGCTACGCGGGTCAGTCGGATCCGCGCAGCCGGGTAGTGACGTCCGCCCACGCGTCCAGGGTCCGCAGGGCTAACCCTTCTTCAATGACCCGGCGGACGACCGGCAGGCATGTGCGCACCCGCTCGGTGACCGACATCGCCGCCAGGTCTGCCCCCGACAGGTCAGGCACAGCCCCTCCTGCCACGGCGAAGGCCGATAGGGCAGCCGCGGCGTTGACCGCGACCGCGTGACGGATCGCCTCGATCCGGGTCGCGTCGTCACCCTGAGCCGGCTCCCCGTCGAGAGCGGCGCGCAGGAGCTCGGCGTTGCGGGCGCTGTCCCCACCGCGCAGCAGCTCCGGCGCCGTGCGCGGGATCCCGAGATCGGCTGCGTCGAGGACCGTCTCAACAACATGGCCCCCTGTCGCGTCCCACACTCGCGTGGGAGCGGCGATCGAGATCTCATCGAGGCCGTCCTCACCGCGGACGACGAGGGCCCGGACCCCGCGCCGACACAGCACGTCGGCCATGACGCCGGCCATGGCCTCATTGGCGCAGCCGATCAGCGCCGCTTCAACCCCGGCGGGGTTGGCCAGCGGACCGAGGATGTTGAACACCGTGGGGATCGCGAGCTCACGACGGATCGGCCCCGCATGACGCAGCGCCGGGTGGTGCACGGGAGCGAAGCAGAAGCCGATGCCCGACTCGCGCACCGAGGCCACGACCTGATCCGGCTCGAGGTCGATCGCCACCCCGAGGTGCTCCAGAACATCGGCGGTGCCCGTGGACGACGACGACGCCCGGTTGCCGTGCTTGATGACCGTCGCACCGGCTGCGGCGCACACGAGGGCCGCCATCGTGGAGATGTTGACCGTGTGGGCCTGATCCCCGCCGGTCCCGACGACATCGAGGGCAGGTGACGGGGCATCAGCCCCGAAGTCGAGGGTCCTCGCGTGGGCCAGCATCACCTCGACGAGAGCGTCCACCTCGGCCGGCGACTCACCCTTGGCCTGCAGACCCATGACGAACGCCCCGAACTGCCCTCCGGTGGACTCCCCCCGGAGGATCTCCTCCATGGCCCAGGCAGCCTGCTCAGCGCTGAGGTCACGGCCCTGGGCAAGGGCGCCGAGGACGTCCGGCCAGGAGGTCATGCGACGGTCGCGATCAGGCAGTGGCGACGGTGAGACGCGAGCGCAGCAGCGACGTCACGACCCCCGCGAGGGCGATCGCGTCGAGGGGATGCGAGGTGACACCGTCGGCGCGCGACCACGTCGCCAGCCAGGCATCCTGCGGGCGCCCGACGAGCACGAGAACGGGCGGGCAGTGGTAGATCTCGTCCTTGAGCTGGCGGCACACACCCATGCCTCCGGCGGGCGTCGCCTCGCCGTCCAGGATCAGCAGGTCCAGGCCACCGGCGTCCACCAGCTCGATCGCCCGCGGCTCCGTGGCGACCTCGACGTACTCCACGGCCGGGAGATCCGCCGCGGGGCGGCGGCCCAGAGCCGCCATGACCTGCTCGCGCACCGTGTGGTCGTCGCTGTAGACGAGCACGCGACAGGTGGGCTGGGGATCAGGCTCGTGCGCCTCGTGGTCGGCATCCGGATCGGCGTCGACGTCGACGCTCTCGTAGGAGGAGTCGGTCGCTTCGGCGGCGGCCAGATCGGCGCGGGATTCGGTCATGTCCACGACCCCTACTGTAGCCGTGGAGCATGGGGGCAGGAATGTGACCCAATCGTCGGGGGGTCAGGGAGTGAACCGAACCCGAATCTGACAGACTCGTGCCGTGGCCAATGCGACTTCCGTTCCCCAGGCATATGCCCACGCGCCTGCCAACCGGCCGAATATGGTCGCCGTCGGCACGATCGTGTGGCTGTCCAGTGAGCTCATGTTCTTCGCGGCGCTGTTCGCGATGTATTTCACGCTCCGCGCGGTCAACCCCGACCTGTGGGCCCAGGAGACGCAGCTGCTGAACATCCCGTTCGCGAGCGTCAACACCACGATCCTGGTGCTCTCGTCAGTCACCTGCCAGCTCGGCGTGTTCGCCGCAGAGCGTGGCGATGTGAAGGGCCTGCGCCGCTGGTTCATCATCACCTTCCTCATGGGCGCGATCTTCATCGGCGGCCAGGTGACTGAGTACGCCGCGCTGGTCCAGGAGGGCGTGACGATGCCCGGCAACGCCTACGGCACAGCGTTCTACCTGACCACGGGCTTCCACGGCATGCACGTGACCGGCGGCCTCATCGCCTTCCTGTTCGTCCTGGCCACCACCTATGTGGCCAAGCGCTTCACTCACGACCAGGCCACCCGTGCCATCGTCACGTCCTACTACTGGCACTTCGTCGACGTGGTATGGATCGCCCTGTTCTTCATGATCTACATCCTCAAGTAGCACCCCTGATCGACCACTCGGGTCGATCTCGCACGGTACGACACGGCAGAGAGGTTCGGCGAAGGTGAAGTTCCTGGCCGCACGACGGCGCAGTCCGATCGTGGCATCCGCGTTGTTGGTCGGCGCACTCGTGACCGTCGGAGGCGCCTACGCCGCTCTCGGCGCAGTGGAGCCGGCACAGGCCGCCCTGGCCGTGGGCGCCGAGACCCAGGTGGAGAAGGGCCAGCAGCTCTATCTCGAGGGCTGCTCCTCGTGCCATGGCCTCAAGGGCGAGGGCACGCAGACCGGGCCGACGCTCGTGGGTGTCGGTGCCGCTGCCGTGGACTTCCAGGTGAGCACCGGCCGAATGCCGCTCGCCGCTCCGGGTGCCCAGGCCCCGGCCAAGACCGAGAACCCCTACTCCGAGGAGGACATCGCGGCGATGGCCGCCTTCGTCGCCGCCCTCGGACCCGGCCCCGCCATCCCCACGGCCGAACAGCTCGACTACGCCAGCGCCGACGAGGCCTACGGCGGCGAGCTGTTCCGCATCAACTGCGCCCAGTGCCACCAGGCGGCCGGCCAGGGCGGTGCGCTGACCCAGGGCAAGTACGCCCCCAGCCTCATGGGCTCCTCCCCCAAGACCATCACCGAGGCCATGCTGACGGGCCCGCAGAACATGCCCGTCTTCAGTGACGCCCAGCTCCCTGTCGAGGACAAGCAGGCCATCACCTCCTACATCGTGGGCCTGCAGGAGGCCTCGAGTCCGGGAGGGCTCAACCTCGGCCGCTTCGGCCCGGTCACCGAGGGCGTCTTCCTCGTCACTGCCATCTTCGCGGCCCTCATCGCCGCGGCTGTCTGGATCGGAATCAAGTCACGATGAGCGACCTCACCACCCCGCAGGGGAACCCTGACGGCCACGGCAGCGCGCCGGCCAAGCTCGGCTACTCACCCGTGGCCGACATCCCGCACAAGCCCCGGGCCACCGACACCGACCCCAAGGCCGCCCGCCGCGCCGAGCGGCAGGTCGCCTCGATGTTCCTGCTGTCGATGCTCTTCGTGGTGCTGTTCGTCGTGGCCTACGTCGCCATCGACAAGACCTCGGTGGTGTACATCCCGGTCATGGGCGAGGTCGGTGCCAGCAACGTGGCCCTCGGCTTCACCATGGGCATGGCGATCCTGCTCATCGGCACCGCGGCCATCCAGTGGGCCAAGAAGCTCATGCCCGACGTCGAGGTCGTCCAGCAGCGCCACGACATGGTGTCCCCCAAGCGGGCCACCCTCGAGGCCGAGGCCAACTACGAGCGCGGCAAGGAGGAGTCCGGCTTCGTGCGGTTCCGCCTCATCCGCCGCACGCTCATCGGCGCGATGGTGCTCTTCCCGATCCCACTCGTCGTGATGCTGCGCGATCTGTGGACCCCCACGGAGTACACCGAGGGCAAGTCCCCCGCCGACCTGCTGTCGACGACCCTGTGGACCGGCGGCATGCGGATCGTCGCCGACGGCACCTACCAGGGCGAGCACAGCGAGACCGACAGCGGCGGCGAGATCACCGGCGAGCCCGTGTCTCCCGACGACAGCCTCGCGCACCGCCCCATCCGCCCCGAGGACCTGCCGGTGGGCGGTCTGATCGCTGCCATCCCGCTGGACCTCCCCGAGGTCGAGCACGCCGAGGGCAACCTCAATGCCCGCGGCAAGGCCGCGATCATCCTCGTCCGCATGGAGCCCGACGAGATCCGCTCGCAGCAGGGCACCGGCTGGGACGTCGAGGGCATCCTCGCCTACTCGAAGATCTGCACCCACGTGGGCTGCCCGATCGCCCTGTACGAGCAGCGGACGCACCACCTGCTGTGCCCGTGCCACCAGTCGACCTTCGACCTCGCTGACTCCGGCAACGTGGTGTTCGGGCCCGCCGCCCGGCGCATGCCGCAGTTGCCGATCGGCGTGGATGAGGAAGGCTATCTAGTGGCTCTCTCCGATTTCGAGGAGCCTGTCGGACCGAGTTTCTGGGAGCGCGGATGACCACCACGAGCCCCGTCGAGAAGGTTGGCGGCGCGACGGCGACCTACGTCGACCAGCGCGTCGGCAGCAACAAGTTCCTGTCCCGCAACCTGGGCAAGGTCTTCCCGGACCACTGGTCCTTCATGCTGGGTGAGATCGCGCTCTACAGCTTCATCGTGGTGCTGCTCACCGGCGTCTTCCTGACCCTGTGGTTCAAGCCGTCGATGGCCGAGGTCGTCTACGACGGCTCCTACGTGCCGCTCAAGGGCGTTCTGATGTCCGAGGCCTACGACTCGGCGCTGAACATCTCGTTCGACGTTCGCGGTGGTCTGCTGCTGCGCCAGATGCACCACTGGTCGGCACTGATCTTCATCGCCGCCATGGCTGTCCACATGTTCCGCGTCTTCTTCACCGGTGCCTTCCGCAAGCCGCGTGAGTTCAACTGGCTGATCGGTGTGGGCCTGACGACCTTCGGCCTGCTGGCCGGCTTCTCCGGCTACTCCCTCCCGGACGACCTCCTCTCCGGCACCGGCCTGCAGATCGCCCGCGGCATCGTCCAGGCGGTGCCCGTCGTGGGCACCTGGGCGGCCTTCCTGCTCTTCGATGGGGAATTCCCAGGCACGGAGTTCATCTCGCGCCTGTACGGCGTCCACATCCTGCTGATTCCCGGGTTGATCCTCGCACTGGTGACCATCCACCTGATGCTCGTGTGGACCCAGAAGCACACCCAGTTCCCCGGCCCGGGCCGCACCAACGACAACGTCGTCGGCTACCCGCTCCTGCCGGTGTACATGGCCAAGGCCGGTGGCTTCTTCTTCATCGTCTTCGGCATCATCGCCCTCGTCGGCGGGCTGGTCACGGTCAACCCGATCTGGATCTTCGGCCCCTATATGCCTGATCAGGTCTCGGCCGGCTCGCAGCCGGACTGGTACATCGGCTTCCTCGACGGCGCGCTGCGCACCATGCCCAACTGGGAATCCGTGATCCCGGGCGTCGGATGGACCATCTCCTGGAACATCCTGATCCCCGCGCTGGTCATCCCCGGCATCATCTTCACCCTGCTGGGCCTGTACCCCTTCATCGAGGCGTGGGTCACCGGTGACAAGCGGGAGCACAACCTGCTTGATCGGCCGCGAAACGCCCCCACGCGTACTGCCTTGGGAATGATGGCGATCTCGTTCTACGTGTTGCTGTGGGTCGGTGGTGCGAACGACATCATCGCGGTCGCATTCGACCTGTCGATCAACTCGATCATCTGGTTCCTGCGGATCACGCTGATCGTCGTTCCGCCACTCGTCTTCGTCGTGACCCGGCGCACGTGTCTGGGACTCCAGCGCCGTGACCGGGAGAAGCTGCTTCACGGGTACGAGTCCGGTCGCATCCTGCGCCTGCCCCACGGTGAGTTCATCGAGGTGCACCAACCGCTGTCCGAGAAGGACATCGCCGTCATCACGGCCAAGCACGACTACGCACCGCTGCCGGCACCCGACAAGGCCGACGTCGATGGCGTGCGCAACAAGAGGTACCGCGCCCAGATGCTTCGGCACCAGCTCAGCGAGTTCTTCTACGGCGTCAACGTCCCCAAGCCCTCGGCGGCCGAGATCGAGGCGGGGCAGCATCACGCCGCCCACGATGCGGCGATCGAGGCTCCCCTGCACGAGTACGAGGACGCCGACCAAATCCACACCTTCCACGGCGGCGTCCTGCACCACCCGGGCATGGCTGAGACCAACGCCGAGCAACTCCAGCAGGAGCAGCGCTCCTAGCTCATGACCACAGCGTCACGGTGAGGCCCTCTCCCCCGCGGGAGGGCGCCTCACCGCCCCTCCTCCGCTCTCCCTGCACGGCGTCACCGCAGCCTCATGGCGTTACCCGGGCAGTCCGCGGACCGTCCCCGTCATCCGGCACGAGGAGACCCTCCCTCTCCAAGGCCATCGACAACTGTGAAAGGTGGACCCTGTGACCCGGTCAACATCGAGGTCGATGCTCGTGGCTGCTGTCGTGGTGGCAGCGCTGTCGTTCCCGCTGGCCGGGCCCGCGGGTGCGGTTCCACAGTGGGCCTCGGTCGCTGCCGCCGGGCGATGGACGCCACCCGCCCTGCCGGACACGCCGATGGCCCCGGCAGCCGCGCGTCGTCTCGACGCAGCGGTCACCCAGGCCCTGAAGGGCTCGGCCGATGAGACGCCGGGCGCGTGGGTGGGGGTGTGGAGCCCGACGCTGGGAGTTCGGGTGAAGGCATACGGCAAGGCCGCGCTGCCCCGCACGCCGGCCCGCGTCGATGACCACAACTTCATGGGCTCCATCACCAAGACCGTGACCGCGACCGCCGTTCTGCAGCAGGTCGCCAAGGGCACCATGAAGGTGACCGACACGGTCCGCGACCTCGACCCATCGCTGGCCACGCAGTTCCCTGAGATCGCGGGCCTCACGATCGACCAGCTCCTCGGGATGCGCTCAGGACTG
>JAURME010000151.1 GCA_030830865.1 Candidatus Nanopelagicales bacterium | reverse complement strand
CCAGTGGTTCAAGGCGATCGTGGGCCTCGATGTGTGCGAGACCGATCGCGATGTCGCCTTCTGCAACTACACGATCATGGGCGACGAGATATTCGAGGTCTGCGACGCGAGAACCGATCCGAACTTCAGCGGCAATCCGCTGGTCACGGGAGAGCCGCACATCCGCTACTACGCCGGTGCACCTTTGGTCTACGAGGGAATGCATCTGGGGGCCCTCTGCCTGATCGACGACGAAGCGCGGCCGCCGCTGACGGAGCAGCAGCGGAACATCCTGCGGTCCCTGGCGGACATGGTCGTGCATGAGATGCGCATGAACCGCATGGTCAAGGAGGCGATCGCCCTGCTGACCGACGTCGGCCCTTAGGGCCAGCGACGTCAGATCGGGGTCGAGGCGTCGCGCTCGGCAAGTTCGACGTCGGCGGCACGCTCCTCGTCGCTGACGTCCGCGGGCAACGCCGGGAACACCCACTTTCGATAGGACCAGAACCGGAACAGCGTGCCGAGCAGGACGCCGACGACGTTGGCGCTGATGTTGTCGGCGAGGGCGGAGTCCAGCCCGAGCACGTAGTGGCTGAACCACAGGCAGGACACCGAGATCACCATGGCGGCGCCGTTCAGCAGGAAGAACAGGGCGTACTCCCGGCCCATGTGCGTGCGGCCTCGGTGTCGGAACGTCCAGAACCGGTTCGCGAAGTAGGCGAATGTCGTGGCGGCGGCCACACTCACGATCTTGGACGTGATGGGGCGGTCGGTGAGGATGCCGCCGTACAGCAGCAGGTTGAACAGCCCCACATCGATGACGTAGGCGAAGCCGCCGACGATCCCGAACTTGGCGACCTCATGGGCCAGGGTTCGGACGGGTGCGTAGATGCGCTGGAGAAGCGTCGTCCTCTCGGCGGCGTCGGCAGCGGGCATGGGACAAGACCATAACGGGCCACGGAGTAGGTTTCAGGTGTGCATCCAGACCGAGCTCCCCGGGTCGGAATCGTGGGCGGTGGCCAGCTCGCCCGCATGAGCGCTGCCCCGGCAACTGCCCTCGGCATCGACTTCCGGGTGCTCGCGGCCGAACCCGAGGAGTCCGCCGCGCAGGTCATCCACGACGTGGTCCTCGGGCGCCATGACGACATGGAGGCCCTGCGCCGGCTGGCGGACGGCTGTCAGGTGGTCACCTTCGACCACGAGCACGTCCCCCCGGCCCACCTCGAGCAGTTGGAGGCCATGGGTGTCGCGGTGCGGCCAGGGCCGTCCGCCCTCTTTC
Organism: Candidatus Nanopelagicales bacterium; assembly: GCA_030830865.1. GTDB lineage: Bacteria > Actinomycetota > Actinomycetes > S36-B12 > S36-B12 > UBA10649. Next base: position 27,787 of record JAURME010000151.1, on the reverse strand, counting down.
ATGCGCAGGACAAGGTCCACATGCGACAGGCCCTCACCGACATCGACGTCCCCTGTCCTCGGTGGCGCGTCGTGGAGGCGCTCGATCACGTCGAGGCGTTCGCCGAGGAGGTCGGCTGGCCTGTGGTCCTGAAGACCTCGCGGGGCGGCTACGACGGCAAGGGTGTCTGGGTGGTCGACGACGCGCCAGCCGCTGCGGACGTCCTGAGCGTTCCGCTGCCGGCAGGCGCGCAGTGGCTCGCCGAGGAGCGCATCGAGTTCGTGCAGGAGCTGTCCGCTCAGATCGCCCGATCCCCGCACGGGCAGGCCGTCGCCTATCCGGTTGTCCGCACGGTGCAGGCGAACGGGATCTGCGCGGAGGTCGTGGCGCCCGCTCCGGGGCTCGGAGCTGAGCGGGCCGTCGAGGCGCAGGAGCTCGCGCTGCGCATCGCCCGCGATCTCAACGTCACCGGGATGCTTGCGGTCGAGCTGTTCGACGACGGCCAGCGCCTGTACGTCAACGAGCTCGCCATGCGACCGCACAATTCCGGCCACTGGACGATCGAGGGTGCGCGCACGAGCCAGTTCGAGAACCACCTGCGTGCTGTGCTCGACCTGCCGCTCGGGTCGCCCGCGGCCGTCGCCCCGCACGCCGTGATGGTGAACATCCTCGGTGGCGACGTCCCGGACCTCTACTCGGCGTACCGGCACGTGATGGCACGCGATCCGGGCCTGAAGGTGCACCTGTACGGCAAGGAGGTCCGACCCGGGCGCAAGGTGGGGCACGTGACCGTGGTGGGCAATGATCTGGACGACCTGCTGGCGCGAGGGCGTCATGCAGCCGACTACTTCACGGGAGCCATCGATGAGTGAACAGCCTGTCGTCGCGATCTGCATGGGCAGCGACTCTGACTGGCCCGTCATGCAGGGCGCAGCCGCGGTGCTTGAGGAGTTCGGGGTTCCCCACGAGGCGATGGTGCTCTCGGCTCACCGCATGCCGCGGGAGATGGTCGACTTCGGTACCGAGGCCGTCGAACGGGGGCTGAAGGTGATCATCGCCGGCGCTGGGGGCGCCGCGCACCTGCCGGGCATGCTCGCGTCGCTCACTCCACTTCCCGTCATCGGTGTGCCTGTGCCGCTCTCCACCCTTGACGGCATGGACTCCCTGCTCTCGATCGTGCAGATGCCGGCCGGCGTTCCGGTCGCGACGGTCGGCATCGGGAATGCCCGCAATGCGGCCCTTCTTGCCGTGCGAATGCTGGCGACGTCCGACGACGATCTCCTGCGGGCGATGCGGGATTACCAGGCGGATCTCAACGCTCAGGCAAAGGCCAAGAATGCGAACCTGACCCGCGACTGACACATCACCTCGTCAGGGCGAGCTCCACCTTGGGGCAGCGGTCCATGATCATCGTGAGACCGGCGGCCTCGACACGGGCTGCGGCCTCATGGTCGATCACCCCGAATTGGAACCACACCGCCTTCGCGCCAGCCGCGATGGCCTGATCGGCGAACGCCCCGGCACGGTCGGCCCGCACGAACATGTCGACGACGTCCGGCGTTCCCACCGCTGACGCAGCCTCCGCGATCGTGGCGTAGCCCTGCTCGCCGTGCACGACCTCAGCCCGCGGATATATCGGCACGACGCGACGGCCGTGCTCCTGCAGGGTGCGAGCCACCCAGTAGGCATCGCGCTCGGGGTTGTTCCCGAGGCCGACGACGAACCACAGGGGCATCGCCAGGACGGAGCGGATCTCCTCGGGGGCGTTCACGCCTCAGGCTGTGGGTCGGCCCAGCGCCCGGTACTTCCAGCCCGCTGCGCGCCAGCGCTCCGGGTCCAGGGCGTTGCGGGCGTCGATGATGCACTTGCCGGCGACGGATCCGTCGATCGTCGTCGGATCGAGGGCGCGGTACTCGCGCCACTCGGTGCCGAGGACGACGAGTTCGGCACCCTGGAGAGCCGTCGAGAGGTCCTGCTCGTACCGCATGTGCGGGTAGACGCGCTCGGCGTTGGCCAGGCCCTTGGGATCGTGGACGACCACCTCTGCGCCGGCGTTGCTGATGGCCACGGCGACGTCGAGGGAGGGTGAGTCGCGGACATCGTCGCTGTCCGGCTTGAAGGTCGCGCCCAGCACGGTGACGCGACGGTCGCGGAAGGAGCCGCCGAGCTCCTCGCGGGCCAGGTCGACCGTGTGGGCGCGGCGGCGCAGGTTGATCTGGTCGACCTCCCGGAGGAATGCCACAGCCTCATCGGCCCCGAGTTCACCCGCACGGGCCATGAACGCGCGGATGTCCTTGGGCAGGCAGCCACCGCCGAAGCCGAGGCCTGCAGCCAGGAACCGGTTGCCGATCCTGGGGTCATGGCCGATCGCCTCGGCCAGTTTGGTGACGTCGGCACCTGCAGCCTCGCAGACCTCGGCCATGGCATTGATGAACGAGATCTTCGTGGCCAGGAAGGAGTTCGCGGCGACCTTGACCAGTTCGGCCGTCGGGAAGTCGGTGACCAGGAATGGGGTGCCCTCGGCGATGACCGGTGCGTAGACCTCGCGCAGCAGGTCCTCAGCGCGCTGGGACTGCACGCCGACGACGAGTCGGTCCGGGTGGAGGGTGTCCTGCACGGCGAAGCCCTCACGCAGGAATTCCGGGTTCCAGGCGATCTCCACGCCCTCGGCCGTCTGGTCGTCCAGCAGTTGCTCGAGCTCGGCCGCGGTCCCGACCGGGACCGTCGACTTGCCGACCACCAGAGCATCCGGCTTGAGATAGGGCGCCAATGATGTGACGGAGCCGAACACCTGGGACATGTCGGCGCGCTGCGCGCCAGCCATCTGCGGGGTGCCCACGCAGATGAAGTGGACGTCCCCGAACTCCGCGGCCTCCTGCCATGAGGTCGTGAACCGGAGCCGACCTGCGGCGATGTTGCGCTCGAGGACCTCATCGAGTCCCGGCTCGTAGAACGGCACGCGACCGGAGGCCAGCAGCTCGATCTTCGCGGGATCGACGTCGAGGCCGATCACCTCGAAGCCCAGTTCGGCCATGCAGGCGGCGTGCGTCGCACCGAGGTAGCCGGTGCCGATCACGGAGAGGCGCAGCGTCATGCCCGGAAGGCTAGTCGGTGATGGACACAGCAGGCGGGCGCCGGGTCGTCGTCGCGGGCTTGCGCAGGCGCTGGCAGGGGTGGGGGTGGGGCGGCTAATCTATGGATCATGGCTGGAAACAAGGACTTCCAATATTTTGCCCTCCCAGAGGAGCATCAGGCCCTGCGCGAGGCCGTGCGCGAACTGGTCGACGACAAGATCGTGCCCCGAGCCGCGGAGATCGACGAGACCAGTGAGTTCCCCTGGGACGTCTACGAGGCCCTGAAGTCCTCGGGCTTCCATGCCATCCACATCCCCGAGGAGTACGGCGGTGAGGGCGGCGACGCGCTCGCCGCCTGCCTCGTCATCGAGGAGGTCTCGCGGGGCTGCGCCTCCAGCGGTCTCATACCGGCCGTCAACAAACTCGGGACCCTGCCGCTGATGCTGTCCGCGAGCGACGTGCTGCTGAAGACCTACCTCCCGGAGGTCGCCAGCGGAGAAGCGATGTTCTCCTACGCCCTGTCCGAGCGCGAGGCGGGCAGCGATGCCGCTGCCATGAGGACCCGAGCCGTTGCGGACGGCGAGGACTGGATCCTCAACGGCCAGAAGAGCTGGATCTCCAACGCCGGTGTCTCGAAGTACTACACCGTCATGGCTGCCACAGACCCGGACAAGGGCCCCAAGGGCGGCATCTCCGCGTTCGTCGTCCATGCCGACGACGAGGGCTTCTCCCTCGGTGAGCCTGAGCGGAAGCTGGGCATCCACGGCTCACCGACCCGCGAGATCTTCTTCGAGAACTGCCGCATCCCCGGTGACCGCATCGTCGGCGAGATCGGGACCGGCTTCCAGACCGCGATGCGCACGCTCGACCACACGCGCATCACCATCGGGGCGCAGGCGGTCGGCATCGCGCAGGGGGCTCTCGAGGTCGCCACGGCCTACGCGAAGGACCGTCACCAGTTCGGCAAGCCGATCGCCTCCTTCCAGGGTCTGCAGTTCATGCTCGCCGACATGGCCATGAAGCTCGAGGCGGCCCGTCAGCTCATCTACGTCGCGGCCGCCAAGAGCGAGCGGGATGACGACGACCTCACCTTCTTCGGTGCTGCGGCGAAGGCGTACGCGTCCGACGTCGCGATGGAGATCACCACCGACGCGGTGCAGGCCCTCGGCGGCGCCGGCTACACCAAGGACTGGCCGGTCGAACGGATGATGCGCGACGCGAAGATCACCCAGATCTATGAAGGCACCAACCAGGTGCAGCGCATCGTCATGGCGAAGCAACTGCTCAAGTAGTGCCTCCGCGGCTCACCCTCTCCGCTGCCGCGGGCCAATAGAGTGGTGTGGTGACGCCGCCGCAGATCCCCGGGACCCGTATCCGGACCCGGCGCAACGACGCCGCCTGGGAGGTGCGCGTCGATCGGCTGCAGGACCTGCGCGCCCTGACGGTGGCCTCGGTGGGGGCCGCAGCACTGACCTCGCTTGACGTCGTGGTGAACCGTTGGCACCCTCCTGCGTCGGGTTGGGTCGGGTCGCCTCGAGTCCCCGGGCTGCGGGAGATCGTGGTGGAGCCCAAGGGTGACGGCGTCCGTGTGCGACTGACCACCACGGGCGAGGTGGATGCCGCCGTCCTGCTGGCCGGCTGCGTGCGCACGATCATGCCGGTCGCCCGGGACATCGGGCCCATGCTGACCTTCGCCCCGGGCCTGCCTGCTCCCGCCGGGATCCTGGCCGGCCACCTGCACGACACCCTCGTTGACGGCGAGAGTCGCGACGCTCACGTCCGGCGCGCGGACGTGCTCGTGCTTCCCAACGACGACCCGGTCGGGGCGGACCCCCACGGCCCGGAGCGCGTGACCACGGTACGCATCTCCGAGGACACCTGGAGTCGCGACGACCTGCTGTTCAGTGTCTGCGTCGACCCCGCTGTGCAGCGCCCCATGGGGAGGCGCTCGGTGGGGGCAACGACGATCGCGACCGCCACGGTCACCGGCGGCATCTGCACGATCGAGTTGCCCGAGGGTCGTCTCGTGCTCGGTCGATCGGTCACGGCATCGAGCACCAAGGCGCTGCGTTCGATCGGCGCGGTCGTGGCGCCGGATCTCCCGGTGACCCTCACGCGTCAGTTGAATGCCTGCGGGGTCGTCATCGCCGAGGATGCCGGGACCCTTCCGGATCCGGATGACGCCCTCGGGTGGCAGGTCCGCAGCGTCCATGAGCGGCGCCACGCCCTCCGCCAGTACGGTCCGACGTCGACCTTCGATGCGTGGCCCACGGTCAGCATCGTCATCGTGACCCATCGGTCGAACTTCCTCGACCACGTCTTCACGCAGTTGCGGGGTCTGTCCTATCCACGACTGGAACTCGTCTTCGGCCTGCACGGGGAGTCCGTGCATGCCGCCCGAGCGGCCGAACTCGCGGCGCATCTGCCCTTCCCGGTGACCTTCGTGCCGGTGGACGCGGAGGCGACGCTCGGCGAGGCCCTGCAGACGTGCTCCGATCGGGCCGAGGGCGCCCTCATCACCAAGATGGATGACGACGACTTCTACGGCCCCGAGCACGTCTGGGACCTCGTGCTGGCCCGTCAGTACTCCGGTGCCGAGATCGTCGGCAAGACCCTCGATTGGATCCACCTGGTGTCGTCGGACGTGACGGTCTTCCGACCGACGTACCCGGCGGAGAAGTACGCGGACTTCGTCGCCGGCGGCACGATTCTCATCTCGCGCGCCGACCTCGCCGAGGTGGGCGGTTGGCGGCCGGTGCCGAAGTCCGTCGACCGCGCACTGCTGGATCGCGTGCTCGGTGACGGCGGTCTGGTCTACCGCACGCACGGGCTGGGATACGTCTATGTGCGGCGCTCCTCCGGTCACACCGCTGCGGTCAAGGACGAGCACTTCCTCACGAAGGTGGCGCAGACCCACCCGGGTCTCCTGCGCCACGAGGTCTTCGGGACGGACCGATGAGCCAGGCCCTGCCGGCTGACGCCCCCAGACCATCCGTGTCGATCATCATGACGGTGGTCAACGAGGAGAGGCATCTGGCCGATGCCATCGAGCGGTTGTTGGCGCAGGAGTACCCGGGTGACCTGGAGATCGTCGTCGCCGTAGGACCGTCCCGGGACCGCACCCGCGACGTCGCCGACCGTGTAGCGGCGACACACGACCATGTCACCGTCGTCGACAACCCGTCCGGGCGCACGCCGGCCGGTCTGAATGCGGCGATCGCCGCGAGTACCGGTGACGTCATCGTCCGCATCGACGGCCACTCGATGGTGCCCTCGGACTATGTCGCGACCGGTGTGCGCGTGCTGGAGGAGACGGGTGCCGACAACGTCGGCGGCGTGATGGCCGCTGAGGGCACCAATGACTTCGAGGACGCCGTCGCCCGAGCGATGACGTCGGTGTTCGGCGTGGGCGGCGCGTCCTTCCATGTCGGCGGCGAGGCCGGCGAGGCTCCGACCGTCTACCTCGGCTGCTTCCGGCGTTCAGCGCTCGATCGCGTCGGCGGGTACGACGAGACGATGGTTCGCGCGCAGGACTGGGAGATGAACCTGCGCATCCGCCAGAGCGGAGGCGTCATCTGGTTCACGCCGGAGATGCACGTGACCTACCGGCCGCGGCACACCCTCAAGGCCCTCGCCCGGCAGTATCACGACTACGGTCGATGGCGGCGCGAGGTCGCACGTCGGCACCCGGAGACCCTCTCGTTGCGCTACCTCGCCGCGCCCGCTGCCGTGTCGGTGATCGGTGTGGGCGTCGCCTTGGCCCTCGTGGGCGCGGTCACGCGGCATCCAGTGCTCGCTGCCTTCGGACTGTCCGCGCCCGTCGGGTATGCGTTGGCGAACCTCGTGGCGAGCGCCGTCAGTGCGCAGCAGGAACCGCGGCTTGCGCCGGGTGCGGCTGTGCGGCTGCCGGGCGTCTACGCGACGATGCACGGTGCGTGGGGGCTGGGCTTCCTGCGCGGCCTGCCGGCGTCCGAGCGCGGCGAAGGGGCCTGAGGTGTTCGGGCGGAAGTCCGTGCGTTGGTCCGTGGTCGTGGCGGCACCTCGGCCCCCGGCCGGTGACCAGTGGGGCGACACCGTCTTCGCCCGGGATCTCGTCGCAGCCCTGCAGCGGGCAGGACAGCAGGCGAAGGTCGTCTTCCGCAAGGGCGGGGAATCCGAGGCCCGTGAGGAAGATGACGTCGTCCTGGTCCTCAGGGGACTCCAGCGATTCATCCCGCGTCGCCGCGGGGAGCGGCGACCCCTGTGGCTGCTGTGGGTCATCAGCCATCCCGAGCTCGTCGAGCCCGACGAGCCGGACCAGTACGACGCTGTGTTCGCCGCGAGTGCGCACTGGTCCCGGGCGGGGGAGTTCGACATTCCGGTCACCCCGCTGCTGCAGGCGACAGCGCCAGAGCGTTTCCACCCGGGAGCGGCGCCGGCGGATTCCGGGGCGGACCGGCTCTTCGTCGGTTCCACACGGGGGGAGTTCCGGCCGTCCGTGCGGGCGGCGGTCGAGGCCGGGTTGGACATCGACGTGCACGGCGTCGGGTGGGAGGAGTTCCTGCCGGCCGACCGGATCGCCGGTGACTTCCTGGATCCTGCGGATCTCCCGGCTGCCTATGCCTCAGCCCGCGTCGTCATGAACGACCATTGGTCCGACATGGCTCAGGAGGGCTTCCTGTCCAACCGCCTCTTCGACGTGGCGGCGACCGGGGCGCGCCTGGCATCGGATCCGGCGACCGGCCTGACCGACGTCTTCGGAGACGTGGTTCGCGCGGCGGCGAGCCCGCAGGAGTGGAGGGCCCTGCTGCAGCGCGATCCCGATGAGGCCTTCCCGAGCCGAAACGAGCGGCTCGAGCTGGCGGCGCGGATCGCGCGGGAGCACAGCTTCGACGCCCGCGCGGAGGTCCTCATCGATCGGGTTCGCGCCCTGCGCTAGCCCCGCGCGCGAGAGAGCGACTGCCTAGAGGTGCTCGTTGGCGCGGGTGAGGTCCTCCTCGAAGTCGACCTCGACCGCGAACAGGTCCTTGATGTCGTACGGCAGCACCTGCGCGGCATCCTTCTCGATCATCAGCTCCAGGCCGCGCTCGAAGTAGTCGAGATCCTCGCACTCGGCCAGCCGCTCGATGAGCTGCGCCTTGTCGGCGGCGCTGACGTAGTTGATGCCGACAGCCTCACCCAGGGCGTCGACGACCTGCTTGGAGAGCCGGTCCACGTACCCGGCCTCGTCGACCGTGTACTTGACCTCCTCCTCACCGACCACCGCCGTGTTGACGCAGATGAAGGACTGCTCGGCATCGATGAGGTGCTGCACGCGCTCCAGAACGGCGGGGTCGAAGACGACGTCGCCGTTCATCCAGAGCACTCCGCCGTCTCCGGAGAGGCGTAGCGCCTTCATCAGGCTGCGGTTGGTGTTGGTCTGGTCGTAGACCTCGTTGTAGACGTAGGAGACATCCGGGTGCGCCTCGAGGATCAGTTCGAGTTTGAAGCCGACGACGGTCGTGATGCGCGGGTCGTCGAAGGCCGACCGCAGGTTGTCGATCTGCTGCTGCATGATCGTCCGGCCGTCGGACAGCGGCGTGAGCGGCTTGGGCCACGGGCGCCCGAGACGGGTGCCCATTCCGGCAGCCAGGATCACGGCTTGGACGGTCATGGACTCTCCCGGGGATCGACTCGCGTATGCGGCTCACCATCGTAGCCAGCGACCCGATTCCCGGGTCCTGCCAATAGGCTGCCGGGCATGAGCGGCACGACGGACCGTCCCGCGCGGCCCACGATCGCGCAGCTGCGCGAGGTGTGCCAGCCTCCCGCCGTCCGGGGGCGCCGCAATTCCGAGCACTGGGTGGCCGACGCGTACCAGCGGCGGATCTCCCCGTACCTGACACGCATCCTCCTTCGCACGCCGATCACCGCGAACGGGGTGACCTGGCTGATGGTGGCCACAGGGGCCAGTGCCGCGGTCGCCCTGCTCGTCCCAGGGCTGCCGGGTGCGTTCCTCGCTGCGATTCTCGGTCAGTTGCAGATGCTCTGGGACTGCAGTGATGGTGAGGTGGCGCGGTGGCGTCAGACCACGTCGCCGAAGGGCGTCTTCATCGACCGGGTCGGCCACTACACCGCCGAGGGCCTCATCCCCATCGCCCTGGGAATGCGCGCCGCCGGGTTCCCCGATCCCGGATGGCTCGCCACACCGTGGCCGTTCATCGGAGCACTGCTGTCGGTCATCGTGCTCTACAACAAGGCACTGAACGACATGGTCCATGTCTCCCGCGCCTACAACAACATGCCGCGACTGGAGGACAAGGCGGAGGTCGGCCAGCCCAGCCGCAGCCTCCTGCGTCGACTGCGTTCAATGGTGCGCTTCTTCCCGTTCCACCGCGCCTACCACTCCGTCGAGCTCACCATCCTCGCCCTGCTCGCCGCGATCGGTGACGCGGCGGTCGGGGGTCTGGGCGTCACCCGGTTCCTCGTGGCCTTCCTCGCGATCTTCGGAGTGGTGACGATCATCGGGCACCTTGCCGCGATCCTGTCCTCGAGCAGGCTGCGATGACCGCTGCGCGCCCGCGGTTCGGCGTCGTCGTCCTCACCATGGGCACCCGGCCCGACGACCTTCACCGCGGGCTGGAGTCCCTCCTCGCACAGCAGGGCGTCGAGACCGACATCGTCGTGGTCGGCAACTCGTGGGAGCCGTCGGGCCTTCCGGAGGGAGTGCGCGGAGTGCACCTGCCCGAAAACGTCGGCATTCCGGCCGGTCGCAACGCGGGCGTGCCGCACGTGTCGGGGGAGTATCTGTTCTTCCTCGACGACGACGCCTGGCTCCCGGATCCCGGCTTCCTGGCTGACGTCGCGGCCCGCTTCTCGGCCGACCCGTCGCTGGGCCTGATCCAGCCCCGCGTGGTCGACCCGACCGGACTGCCGGCTCCGCGCCGCTGGGTGCCTCGGCTGCGGGTGGGCAATCCCTATGAGTCGAGCCCGGCGACCGCCCTGTGGGAGGGGGCCGTGGCGATGCCGCGAGAGGTGTTCGACTCCGTCGGCGGCTGGCCGGATGAGTTCTTCTACGCCCATGAGGGCATCGACCTGGTCTGGCGCGTGTGGGATGCCGGACGGGTGCCCTGGTACGCGGCCGACCTCGTGGCCCATCACCCCGTCATCGACCCGGCCCGGCACGACGTCTACTACCGCATGAACGCGCGCAATCGGGTGTGGCTCGCGCGCCGGAACCTGCCGATCGCTCTGGAGCCTTTGTACGTCGGCACGTGGGTGGGGCTCACCGTGGCGCGCACGCGTGATCGGGAGGCCCTCAAGGCGTGGTTCGCTGGGTTGCGCGAGGGCCTTGAGCACCGGCCGGCCGGGCGCCGGCGCATGGGGTGGGGGACGGTCTGGCGCATGACGCGTGCCGGGCGCCCGCCGGTGATCTAGTCCGACTGCTCGTCCACTCGCGGACCGCAGCGGCCTCCGGGCATGAGCAAGCCCCTGACGACGGGGGAGACATCAGGGGCCTGCGGCTCTGAATATCGCACGTCCACGTGCGCATGTCCACACACTTCCGGATGACGATCGACCAGTGACAGTGTGATCCACAGCACGTCCGAGGCGGCTGGAACGCCAGTCCAGTGCAGGCGGGTGGTGCGGTGCTCAGGAGGCGCAGAAGTTCTCGTCGCCGGTGTTGACCTGCGCCGTGTAGTCCTGCGTGATGTCGAGGATCTCGACCGGCTCCACGCTGGTGAAGTCCGAGCCGACGATGACGTCGATCACGGCGCCCTGCTTCTTGACCTTCTGGGAGTCCTGCGCCGTCATGGCGGCGATCACGGTCTTGGCCGACTCATCCCAATCGGGGTCGTACAGCACCGTCGTCTGCGTGTAGTCCGTCGTGTCGGCGTTGCCCACCTCGCGGACGATGAAGCCCTGCTGCTTGAGCTGGCGGGCGACCTTCTTCGCCAGCTTCTTTGTGGTGGTGCCGTTGAGGACGTTGACCTGGATCTTGGAGGGCGGGGTCTTCAGCAGGGGAGCCTTGTCGCCGGCCGAGCCCTTGGGCGGCCAGGGGGTGTCGTCCTTCATGGCCTGCCAGATCGGCTTGGCCTTCTTGGTGTTGACGCTCACCGTCGCGCCATCGCCGTTGGGCTTCCACGGCAGGGTCGTGAAGGTCACGTTCGCGGGCTTGAGGTCCTTCAGGGACAGCGCGAGGTCCTTGAGGTTGTTGATGTCCGCCATCTGCGGGTCCGCCGTCAGTGACGCGGTGGCGGCATCCAGGACGCCGAGCAGCGATGCGGGGTTGAGTAGCGTGCCGCTGGAGAGCACCTTGCGCATGAGGGAGGACAGGAACGCCTGCTGGCGCCGGATTCGGGACGTGTCCGAACCGTCGCCCAGGGTCTTGCGGGCGCGGACGAACGCCAGGGCCTCCTCGCCCTCGACGACGTGCTTGCCCTTGGACAGCTTCAGACCGCTGAGGGGGTCGTCGACCGGCTTGCTCAGGCAGATCTCGACGCCGCCGACGGCATCGACGATCCGCTTGAAGCCGCGGAAGTCGACCATCATGAAGTTGTTGATGTCCAGGCCCGACATCTGCTCGATGGCCTTGACCGTGCAACCCGGCCCACCGACGTCCATCGCGGTGTTGAAGCGTCCCTCGTTGCCGCCGACGGTCTTGCCGTCAGCCTTGCACTTGGGGAGCGTGATGATCGTGTCGCGGGGGATGCTCACGCCGATCGCCGACTGCCGGTCCCCGCTGATGTGCAGGACGATCGTGGTGTCCGAGCGCTCGCCGCCGATCTTCGAGGCGCTGCCGAACCCGCCGTTGCCCTTGCCGGACCGGGAGTCGCTGCCCATGAGGACGACGGTCAGCGGCTCGTAGGAGCCGGTCTCCTCGTCGACGACGTTGAGGGAGGTCTCGGCGTCAGCCACGGTGCCCTCGGTGTTCTCGCTGATGTCGACTGAGGTGATGTTGCCCTGGAGCTGTCCCATGAGGACGGACACGCCCGCCCCGATGACGGTGAGGATCAGGACGAGGGAGGACGCGACCGCCAGCAGCGCCCGGCCGATGCGGCGCGGGGACCCAGATCGGGCCATGGATCACTCCTCGTGCTGAGCGGTGAGTCGACGGGCGGATGACATGCGGTGGTCGCCTCGCCATGGTAAGCGGTGCCCCGAGCCGCACCGGTGCGACGCACCCCGCGTGGCGGGGGTTCCCGAGCGTCGGCGTGTGACGTTTGTGACACACGAGGTCTGTGATACATGCTGGAGCGGTGTCCATGTGGCACCGTGGCAGGGATCGCTGCTGCACCGCCCCTGCACCACTGCCCTGTTCCGCCCGACGACCTTCCCCCAGGAGTGCCGCGTGACCCGAGGTCCCCGCCGTCGACCGCTCGTCGCGGTCGCCGTGTCGGTCGCCCTGAGTGTCGGGCTCCTGTCGCCGGCCGCCGCTGACGAGACCGTCGACCCGGCCGCCGCTCCGGCGCTGCCGGCCCAGTTCACCCTCGACGGGGCCGGATTCGGCCACGGCGTCGGGATGTCCCAGTGGGGCGCGTACGGCATGGCCAAGGCCGGCTACGACGCCGCGTCGATCGTCACCCACTACTACACCGGTACTCAGGTCGTCCCCGCGCAGGACGACATGGACATCCGGGTAGCGCTGCTCTACCAGACCAAGCGCGTCTCGATGCGGTCCGAGGCGCTCGACCCGACCGGAGGCGCGGTCGAGGTGACGGTCGGGCCGACGGTCGTGGTGGGAAGTCCGCTGGACACCTTCATGTTCAAGGTTCGCGATGGTCAGGTGTGGGTGACCCGCGAGGCAGGCGGCCAGACGACCGACCTCGGTGTCGCGGCCACGGCGACCGTCCACTGGGCCGGCACGCGGACACCCGGGACCGCTCCGGGGGGACCCACACTCATGAACGTGGCCCGCAATGCCTCGGGCCTGGACACGTCGGGGCATCGATACCGGTACGGCTCGATCGACGTCGTCCCCGTGTCGACGAAGCAGGGCGTCGAGCTCAATGTGGTCAACTCCGTCCGGATCCACGACGAGTACCTCTACGGGATCTCCGAGGTGTCGAGCTCCTGGCCCGACGCCGCGCTGCAGGCGCAGGTGATGGCCTCGCGCACCTATGCGATCAGCAAGATTGACAGCGGTGTGCGGCAGTCGTGCTCGTGCCATGTCGACGACGGAGGCGGTCCGTACGCCGACCAGACGTTCACCGGGTGGGGCAAGGCCAGCGCAGCGATGGGGGAGCGCTGGGTCGCTGCGGTCGATGCGACCAAGACGTCCGACACGACCGGCAACGCGATCCTGTACAACGGCAAGGCCATCCGCGCCTTCTACAGCGCGTCGAGCGGCGGGGCGACTCAGGACGTCAGGGACGTGTGGGGCGGGGAGCTGCCGTACGTCGTCAGCGTCCCGGATCCGTGGATGAAGAACCCTGACAACCCCGACGCCTCCTGGCAGGTGATCGTGCCGCAGGCGAAGATGGCCGCCCTCTTCGGAGTGCCGGCGGTCACGAGCGTCGATGTGATCCAGCGCGACACATCAGGCGCGGTGAAGGCGGTCAGTGCGACCCTGCCGGACGGGCAGACGGTCTCGCGGACCGGCCCGCAGTTCGCCGGGGGTCTGGGGCTGAAGTCCCGCTACGTCAACACGATCGACGGGCGCATGGGTCCGCCGCTGCCCTCGTTCGACGTCGCGGCTCCCGCGCCCACCGCCGAGGTTCCGCAGGCTGCGCCCGAGCAGCCCGCGCCGGCTGCTGCGGCTACCGTGTCGCTCCTGACCCCCGCCGACATCACGGTTCGCAAGGGCAAGCGCTACAAGGTGGTCGGTGTGGTCCGGCCGGCAGAGAAGAAGCTGAAGGTGTGGCGTCAGAAGCTCGTCGACGGCGAGTGGAGGACCGTGGCCAAGGAGCGCACCAACAAGAAGGGCCGCTACCGGTTCGTGATCCGCGACGCCGGGAAGAAGGCGACCGGCACCTTCCGGGTTCTGGTGGTCAAGAAGAAGGACGTCGTCGGGGTGAGCCCGGAGTTCGCCGTCCGGCTCCGCTAACTCACTCCGTCACGGCTGGAGCTCGACGCCCACCCGCTCCTGCTCGCGAATGGGGTCCGGCACATCGTCCCCCGCGAGGAGGACGACGGATCCGTCGATGGCCAGCGGGAGCGCCAGGCAGGCCAGCCAACCGGTGAGCTCACGCAGTGTGGCGACCACCGCGACACGGTCACCAGAGCCGGGCCCGAGCTCCTGCGCCGACGCGAGCGCCTCCTCCTGTGACATGGACGTGCCCGTGACGACCAGGGCGGGGGTCGACGAGTCCGGCGTCTCGAAGAGGTAGGCGTCCGGCTGCTGGCGCACGGCGATCGTGGCGTCGGTGACCCCCGCGGGCAGGGGGTCGGTGACCGGCAGTCCGAACGGGTGCATCGACACGACGACCACGGCCGCCCGGTGCGCATGGACTGCGGCGCGGGGCACGGTGGTGACGACGAGGTCCGCATTCTCGGGCTCATCGGTGACGACGCAGCCCGCGGTCCAGATCCCCGCGCACCACGCCGACCTCTGCCAGTGCTGAGGCAGGTCCAGGGCGACGGCATCACCGGGCTCGAGTCCGTACTCGGCGCGCAGGGCGTTGGCGATCTTGGCGGCCGCATTCGCGAGAGAGGTCGCTGACAGCTCCGTGCGCTCACCGCTCGCCGGATCGAGGTACGTGACCAGTGGCAGGGCTCCCGACGAGCGGGTCCGCCTCTGAAGGAGGGTCCAGACATCCGGCACGCATGGCACGCTACCGGTGACCGACCGCCGGTGTGTGGCACGCTGAGGCGCGTGACCGAAGCCGTGCTCCTCGTCGGAGGCCAGGGAACCCGCCTGCGCCCCCTCACCGTCAACACGCCCAAGCCGATGCTTCCCGTGGCGGGTGTGCCGTTCACGGTGCACCAGATCACCCGCGCCCGCGATGCGGGCGTCACGAGGATCATCCTCGCTACGTCGTACAAGGCCGAGGTGTTCAAGGCCTTCATCGACGACGCCGACCTCGGCATCGAGGTGGTGATCGCGACGGAGGACGAGCCGCTGGGGACCGGTGGAGCCATCAGGCACGCACTGCCCTTCCTGGAGTCCGGGCCGGACGAGCCGGTGCTCATCTTCAACGGTGACGTCCTCAGCGGCGTCGACATCGCCGGCCTTGTGGCGCACCATCGCGACAGCGGAAGTGATGTCACGCTCTACCTGACCCCGGTGGAGGATCCGCGTGCCTACGGTCTCGTGCCCACCGACCATGACGGTCGGGTGACGGCATTCCTGGAGAAGCCGAAGACCGAAGAGGAGATCGTCACCAACAACATCAACGCCGGCTGCTACGTGTTCCGGCGCAGCATCATCGACAGCATCCCGTCCGGGCGTCCGGTGTCCGTGGAGCGGGAGACCTTCCCCGGACTGCTCGAGTCCGGAGCTCTCGTCACAGGCGTCGTCGACAGCGGCTACTGGCTCGACCTCGGCACGCCGCTGTCCTTCGTGCAGGGCTCCTGCGACCTGGTACTGGGCGCGGCGCCTTCGCCGGCGGTTCCACAGACCGGGGACTACCTCGAGCTCCCCGAGGCGGAGGTCGCGGCCGATGCGCAGGTGCACGGTGGCTCGGTCATCGGTCGCGGTGCCGTGGTGGGGTCCGGTGCCGTGGTCAACGGGGCTGTGGTGTTCGACGGAGCGGAGATCGCCGACGGCGCGCACGTGGCGCACAGCATCATCGGAGCCGGCGCCGTCATCGGTGCGGGCACGGTGCTGAACCGGGCCGTCATCGGCGATGGTGCTGTCATCGGTCGAGGGAACGAACTGCTCGACGGCGTGCGCGTGTGGCCGATGGCCAGGATCCCCGATGGCTCGGTCCGGTTCTCCAGCGACGGCTGACGCGTCCGGCTCCTGGACGGCCCCGTACGACGTCGACCTGGGGCGCGTCCTCGGGCCGTTCCGCCGTGGCGGAGGAGACCCGACCCATCTGCGCACCGCTGACGGGTCCTGGTGGCGGGCCTGTCGTACGCCCGATGGTCCCGCGACCCTCCATCTCACAGCCCATCACCGTGAGGTCGCCGGGCAGGCGTGGGGTTCTGGGGCGGCGTGGGTGATCGACTCCGTCCCCGGCCTGCTGGGATTCGACGACGACCCGTCGGGCTTTCCCGCCGAGGAACTGCCTGAGGTGCTGCGTGAGGCGTGGCGGCAGCTCGCACCCCGCTGGCGGGTTCCGCGCAGCCGACTCGTGCTCGAGGTGCTGCTCGCAGCGATCCTCGAGCAGAAGGTCACCGGGGTGGAGGCGCGCCGAGGCTGGCGCGCACTGGTGACGCAGGTGGGTGAGCCGGCTCCCGGCCCGACCCCCGAGCCCATGTCCGTCCTTCCCACCGCTGAGCGCATCCGCCGCATCCCGAGCTGGCAGTGGCACCGATGGGGCGTCCCGCCATCGCACTCGGCCACGATCCTGCGAACTGTGGTGGCACCCGGTCGCATCGAGCAGTGCGCCGATCTCGACCGCGCACAGGCGGACCGCCGACTTCGCTCGATCCCCGGGATCGGTGCATGGACGGTCGCGGAGGTCGCCCAGCGGGCCTGGGGGGATCCGGACGCGGTGTCGTTCGGGGACTTCCACGTCGCCCAGCACGTCGTCTATGCCTTCACCGGCGATCGCGATGGCACCGACGAGTGGATGGCCGAGCTGCTGGAACCCTTTGCGGGGCACCGCTATCGCGTGCAGCGCCTCGTCGAGGTGGCCGGGATCCTGCGCCCGGCGCGGGGTCCCCGCGCGACGATCACGGACCATCGCCGCCGGTGACCAGCCGCCGGTGACCAGCCGCCGGTGATCAGTCGTCGACCACCCATCGCAGGTGGTCAGCCACCGATCGCTGCGGCCGGTCGCCGGCCGGCTCTGCCGGGCGCCCGACCGCCACGGCACCCAGCGGCTGCCAGGTCGGTGGAAGGCCCAGGACGTCGTGCACCACGTCGGGGCAGAACACCGTCGAGGAGATCCACGCCGAGCCCCAGTCCTCAGTCGCCAACGCCACCAGCAGGTTCTCCACCGCGGCCCCTCCGGCGACCATGAACAGGTCTCGCTCGAACCCGCGGCGACGGTCGTCGGGGTACTCGTGCGCTGCGTCGGCGAGCTCGAGGAACGGCAGGACGATGACGGGCGCCGTGCGCAGCAGGTCACCGCGCGCCAGTCTCCTGGTCACGGCGTCGTCGTCGTAGTGGTCGATGCCGACGAGGTCGGATCGCCATCGGTCGCGCATCGCATCGAGCAGGCGGGAGCGCTCGCTGCCCTGCCGGAGGGCGACGAACCGCCATGGTGTCGTGTGGTGTGGGGACGGCGCCGTCAATGCCGCGGCCACGGCTCTCTCGATGACGTCCGTCGGCACCTCCTCGTCGGTGAAGCGGCGCACGGTGCGGCGCGCTGCCACTGCAGACCGCCGCCCGACGGCGATCGCCTCCTTGGTGCCGAGGCTGAACAGGTCCTCCTCGGTGGGGCGGACGAGGGCACGCGCCCCGGGTCCGTCGTCCTCGCCGACCGCGGCGGCCAGGCCACGGACGATGGCGACCGGACGGTCCCCGACCTTGCCCTTCACCAGGTCCGTGGCCGCGCTGATCTCGTCGGCGATGGCCACCATCGTCATCTCCAGGGCGCGGCCGTAGGAGTCGGCGCGACCGATGTAGTCGTCGAGGACGACGATGCCGGCGGCGCCGATGGCGACATCGGTGAGGCCCAGCCGCCACGGGCGGCCCGTGGTGTCGGTGATGACGACGCCGAGCCGGCGTCCCGTGGCCTCCTGCAGGCCCGCGCGAAGTCGACGGGCGGAGGCGTCCGAGTCCTCCGGGAGTCGCACCACGTGACCTTCGTCGATGTTGCTGGCGTCAACCCCGGCCGCCGCCATCACCAGGCCATGGGGGGTCTCGACGATCCGGAACGTCCCGCTCGAGGTCGGCTTGGTCGCCACCACCCGCACGGTGTCGAGGTCGATGACCGCGTCGCGACTGTCCGCCGCGACGATCCTGCCCTCGGCCTTCGCGACCACCTTGCTGGTGATGACCACGATGTCGCCGTCCTGCAGCCCCATGGAGCCGTCCGGCCAGGACGTGGAGGTCACGGCACCGAGGATCTCGGCGACGAGGTCGTCACCGGGGCGGATGCGCCCGATCCCGGCCGGGGCGACGGCCTGGAGCATCGGAGTGGGCTCCGGGGTGTGGGGCATGTCAGGCTCGGGCCAGCGAGTCGCCGGCGGCGAGGCACTCCCGCGCGAGGTCGGCGGCCGCATCGATGTCGGTCATCATGGTGGGCACCGCTCGGGCGGAGATCCCGAGCGCTGTCACGGCGTCCACCGCGTCGACATCTGCCGTGTCCATCAGCCACACGTCGAGGAAACCGCCCTCGGATCTCGGCCCGTAGTGACCCGCCACGGCGGCCGCCGTGGTCTCCAGACCGATCGTGCGCAGGCAGGCATCTGCCATGCCGCGGACGGGTGCACCGCCGACGATCGGAGAGACGCCGATCACGGGGGCCGGTGTGGAGCGCAGGGCCTCGGCGATACCCGGGACCTGGAGGATGGTGCCGACCGACACGATCGGATTGCTCGGCGGCAGGATCACGAGGTCGGCCTCGCTGATCGCGGCGATGACGTCCGGGCCGGGGCGGGCCGTGTCGACGCCGACGAGGATGAACTCATGGGCGGGCAGTCCGGCTCGGTACCGGATCCACCACTCTTGGAAGTGGATGGCCGTGCGCAGGGGGGTGCCGTCGGGAGCCGTCGCGCCGGTCGGGTCGTCGACGACGACGTGCGTCTCGGCACGGTCGTCGCTCATCGGAAGCAGTCGCACCCCGGGCTGCCAGCGCTCGCACAGCGCCTGGGTGACCTGGCTGAGGGTGTAGCCCGCCTGAAGTGACTGGGTCCGGATGAGGTGGGTGGCGATGTCGCGGTCCCCGAGACCGAACCAGGTCGGCTCGACTCCGTAGGCGGCGAGCTCGTCCTTGACCGTGAACGTCTCGTTCTCCCGACCCCAGCCCCGCTCGGCGCTGATGCCGCCGCCGAGCGTGTACATGACGGTGTCGAGGTCCGGGCACACCCGCAGGCCGTGGATCCAGATGTCATCGCCGGTGTTGCCGATGACGGTGATCTCGCTGCCGGGACGGTGCTGCTCGAGGGCCCGTTGGAGGCCGCGGAGGAAGCGTGAGCCCCCGATGCCGCCCGCGAGGACCGTGATCTGCATGAGGTGATCCTGTCAGACGTGCAGGGGACAGTTGGGCGCCCGCTCCCGCGAGGATTTCCCTGCATTCGGGACACGATCCTTCCGATTTCGCATGAAATCGGTCTAATCGGGCGACCCTATTGCGAGAACCCGCTTGACGAACGCGAACTACACCCCTGTAATACTGCTCAGGGGCGGCACACGTCGCCGTGGGTCGAGGAGGTACTCCGCGTGGTTGACATGGTGCTGTTGCCCCTGTCCGACGCCGAGGAGTTGGCCTGGCAGGAGCGCGCACTGTGCGCGCAGACTGATCCTGAGGCCTTCTTCCCAGAGAAGGGTGGAAGCACCCGCGAGGCGAAGAAGGTGTGCCTGTCCTGCGAGGTCCGTCCGGAGTGCCTGGAGTATGCGCTGGCGTCCGATGAGCGCTTCGGCATCTGGGGCGGCCTGTCCGAGCGGGAGCGTCGTCGCCTGAAGAAGCGCGCGGTCTGATCCCCCTCATCTTCGGTGGGGTGTTGACGTCGCCGCGCCGCCGGCGCGCATAGGCGGTCCGCCCTCACGCACGACGTAGAGTTCTGGACGTGAACGACGACGAGTCCGGCCTCCCCGACGGCTCGTCCCCATGGCTGCCGGATGCCCTGCCTGAGTCCGGACCCGTCGTCATCCCGGTGGCGGCTGGCCCCGATCCGGCCGAGGGCGGGGCCGAGCAGGCGACCGAGTGGTTCAGCGTCGAGGACGACCTCGCCGACGACCTGCCGCTGCTGCCCCGTCGCCGGCACCACGTCACGGCCGTCGTGGTGGGCCACGACGGTGAGGTGTGGCTGCCCGCGGTGCTCACCACCCTCGCCCTGCAGACCCGTCAGCCCGAGGCCGTTGTAGGCGTCGACACGGACTCCTCGGACCAGACCCGCGCCCTCCTCGAGGAGTCATTCGGTGTCGAGCGCGTGATCGCGGCACCGGAGACGGCGGGCTTCGGGGCTGCGGTCCATGCGGGCCTGGAGCGGCTCGCGCCGCCTCGCAAGGCCGAGGGGGACGTCGTCGACTGGGTCTGGCTCCTGCACGATGACAGCGCCCCCGACCGCGCCTGCCTCGAACGCCTGCTCGACACCGCGGACGCCCACCCCTCGGTGGCCGTCCTCGGGCCGAAGATCCTCGGCTGGCACGATCGCCGGCTCCTGCTCGAGGCCGGCGTGACGATCAACGGCGCCGGGCGACGCATCACCGGGCTGGAGCGCCGCGAGCACGATCAGGGCCAGCATGACGGACCGCGTGACGTGCTCTCAGTGAGCTCCGCCGGCATGCTCGTGCGGCGCGACGTGTGGGAGGCGCTCGAAGGCTTCGACCCGACACTGCCGCTGTTCCGCGACGATCTGGACTTCTGCTGGCGGGCCCATCGCGCCGGTGAGCGGGTGATGGTCGCGACCGATGCCGTGCTCCACCACCGGGAGGCGTCGGCCCACGGTCGGCGCGCCGACGACATCGCTCCTCGACCGCATCGTGCCGACCGCGAGGCGGCCGTCCACGTGCTCCTCGCGCAGGCGGGGCGCCTGACAGCTCTCCTCGTGGCCCTGCGCCTGCTCATCGGAAGCCTCGCCCGCGCCCTCGTCTACCTCCTCGGCAAGGACGTGGCCGCCGCTCGCGACGAGGTGGGAGCGGTCCTCGCCCTGGCCCTTCACCCGGGAAGGGTGACCTCGTCACGCCAGTTGATCCGTCGGACGACGTCGCAGCCCGCGAGCGTGGCGCGCAGTCTGCGTCCGACCATCGGCGCTCAGTTGCGGCAGGTCGTCGAGGTGATCGGCGGCATAGTGACGACCAGTGGCTCCTCCACTGGATCAGCGTCGGTGAGTGCGCTCGACAGCGGCCCGGTGGGTGATGACGCCGACTTCATGGACGACGGTTCGTCCGGCCTGCTGCGCCGGATCCTGACGGCCCCCGGGTTCCTCCTCGTGGCGCTGCTCACCATCGTCGCCGTCGTCGGCGCACGAGGACTGTGGTGGGGTGAGGGGGTCCTCCAGGGCGGGGCCCTGCTGCCCTCGCCGAACGGTGTCAGCGACCTCTGGCAGTCCTACCTGCAGGCCTGGCACGACGTCGGCCCGGGATCCACCGTCCCGTCGGCCCCCTACCTCATGGTGATCACCGCGCTGGCGTTCATCCTGCTGGGGAAGGCCCCCGTCGCGGTGACCGTCATGCTTCTGCTCGGCATCCCGCTGGCGGGGCTGGCGGCCTATGTCACCCTGCGGGGTCTGGTCCCGCGGACGGGCATCCGATTCTGGGCCGCGGCCGCGTACGCCCTGCTTCCGGCGATCACGGGGGCGATCGGCAGCGGGCGCATCGGCACCACCATCCTCGCGGTGGCCCTTCCGTTCGCACTCAGGTCGCTGGTGCGCATCTCAGGTCCACGAGGGACGTACCGACGGGCGGCGGGCACCGCCATCCTCGTCGCGATCGTGCTGTCCGTGGCACCGGCGATCTGGGTCCTGCTGCTCCTCGCGGGTGTCCTCGCCGGGGGCTGGCTCATGACCCGCCGCAGCGGGCCGGGCGTAGGGGTCGTCGGCCGCCTCGGCATCGCCCTGCTGGCTCCGGTGCTCCTGCTGATGCCCTGGTCCCTGCACCTGTTGACCCATCCCGCTCTGCTGATGCTCGAGCCGGGCCTGAACGGTGGCCCGATCACCGACCGTGAACTGGCCCCCTGGCATGTGCTGCTTCTGCACCCGGGAGGCCCGGGGATGACCCCCGTTTGGCTCACCGCGGGCGTCGTGCTGGCCGGGTTCCTGGCCCTGCTGCGTCGGGACCGCTGGTCGGTCACCAGCGGCTTCGCCATGCTCGCGGGCCTGGCGTTGGCGCTCGCACTGGTGCAGACAGCCGTGCTCGTGACGCCACCGGGGTCGACGTCGGAGATCCGACCGTGGCCGGGACAGGCCGTGCTCCTGCTGAGCCTGGCCCTGATCGCCCTCGGGGCCATCGCCGCGGACGGGCTTCGCGACCGATTCATCGGCACGAACTTCACGCTCGGCCAGCCCCTTGCGCTGCTCGTGGCCCTGACCGCCGTGCTCGCGCCGGTACTCAGTGCCGGGTGGTACGTCGTGGGTCTGACGAGCACCCTCACCCGCGAACCCGCCTCACCTCTGCCCGCGTTCGTCGCGGCGGATGCCGAGACGGCTCAGGCACCGCGGACCCTCGTGCTCGCCACGGACGTGGCCGGCCGCGTGAGATACAGCCTGCTCAACGGCACCGGCCCGGAACTGGGCGATGCCGAGACCGGGCCGCCAGCCGCCGCGTGGCAGGGCCTCGACCCTCTGGTCGCTGCACTCGCGTCCGGTCGCGGTGGTGACGAGGTACAGGCTCTGGCCGGCTATGGAGTCCGGTACGTCGTCCTGGCGCCCGGCTCGCTGCCCGGGCTCATTCCGACACTGGATGCCGAGCCTGGGATGCGGCGCCTCTCGAGCTCCGGGGGCGAAGTCCTGTGGCGAATCACAGGAGTCACCACTCGTGCCAGGGTCGCGCAGGAGGGCGGGCCTGAGCCGATCGGCATTGCTCCGCAGGGCACCCTCACCGCAGACCCGTACATCCAGCAGCTGATGCCCGAGGGCTCGGGGGAACGGGCTGTCGTCGCCGGCGTGACCGGGGATGCCGGCTGGCGCGCTGTCCTGCTCCGCGACGACGGAGGCCGTACCCCGCTCGAGCCGGTCACCGTGGCGGGGATGCTGGACTGGTCGCAGGCATTCGTCCTTCCCCAGGGTGCGCCGGAGATCGAGGTCTGGTTCGACAGCGCGCCACGGCAGCGCTGGCTGTGGCTCCAACTCGTCCTGCTGGTCCTGCTCGTCGTCCTCGCCCTGCCCGAGCGCAGGCGCGAGGATCCGGACCCCGATCTCGACGGTGATGCCGATCCCGACCTGCCGGACGGTGCCGCGATCGCGGCACCGGGTGCCCCCGGGGAGACGATCGAGCCGATCGTGAGCATCGAGCCCAGCGTAAGCATCGAGCCGGCCGTGACCAGTGATGCGGACGCGGCCCCCGAGCCGGGCGAGGGGAGGTCGTGATGACTCGTCCCGCACGTCGACGTCCGCGACCACCCCGACCGCCGAGGGAGGCGGGGGAGCGCCTGCTCTCCGGCCGTTGGCTCGCCGTCGCCGTCGTGGTGTCGGGCGGTGCCGTCGTCCTGGGGACCGTGTTCCAGCAGCCGCTGCCGCAGGTGGCTGAGGGCGCCACCGACCTCGAGCCCATCGGCTCCGCTGTGCTCCTGTGCCCCGAACCGGGGGCATCGACCGACCTGGGGGTCCGCGTGACCGCCGCCGTCGTGCCCGGCCAGCCGGGGCAGGACGGTGCCGAGGGATCCGCGGGCATGCGCACCCTCCCCGGCCGCAACTCCGCCGAGGCCCGCATCCGTGTCCCCGGGGGCCAGGCCGAGATCGAGGCCTTCGGGAACACCGAACTGCCGCCGATCGAGGTCTACGGCGAGGGCAGCCTCGCGCCCGGGCTCATCGCCGACCAGTGGGGCCGCGACCCGAGCGGTGCCGGTCGCGGCCTGGCCAGCACGGCGTGTGCACCCGCGGCTTCGGAGTTCTGGTTCGTCGGCGGCGGGGCCATCTCCGGCCGGCGCACGCGCATCGTCCTGGTGAACCCTGATCCGAACGCGGCCATCGTGGACGTCATCATCCGCGGCCCCGAGGGTGTCATCGATGCCCCCGCCGGGCGTGGTCTGGTGGTCCAGGGCCAGGACCGACTCGTCCTGCGGCTCGACACACTCGCGCCGGGGGCCACAGCCACGGCCGTTCAGGTCCTGGCCCGCGCAGGACGCGTCGGTGCATCGGTCGACGACGAGCAGCGGTCCGGGCTGGCGAACGTCGGTACCGACTGGGTTCCTCATGCTGCGCCCCCGGCCACCCGCGTCTTCGTCCCCGGTGTCATCAACGGGGACGGAGCACGCGTGCTCTCCATCGCAGCGCCGGGTGAGGACGATGCCATCGTGACCATCCGCGTGATCGGCGAGGACGGTGCCTATACGCCGGCAGATCGCTCTCGGGTCGAGGTGCCTGCGGATGCCGTCGTCGCCCTGGACATGGCGCCGGTGCTCAATCAGCAGCCGGCTACGCTCGAGCTCACGTCCGATGTGCCGATCGTTGCCGGCATGCGCCAGTTCTTCGGAAACGAGACCTCGTTCACCGCGGGTGCGCAGCCGTTCACCGGTGGCGCCGCCGTCTCCGGGCTGCCCGTCCGATCGGCGACCGAGATGCGCATCGGCATCACCGCGCCGGAGCAGGATGCCCAGGTCGACCTGTCGCTGCTGCCGTTCAAGCGTGGTCGTGGGCCGGCGGAGCCGACCGGCGAGCGGCGCATCAGCATCCCGGCGGGGACCATGAGGTGGGTGCGCGTCAGCCCCCCGACCGGGGTCGACTGGTACACGGCGGTGGTCAACACCATCGAGGGGTCGGGACCGGTGGTCGTCGCCCATCGTCTGAAGGAGAAGTCACGGTCCGGCGACCTCATGACCGGGTATCCGTGGCCGCCGCTGAGGACGGAGGTCGTGGTGCCGTCGGCCGTCCAAGACCCGGCCGTCGGGATGCGCTGAGATCGTCCGGCGTGCCGCGCCTATCCTGCGCGACCGAGCGGCTAGCGTGCGGCACGTGAGTCGTCGTCGCTGCTCCAAGCCCTCATGCAACGGCCCGGCCGTGGCGACGCTGACCTATGTCTACGCCGACTCCACCGCCGTGCTCGGCCCGCTGGCCACCTACGCCGAGCCGCACTGCTACGACCTGTGCCAGATGCACAGCGAGCGGCTCACGGCCCCACGGGGCTGGGAGGTCGTGCGGATCACCCCCGATCCCGACGCACTCAAGCCGTCCAGCGACGACCTCGAGGCACTCGCGAACGCGGTGCGCGAGGCTGCCCGTCCCCGCTACGAACCCGGTGCACCGCTGCCGACCGAGGTGCCCATCGGCTCGGTCGAGGTGGCCCGCCGCGGCCATCTACGGGTCCTTGCGACCGTCGAGGAGCCTGCCCCGTCGCCCGATCCGGATCCTCGTCCCGTGGATGCCGAGCACCCCGTGTACCGACGGTCGGAGTCCGTCGTCGACGAGGACCTCTTCCTCGACTTCGACGACTGACACCAACGTCACGGTTCACGTTCTCATCACAGACCCCTCACGGGGTCCAAGGCCGTCCCGCGCGGCCGATAGCCTTACGCGGTGCGCAACCTGGACCAGATCATCAAGGCCTATGACGTCCGCGGCGTCTACCCCGACCAGCTCGACGAGGACCTCGCCCACGCGGTGGGCGCGGCCTTCGTCCGGGTGCTGGGCATCCGCGCGCAGGACGGCGGTGCCGGCGCTGTCGTCATTGGCCATGACATGCGTCCCTCGGGCCCTGATCTCGTGGCCTCCTTCGCCGAGGGTGTCCGGGAGCAGGGGTGCGATGTCGTCCTCATCGGTCTGTGCAGCACCGATGGTCTCTACTACGCGTCGGGCACGCTGGGACTTCCCGGCGCCATGTTCACTGCGAGCCACAACCCGGCCCAGTACAACGGCATAAAGCTGTGCCGAGCGGGTGCGGCCCCTGTCGGTCAGGACACGGGTCTGCGCGAGATCAAGGAGATGGTGGGCGGCGAGGTTCCGTCCTTCGACGGCCCCGTCGGCGAGGTCCGTGATCAGGATCTCCTCACCGGGTACGCGGAGTTCCTGCGCGGCCTCGTCGACCTCTCCGGGATCCGTCGGCTGTCGGTCGTCGTCGATGCCGGCAACGGCATGGGCGGTTACACGGTCCCGGCTGTGCTGGGCGAGGGCTGCGGCCTGCCGCCGCTGCCATTGGACATCGACGCCCTCTACTTCGAGCTCGACGGGTCCTTCCCGAACCATGAGGCGAACCCCATCGAGCCCGAGAACATGCGTGACCTGCAGGCCCGCGTGCGCGAGGTGGACGCCGACATCGGTCTCGCCTTCGACGGCGATGCCGACCGATGCTTCATCGTCGATGAACGCGGCGAGATCGTGAGCCCGTCGACCCTCACCGCCCTCATCGCCGCCCGAGAGCTCGCGAAGGCGCCGGGTGCCTCAGTGATCCACAACCTCATCACGTCGAACGCCGTGCCAGAGGTCATCACGGAGAACGGCGGCACCCCCGTCCGCACCCGCGTGGGTCACTCGTTCATCAAGGCGACGATGGCCGAGGCCGACGCAGTGTTCGGCGGCGAGCACTCCGGCCACTTCTACTTCCGGGACTTCTGGCGTGCGGACTCCGGAATGCTGGCTGCGCTCCACGCCCTCGCTGCCCTGGGTGAGACCCCCGAGGGCACGACGCTCTCGAGCATGCTCGCGCCCTACGACCGATATGCGATGAGCGGCGAGATCAACACCGAGGTCGCCGACGTGGCCGCCGCCACCGAGGCCATCCGATCGGCCTTCGTCGAACGAGCGCAGGACATCGAGGACTTCGACGGCATGACGGTCACGGGCGACACCTGGTGGTTCAACGTCCGCCCGAGCAACACCGAGCCGCTGCTTCGCCTCAACGTCGAGGCGGTGGATCCCGCCGTGATGGAGTCGCTGCGCGACGAGGTGCTCGGGATCATGCGGACGGGAGCCTGACGTGACGGACCTGACCGGTCGCCCGGCGTCACTGGGCATCAGCGCAGATCTGTGGGAGATCCTCGCCTGCCCCTGCCCGGCGCACGCCCCGGTCGTGCCCGATGAGGCCACGGGTCGCATCGTCTGCACCGAGTGCGGTCGCTCCTTTCCCGTCCGGGACGGCATCCCGGTGATGCTGCTCGATGAGGCGACGCTGCCGCCTGATGGCGTCCAGGGCGACCTCCTGGCGGAGGGCTGACGTGCTCATCGTGCGCGGGGCCATCAAGCCGTACGACTGGGGCATCGTCGACGGCCTGGCGCAGTGGGCCGAGCCCACCGGTGAGCCACAGGCCGAGCTGTGGTTCGGCGTCCATCCGGGTGGACCGTCCCCGCTGGTGGACGAGAACTGGCGCCCGACCGGTGAGCATCTCGGTGAGCGTTTCGATGTCGAGGCCATCCCGCTGCTCGTGAAGCTCCTCGCGGCGGCCAAGCCCCTATCGGTGCAGGTGCATCCGCGTCGACAGGTGGCGGCCGAGCAGTATGCAGCGCAGGTCGACAACGGCCCGGTGATCTACACGGACCCGTTCGAGAAGACCGAGATGCTCGTTGCATTGGAGGAGTTCGAGGCCTTCGCGGGCTGGCGGTCCGCCGACGAGGCGCTGGCGTTCCTCGATGCCATCGAGGGCACCGGACCGGCCGTCCAGTCCCTACGGACCGGCAAGCTGGCCGAAGCGATCCGCGCACTCCTCGGGCTCGGGACCCCAGAACGCATCGCCACCCTCCCGGGTGCTGCGCAGACGGCGGGCCTGCCGGGTGAGCAGGTCGCCGCGTACGAGACGGTCGCCGAGCTCTACCCCGACGATGCCGGTGCGCTCGTCACCCCACTGCTGGACTATCTCGCTCTCGCTCCGGGTGAGGCGGTCTATGTCCCGGCCGGTGTGCCCCACAGCTACATCCGCGGCACCGGCTTGGAGGTCATGTCCTCCAGCGACAACGTCGTGCGACTGGGGCTG
>JAURME010000150.1 GCA_030830865.1 Candidatus Nanopelagicales bacterium | reverse complement strand
CGGCCGTCGCGGGAGGGGAAGCCCTCGACGGCCGAGTTCCCTTTTCTGACTTTCCACAGATCGCTGCGTCTCTGGTCACGCGTCCACCGGGAGACGATTGATCCTGTGTGCCCCCACGATGCGGCGCACGGTGTGGGCATGACATCGCTCAGCGCGGAACGCATCCGCCTCCACAGTCCGGCAGCCATATGTTGCGCGATCCCCTACCTCCTGGGCTTCCACCCCTCCGGCAGTGCGGTCCTCGTGTGGCTCCAGGACTCCCGGATCGTGTTGACCCAGCGGATCGATCTGCCCGCGCCGGAGATTGCTGCGACGCTGTGGGCCAAGGCTGCCGGTGCGCATCCGGTCGCTGGAACCACGGAGGCCGTCATCGCCGTGCTGTTTCCCCAGGACGACATCCCACCCGATCACGTGCGGCTCCGTGAGCTCGCCCACGCAATCGTCGACGAGGGGTGGTCCGAGCGGATCGACGTCATCCGAGCCCACTCTGATGCCTGGTCCGACCTGCTCTGTGACGACCCGGCCTGCTGTTTGCCCGAGGGTGAGCCCATCGATCCCTGCGTGCGAGATGCCATCGCGGCGGAGTTCGCCGGGCGGGGGCTGTCGCCGATGGAATCGCGCGATGCCATCGTCACGTCGTTGGGTCCCCATGCGGACCTGGTCAAGCAGGTGACCAGCACCGGGCTGCTGATGGGCGACCGAGGCGTCGGCCGGACGGGCGAGGAGCGTGAGGCATGGCGGGACGACATGGTCGTGGCCGTCCTGGCCTGGGCCCGTGACCGATCGGCATCGCCGGAGCCCCTGCGCATGGCCACGCTGCTGCTGGCCCTGCGCGACACGAGGGTCCGTGACACCGTGCTGTGGGAGCTGGCGCGGCTGCGTCCGCGGAAGGTCGTCGTCGCCGCCGACCAGTTCGCCCGGCTGCTCCGTGCAGCCCCGGGGGAGGACGTGGCTGCGGTCGCCACGTGCGCCTGCGTGTCCTACTGGCTCGTCGGAGACGGGACCCGCGCCGGCATCGCCCTGGATCGGGCCCTGGACGCCGACCCGAATTACCGGATGGCCCAGATCCTCGACAACGCGCTTCACCTCGGGTGCCCACCATCGCAGTGGCGCGACGCGATGAGGTCCCTCCGTCGGGAGGAATGCCGTCGGCCGGGCGAGCCTGAGGACGCATCGACTTGAGGGCAGGGGGGCTCGCCAGGGCGGGTAGGGGACGGATATAGTCCCGTCTCAGGTCAAGAGTTCCAGCGTCAAGCTCCGGCTTGCTGGACGGCAACCCTCCACCGCGGTGGGGTGCTCCGGATGAAGACCGGGCCCGGTTGACGGGCAAGCGCGGGTCTTGCACAGGGCAGGACCCCGGAGAGCGTGCGAGGTCGCCATGTGTTGCTGTCTGCGAATGCCCCGCCGCTGAGGTCCGTCGCCTGAGTGCGACCACCCAGCGGCTCGTCCCCGGCCCGAGTCCTCGGGCGCCCGGACGCCAGCGTCCGGAATGACCGTCCCCTTCCACGGTTGGTGCCGCAACGGCACCGGCCACCACGACAACAGGAGATTGACTTCCATGAGTGACAACTGGTCCTTCGAGACAAAGCAGATCCACGCCGGTCAGGCCCCCGACGGCACGACGAATGCCCGGGCTCTGCCGATTTACCAGACGACGTCGTACACGTTCAACGACACCACGCACGCCGCCAACCTCTTCGGGCTCAAGGAGCTCGGCAACATTTACACGCGCATCATGAACCCGACCCAGGCCGTGGTCGAGGACCGGATCGCCGCCCTCGAGGGTGGCGTGGCGGCCCTCCTGGTCGCCAGCGGTCAGGCCGCTGAGACCCTCGCGGTGCTCAACATTGCCGAGGCAGGGGATCACATCGTCTCCAGCCCCAGCCTGTACGGCGGCACCTACAACCTGTTCCACTACACGCTCCCGAAGCTCGGCATCGAGTGCACCTTCGTGGAGAACCCGGACGATCCGGAGTCGTGGCGTGCGGCGGTTCGCCCCAACACCAAACTCTTCTTCGGTGAGTCGATCGCCAACCCCAAGAACGACGTCCTCGACATCGAGGCGGTCGCCGCAGTGGCCCACGAGATCGGCGTCCCGCTGATCATCGACAACACGGTCGCGACCCCGTACCTGATCAACCCGTTGAAGTGGGGCGCAGACGTCGTCATTCACTCGGCTACGAAGTACCTGGGCGGGCACGGCACGTCCGTGGCCGGCGTGATCGTCGACGGCGGCACCTTCGACTACGCCCAGTACCCGGATCGTTTCCCGAACTACAACCAGGCCGATCCCAGCTACCACGGGCTCGTCTATGCGCGGGATCTAGGTGTGGGGTCGGCGTTTGGCGCGAACCTGTCCTTCATCCTCAAGGCTCGCGTGCAGTTGCTGCGTGACCTCGGTGCGGCGGTCTCCCCCTTCAACGCCTTCCTCATCTCGCAGGGGATCGAGACGCTGTCGCTGCGCGTGGAGCGCCACGTGGAGAACGCCCAGGCGGTCGCTCGGTACCTCGAGGGGCATGACAGCGTGCTGTCGGTGAACTACGCCGGCCTGCCTTCGAGCCCGTGGTACGCACTCGGGCAGAAGTACTCGCCCAAGGGCACCGGAGCGGTGCTCGCGTTCGAGATCGACGGTGGCCTGGAGGCCGGTCGGCGTTTCGTGGAGGGACTGGAACTGCACAGTCACGTCGCGAACATCGGCGATGTGCGCAGCCTGGTCATCCACCCCGCGTCGACGACGCACTCCCAACTCACCCCTGAGGAGCAGTTGGCGGCGGGCGTGACGCCGGGGCTCGTCCGACTCGCCGTCGGCATCGAGAACATCGACGACATCATCGCCGACCTCGAGACCGGCTTCCAGGCGGCTCGACAGGCCTGACGTGTCCGAGTACGGTCCTCTGTCCTACGACGGTCCCCCTCCCGCCAGCGGCGCCTGGCGGGAGGGGTTCCCCGTCGGCGAACGGATCTTCGTGGGCGTCGGCGACCTGACGACGGAATCTGGGGTCGTGATCCCCGACGTTCAGGTCGCCTACGAGACGTGGGGCACCCTCAACCACGACCGCTCGAACGCGATCTACATCTGTCATGCCCTGACCGGGGACTCCCACGTATCCGGGGACGCGGGACCCGGGCATGCGACCGGCGGCTGGTGGGAGGGGCTCGTCGGCCCGGGCGCCGACATCGACACCGACGAGTGGTTCGTGGTCTGTGCGAACGTCCTCGGTGGGTGCCAGGGGACCACTGGTCCTTCAACCCCAGCACCGGACGGGCGGCCGTGGGGGAGTCGCTTCCCCGTGGTCACCGTGGCCGACATGGTCGAGGTCGAGTACCGACTCATGGACCTGCTCGACATCCCGACCTGGGCCCTCATGCTGGGCCCCTCCCTCGGGGGGATGCGTGTGCTCGAGTGGATGGTCCGACACCCGGATCACGTCCGTGGCGGGCTCGTGCTGGGATCGACGGCCGCGGTGACTGCGGATGAGATCGGCACTCATGCGACGCAGATCCTCGCCATCGAGTCCGACCCGGCCTTCCGTGGTGGGGACTACTACGAGGCCGACGCCGGCGACGGACCCCACGTGGGCATGGGCATCGCCCGACGCATCGCCCACCTGACCTATCGAAGTGAGACCGAGCTGTCCGACCGCTTCGGCAGGGACGCTCAGGGTGACGAGAACCCCTACGAGGGGGGCCGCTTCGCCGTCGAGTCCTACTTGGACCATCAGGCCGATAAGCTCAACCGGCGCTTCGATGCGAACACCTATGTCGCGCTGACGCGCGCGATGAGCCTGTTTGACCTCGGCCGAGGTCGGGGTGGACTCGACGTGGCTCTGGCAAAGATCGACGCGCCTCTCACCGTCGTCGGGATCGACTCTGATCGACTGTTCCCGACGAGGCTGCAGCAGCAGATCGTGGATCTCACGCCGGGCGCGGACCGCCTGCACATGATCCTGTCGCCCTTCGGCCATGACGGGTTCCTCGTCGAGGACGAGCAGGTGGGCGTGTTCGTGTCGCACGCCCTGCATCGGGTGCGCCGCCGCTCCCAGCACGAGTCCTGATCGACGCTTGTCCACAGGTCCGCAGGGACCTACTGGTGCCGGGACCCGTCACCGACCTACCGTCGTGGCATGTCCAGGGTGCTGTCGCAGTCTCTCGCCGTGACCGCTGCCGCGATGGTGGTGGCGTCAGTCGCCCTCGCGTCGGCCGCCTGGTCCCGCGCAGATGTCGCACCATCGGTGGAGGTCGTCGGGGATGACGTCGCGGACGCCTTCGTCGGAACGGGGTCCCTGCTCCTGCCCGCGGGCGTCGACGACCGCATCCGTCGTGAGTTGGCAGACTGTCCGGGCTGTCGATGGCGGCTGACGTCTCCGTGCGTGGACACCGAGCTGGGCAACGCCTTCGACGGCCAGCAGTCCTGTGAGGAGGCGCCGTCGAACTGCCGGGACGGCACGCTGCGAAGGGCGTGGCATGACCCTGGCTCGGGTACGTGGCGCAACCTCGGCCTGGTGTGCGTCCGCGAGAGTCTCCACACGGTGGAGACGATGGGACGAGAGGTCCGAGACATGCTGCGCAGGGATGTGCCCGCTGCTGAGGTGGTGTCCTGGCCTGCGCACGGCGCGGTCACCCAGATGCCCACCTTCTTCGCCTCTCGTCAGCCCCCTGGTCCGATCGTGCTCGTGAGGGACATGGGTGGCTATGAGGTGCGGCTGGAGGCTCACCCCACCTGGACCTGGGAGTTCGGCGATGGTGCGGAACGTGTGGTCCAGACGGCCGGAATGCTCCGGGCTGGTGCGGATGTCGCGCACACCTATCGTCGCTCGGGCCGTTGGGAGGTGACGTGCCGCACCGTCTGGACGGCGGAGTTCACCGTGGACGGTCTGGGGCCGTACCCCGTGACGAGCCCGGTCCGGCAGGTGGCCTCTCAGGAGGTTGAGGTCGGAGAGGGACGGGCGCTGCTCATCCCGTGAGGGCTGCGTGGCAGAATGATGGGGAATCTCGGCCCGTTCACAAGCCGCCAGGCTTGACACGGGCCCTTGTCGTGGGCAACCGCGAGGAAGGCGTCGCCATCTCCATGCCGAACAAGGCCCCCGCCGGGAAGAAGACCACGGCCAAGAAGACCACTGCTCCGAAGAAGAAGGCGCCGGTGAAGAAGGCCGCTCCAGCGAAGAAGGCCGTGCCAACGAAGAAGGCGGTGCCCGCCAAGAAGGCTGCGGTGAAGAAGACTGCCGCTCCGGCAAAGAAGGCGCCGGTGAAGAAGGCCGCAGTGAAGAAGGCCCCACAGGCCAACAAGGCCGCAGTGAAGAAGACCGCGGTGAAGAAGACTTCCGCTCCGGCCAAGAAGGCGGTAGCTGCCGCGAAGAAGGCGCCGGCGAAGAAGGCAGCGCCCGCGAAGAAGGCTGCCGCTCCAGCCACGAAGGCCGCTGTGTCCAAGGCGGCGGCGCCCGCGAAGAAGGGCACCGGGAAGAAGCCTGACAAGGACGGTGCGGTCGTCGAGGTCATCGAGACCGAGGATGGCCTCGTCGAGGTGTCCGAGGCGGATGATGCTGACGTCGAGGATCTCGAGGAGGCGGCCGAACTCGAGGCCGATCTCGAGGCCGATCTGGCTGAGGACCTGAAGTCCATCGAGTCCGAGGACGACGATCAGGACGGCAAGGATTCCAAGGAGGGCAACGAGGAGTTCACCCTCTCGGACGTTGACGACACCGACGAGCCCGTGCAGACGGTCACCGTCGCCGGTGCCACCGCGGATCCGGTGAAGGACTACCTGAAGCAGATCGGCAAGGTCGCGCTGCTCAACGCCGAGCAGGAGGTCGAACTCGCCAAGCGCATCGAGGCCGGCCTGTTCGCCGAGGAGATGCTGGCGGACGGCCCGAAGATGAACAAGAAGACGCGTCTGGATCTCGAATGGATCGCCACGGACGGTCGCCGCGCGAAGAACCACCTGCTGGAGGCGAACCTGCGCCTCGTGGTGTCTCTGGCCAAGCGCTACACGGGTCGTGGCATGCTCTTCCTTGACCTCATCCAGGAGGGGAACCTCGGCCTGATCCGCGCGGTCGAGAAGTTCGACTACACCAAGGGCTACAAGTTCTCGACCTACGCGACGTGGTGGATCCGGCAGGCGATCACCCGCGCGATGGCCGATCAGGCCCGCACGATCCGCATCCCAGTTCACATGGTCGAGGTCATCAACAAGCTCGCCCGTGTGCAGCGTCAGATGCTGCAGGACCTCGGTCGTGAGCCCACGCCCGAGGAGCTGGCGCGCGAGCTCGACATGACGCCCGAGAAGGTCGTCGAGGTCCAGAAGTACGGCCGCGAGCCGATCTCGCTCCACACACCGCTTGGCGAGGAGGGTGACAGCGAGTTCGGTGACCTCATCGAGGACTCCGAGGCCATCGTTCCGTCGGATGCGGTGTCCTTCACCCTGCTGCAGGAGCAGCTGGAGTCCGTGCTCGACACCCTCTCCGACCGCGAGGCCGGTGTGGTGCGCATGCGCTTCGGTCTGACCGATGGCCAGCCCAAGACACTGGACGAGATCGGCAAGGTCTACGGCGTGACGCGCGAGCGGATCCGTCAGATCGAGTCCAAGACGATGTCCAAGCTGCGCCACCCCTCGCGTTCGCAGGTGCTGCGCGACTACCTGGACTAGTCACCTATGGCGGGCGTCACGCGACGCGAGGAGGTCGGGTCAGACCGGTATCCGGGTGCCGTCATTGAAGTGACGATGACGCACGGCGAGCGTCGCAATGCGCTGTCCGATGAGATGCTTGCCGCCCTCGGAGCGGAGGTCGACCGCGCCACGGCCGAGAACGCCCGGGCCCTGATCATCCGGGCCGAGGCCGGCGCCTCGACCTGGTCAGCGGGCTACGCGATCGATGCTCTGCCGACGGACGGTTCCGATCCGCTGACGTGGGCGAACCCGCTTGAGGCGTTCCTGCAGCGGCTTCGCATGGCGCCCTTCCCGGTGATCGCCGCCGTCGAGGGCGGGGTGTGGGGCGGTGCCTGCGAGCTGGTCCTGACCTGTGACCTGATCCTCGCCGTGCGGACCTCGTCGTTCGCCATCACGCCCGCCCGCCTCGGCGTCCCCTACAACACGGCTGGGGTCGCGCATGTGCTCAGTGCGCTGCCATTGAACGTGGCCAAGGAGATCTTCTTCACCGCTGATCCCATGAGTGCTGATCAGTGGGCACAGTGGGGGGTGGTGAACCGGCTGGTCGCCGACGCTGACGAACTGCAGGTGGAGTCACGGCAGATCGCCCAGCGCATCGCCCAGCGGGCTCCGCTGGCGATCCGGGCGATCAAGGGGGAGATGCGGGCCCTGACGGATGCCCGCTCACTGACCAGTGACGACTTCGAGCGCTTGACCGAGCTGCGCCGTGCGGCGTGGTCGAGCGCGGATTACCAGGAAGGCGTGAAGGCGTTCCTGGAGAAGAGGTCCCCGAAGTTCACGGGGGAGTAGCCGGAGGCGCTCCCATGGGTGGGTGCCCGATCGGGACGATCAGGCGTCGGCCGGAGCCGGCATGGTCAGCCTGTGCGTCTCGTCGACGATCTCGGCGGCCTGCGGACGCAGGGCCTCCTCGTAGGCGCTCCAGTGGTGGGCACAGAAGAGAAGATCGGTCCCGGCGGGCAGCACGACGCGGACGTAGGCCTGGGCGTTGCATCGATCGCAGCGATCGGTGGCCGACAGTGCCTTCGTGATCGTGGTGTCCATCCGGGCTGATCCTTCCTGCCGAGTCGATGCCGAGCGGCTCGGCATGTGCTCACAGTCTGTCATGGGCACCCGACATCCGCGGAGCCACGCCGGGCGCGTTCGCGGTGAGCGCACTTGGCTTTTCGGGAAACCGGGCATTTCGGTCACCGCTCCTCGGCAACCTGCATCCCGTCAATGAATGGTCAATGCCCTGACATTGCCCCCTGAAGACCTCCCTTCACCTTCACGGGGTGCAGATAGTGGCGATGTCAGATCCGCCAAGGCCTTCAACGAGGGGCCCTGTCTAGAGGAGAAAAGGTCATGCGAATTCAGAAGACTCTGGCTCGAATCCACCTGGCAATGAACAGCGATCGTGGTGCGACTGCTGTCGAGTACGGACTCATCGTGGCGCTCATCGCTCTCGCGATCATCGTCGCCGTGGCTCTGGT
>JAURME010000149.1 GCA_030830865.1 Candidatus Nanopelagicales bacterium | reverse complement strand
TGGTGCACTGCGATACCCAGGAGGAGCTGGATCGGATCTGGGACGCGCTCATCGCCGATGGTGGGGAGGAGAGTCGCTGCGGCTGGTGCAAGGACCGGCTCGGCGTCTCCTGGCAGGTCGTCCCGTCGGATATCCAGGACCTGCTCGCCGCGGGTGCCTGGCCGGCGCTCATGCCGATGTCCCGCATCGACATCGGAGCGCTCCGTGCCGCCGTACAGTCCTCTCAGGGCACCTGACAAGGAGAACGACATGACGCCCGCTCACTACACGACCGACGACTGCGACCTTGACGCATTCATCGCGCTCGTCGCGCAGGTCACCGATCCGGGCGACTATCCCTACGCGGCCGGGGTGGAGAAGGGCATCGTCGTCTACGACACCGCCCGTCTGCGTCCCCTGCTGGACGACGACGTGCAGCGCCGGGCCGTCATGGCCGAGCTCGCGACCGCGATCCACGACGGCCCGGGTGTCGTCGTCCTCGCGGGCGCCTTCGATGACGAGCAGGCAGTCGATGCCGTCACCGACGCCTTCCGCCGGATCATCGCCGCGGAGAAGCAGGCGGGCACCGCACCGGGCGACCACTTCGCTGAGGCTGGCGCGAACGACCGCGTCTGGAACGCGCTGGAGAAGCTCGCCGTCGAGGATCCTGCAGCCTTCGCCCGGTACTACTCCAACGACATGCTGGCCTTGGTCAGCGAGGCATGGCTCGGCCCGCGCTACCAGGTCACGTCGCAGGTGAACCAGGTCAATCCCGGGGGCAAGGCGCAGAGCCCGCATCGCGACTACCACCTCGGGTTCCAGTCGCGGGAGTCCGCGGAGGTGTACCCGGCACAGGCGCACCACATGTCCGCGGCACTGACCCTCCAGGGAGCGGTGGCGCACTGCGACATGCCGCTGGAGAGCGGCCCGACCCTGCTGCTGCCGCACTCGCAGAAGTATGCGCCCGGCTACATCGCCTGGCACCTGCCCGAGTTCCAGGACCACGCCCGACGACGCTTCGTCCAGCTTGCCCTGAAAAAGGGGGATGCCGTGTTCTTCAACCCGGCGCTCTTCCACGCCGCGGGCGAGAACGTCTCGACCGACATCCAGCGCCTGGCGAACCTGCTGCAGGTGTCGAGCGCCTTCGGGCGGGCGATGGAGACCATCGACCGCGAGCGCGTGGTCAACGCGATCTACCCCGCACTCCTGGAGATGAAGCGCAGAGGAGCTTCACCCGAGACGCTCGGACACGCCATCGCCGCGAGTGCGGAGGGATATGCGTTCCCCACGAACCTCGACCGTGACCAGCCGAAGGGCAGCGATGCTCCGCCCGCCCAGTCGGATCTCGTGTCGCGTGCCCTGGACGAGGAGTGGGAGCCGGAGCGACTGGCCAAGGAGCTCAGCGACTACGGAACGACCCGACTGAGCCACTGACCCTGGACGGGACCGGCCCTGCTGGTGACGTTGTCCTGCAGGTCGGCGACCTAGGCTGAAGGCATGTGCACCAACTTCAAGGTCAAGGCCGCGCAGGACGGCAGCATCGTGGTGGGACGGTCGATGGAGTTTCCCCTCGGGATCCCCACGGCGCTGAGCGTCCTGCCGAGTGACTACGCCGGCACGGCGAGTGCGCCACCGGGCGGGAAGGCCATGACCTGGTCAGCCACCCATGGGGCTGTCGGGATGTGCGGGTTCGGCAGACCGCAGTGGCTGACCGATGGCATGAACACGGCGGGGCTCTCGGCCCACTTCCTCTACATGCCCGGTGGGTTCTGCACCTACGCGGACTTCGTCGGGGACGGCAAGGATCTCGGGGAGCTCGACGTCATCCCCTTCGTCCTCAGCACGTGCGCGTCGATCAGCGAGGTGAAGGCGGCGATGGCGGGGCTGCGAGTGTTCGGCGTGGATCCGGGCATGGGCTTCGCCCCGCCGTGCCACATCCTCGTCCACGACAAGGACGCGTCGCTGGCGATCGAGTTTCACGCTGACGGTCTGCACCTCGTCGACAATCCGACGAGCGTCGGCACGAACGCGCCGTACCTGGACTGGCATCTGACCAATCTGTCGAACTACGTCGGGCTGTCGGCGGAGACTCCCGCTCCACAGAAGGTCGGCGAACTCATGGCCAAGGCCCTCGGTCAGGGCCAGGGGCTCATGGGACTGCCCGGCGACTACACGCCGCCCGCTCGGTTCATCCGCGCGGCGGTCCAGATCTCACTCAGTGACCAGCCCAAAGACGGTCACGACGCGGAGCTGACGGCCCTCCACATTCTCAACACCCTGGACATCACGCCCGGCATCGTCCGCGAGCCTGCACCCAAGGGCGGCACCGCGGACGAGGTCACGGTCTGGGATTCGATCTCGAACCTCACCGGCCAGCGCTACAGCTACCGGACCGTCACGGACCCGACCGTCTATTCGGTGGATCTCTCGAAGGTGGACTTCACCAAGCCTGCGCGAACGCAGGACGTGTCCTGGACAGGTCAGTTCGTGCCGGTGACGGTGGTGTGATCCAACGCGCTCAGTCTGCCTGGGCTTCGGGATCTCGTATCGTGAAGTACCAGGTGTAGTAGATCGCCAGAGCGGGGCCGAGAAAGATGATGAAGTACGGGATCACGCCGCCAACACCCTGTCCGATATAGACGAAGCCCTGCACTGCAAGCGCGATTCCGAGCACGATCAGGGCGGCGCTCAGGATGAAGTTCTGCGGTCGTCGCGTCGACCACGGCCGCGTAAAGGTTCGATCGCCGGCCTGCTCAGTCTCTGATGTCGATGACTCATCAGTCATGTGGTCCTCCTGCCGAATGCTCCACCCTGTGGGCCCGAGCATGCCGTCTACTGGTCGGATGCGCGAGCGGTCGGGGACTCGACGTCGATGTGCACCTCGTTCCGGCGAAGGAACCACGGCTTGAACGGGGGGTCGAAGCGCGCGAAGCGCGGCTCCCCGACGGCGACCAGACCATCGGCCGCGATGGCCTCCCGCAGTTCGGCCACGTGCCGCTCGTAGGACGACTGCGACCACCGTCCGGAATACCGGGCGACGGCGGTGAGTCTCCCCGGCATCTCCCGCACGTGGACCCGGGGGTCGGACGGAATCGGGGCCGTGGTCAGGGTCACCGACCGGGGCAGGACGAACGCCACGGTGTGCTGCTGGGAATCTCCAGTCGACTGGATCACGGGTGCGGTCATGTCGATCGACTGCTGCTGCACCACGGGGGCCGTCATCGCGACGGACTGCCGGGATGAGTTGTTTCCCTGGATGTAGTTCAGCAGCGGCCTGAACGCGATGCTTCCGGCCTGCTCGAAATCGCCCTGCACGTCGACCTCGGCCACCACGCACGTGGGGTACTCGCGCAGCTCGTACCCGCTTCTCTGGCCGACCATCTCATAGGCCTGCTGCTCGGTCATGCGGCGATCCCCGATGATGTTCCGGTGATGCGGGCCCCGTCGATCGCCCAGCCTGTGGATTCCTTGACCAGTCGATAGATCATGGTGCGGGGCGTGGCGCCGGGGACCTGACCCTGGATCTCGCCGATGTCCTCGACCTGTCCGCAGCGGTCGAAGGTGACGGCAGGGTCGGTGAGAAGGAAGGCGTACTCCCGTTCGATCAGGGCTCTGAACTCGTCGGTCGTGATGAACGTCCGAAACGACTCGGACGCGAACTCCCGAGCCTGCGCGAAATCTCGCCGCGCGAAGGCGTCCTGCTGGCCCTTGATCGTCTTCTCCATGGCCGCCCGGGCCTCGTCGTCACAGGCCGCCACGGTGTAGGCCGGTGATGGCGATCCGGAGGGCGGCGCGGGAGTCGAGGCAGGAGGGTCTGACGGGCCGGGGTTCGATGGCGCCGACGATGATGGCGCCGACGATGATGGCGCCGACGGGGACGGGTTCGCGGCCTGACCCGCTCCCGATGCGCAGCCGGCGACCAGCACGGCCAAGCCCACTCCGACGATCCAGCGCATGAGACGAGGCTAGAAGCGTTCTCCTGACTTCACATCTCGAAAGCTTCGCCAAGACGGCATCGGCGTGCGAATCGACCTACCCTGAGGACGTGACGTGGACCCGAGTTGTCCTTCCGGCAGTCAGCGTTCTGCTCGTCGCGGTCTACGCGATCGGGTCGGGGCGTTGGGTCACGACGTCTGCTGACTGGTACACGAACCTCTCGCAGCCGGCGTGGCAACCGCCGCCGCCGGTGTTCGGGCTGGCCTGGAGCTACAACTTCCTCGCCCTCATCGTCGTCGGCCTGGTCATCACCCTGCAGGCGCAGACCCAGACCTCCCGCACAGTCGCCTACCTCGCCCTGTTCGCCGTGTCGATCGCGTTCGCCCTTGCCTGGGCCTACCTGTTCTATGTGCCGCACGAGCTGGTGGCGTCGGCGGCGTTCTTGACCCTCTGCGCCCTCACCACCGTGGGCATGGTGGTACTCGCTTTCGCCGACCGGTGGTGGCTGGGCGCGCTCCTGCTGCCCTACCAGGCGTGGCTGGTCATCGCGGCATCCCTGTCCTGGGGGTACGTCCGGCTCAACTGAAGCAGTTGCGCAGGTCAGGTGTGGCTGTCTGTGTCGTCGCAGATGAACCTGAACCTGTGCCCGTCACCCTGGGACGGTGGCGTTCTGGCGCAGGGCATTGAGCCGCAGGAGGATGCGTGATTCACTCGCCGGTGGGAGGATAGGACGTGTCTCTTCATGGCAGCGTGCGACTGGAATCGGTCGAGAGGTGGCGTGACCGCAAGCGCTACCTGTGGCTGACGGCGTTGGCCATGCCCGTCATCCCGTTCGCGGCGATGGTGCTGTTCTCCCTCACCGACATGGGCGTGTGGCTGTGGTTGGGCCCCATCGTCATCCTCGGTCTCGTCCCGATCATCGACTGGATCACCGGCCTCGATGACTCGAATCCGCCCGATGACCTCATCGAGGCCCTCGAGAACGACCGGTACTACCGGTGGCTCACCTTCGCCTTCCTGCCCCTGCAGTACGCCGGG
>JAURME010000148.1 GCA_030830865.1 Candidatus Nanopelagicales bacterium | reverse complement strand
GGATCGTCAAGCCCGTCATCGATCGCACCATGTCGATGGCCGACGCTGGGGAGGCGCACCAACTGCTGGCCGACGGTGCGGCGACCGGGAAGATCGTCCTCATCCCGTGAGGACCCCGCGTTGCTGCGTCGCTTGTTGAGCGAGATTCGCAGGAATTCGCTCAACAGGCGACGCAGAACAGGGGGTCAGCCCTCGGCCGGCTCCGGAACCATGGGGCCCTCGATCGGCGGCAACGCGGCGATCCTCTTCATCAGGTAGGGCGAGAACCAGCCCTGGTACTTCGCCTGCAGCACGGGGTCACGCCAGTCCGATCCCGTCACGACCTGCCGGCACATGGGCACACCGCACAGGCAGGTGAACTCGTCGTAGTCGCTCGCGTCGCACATGGCGTAGTCGAAGGTGAGCTCCTCGCCGACTGTGATGTCGCGCATGGCCACGAGAAGCTGTGATCCGGAGAGCCCAGCGTTCGGCTCGCAGGAGTGGTTGAGCATGTCCCCGGCCTCGGGTGTGTCCCCCGAGACGAGGTAGAGGTCCGCATCGACCTGGATGGACCGTGACTGACGGTCATCCGACAGGGAGTCGAGGGTGCGGCGGTCGATGACCCAGCCTCCGAAGGCGGCGACGGTCTCTCCGCGTGTGATGGGCTCGATCGCGAATGAGCCCCAGCCCTTGCCGCCGGCAGGGCGCGCCTGCGCCTTCGGCGTCAGCCAGTTGTAGTCCAATCAAGGTCCTTCCCGAAGAGGCCCGCCGACGGGGATCCGCAGGTGGGAGCGGCAGAGTGTGACACACGAAGGTGACGGGTGACCATCCGCCTAGACTCATGGGGTGATCGATCCCCAGATTCTGCGCACCGACCCCGATCGTCTCCGCGAATCCCAACGTCGCCGCGGGGAGAGCATCGAGTTGATCGACGACCTCGTCGCCGCCGACATCGCCAAGCGCGAGGCCCAGACCCGCTTCGACGAACTGCGCAACGAGCAGAAGGTCCTGGGCAAGCAGATCGGTCCGCTGCAGGGTGCTCTCAAGAAGGCCGATGACGACGCCCGGGCGCAGGCCCAGGCCGAGGTCGACGCCCTGATGGCCCAGGCACAGATCCTCGCCGAGCAGGTCAAGGCCGCCGACGCAGCCGCGACCGCTGCCGGTGAGGCTCTCGACGCCCTGTGGCTGCAGGTGTCCAACCTCGTCAACCTCGAGTCCCCGGTCGGTGGCGAGGAGGACTTCACGGTTCTGGAGGAGATCGGCACCCCGCGTGACTTCGCGGCTGAGGGCTTCGAGCCGCGCGACCACCTTGAGCTCGGCGAACTGATCGGCGCGATCGACGTCGAGCGCGGTGCCAAGGTGTCCGGCTCGCGCTTCTTCTACCTGACCGGTCCGGGTGCGATGCTCGAGATCGCCCTTCTCAACCTCGCCATGCAGCAGGCCACCTCGCACGGACTCATCCCGATGATCACGCCGACCCTCGTGCTGCCCAGCGCGATGGAGGGCACCGGCTTCCTCGGCCAGGCCGCCGAGAACGTGTACCGGATCGAGCAGGACGACATGTACCTCGTAGGCACGTCCGAGGTGCCGCTCGCGGGCTACCACGCCGACGAGATCATCGACGCCGATCGACTGCCGCTGCGCTACGCCGGTTGGTCGTCCTGCTTCCGTCGCGAGGCCGGCTCCTACGGCAAGGACACCCGCGGCATCATCCGCGTGCACCAGTTCGACAAGGTCGAGATGTTCGTCTACTGCCGTCCGGAGGACGCCGAGGCCGAGCATGCTCGGCTCGTCGCGTGGGAGAAGAAGTTCATCGACGCCCTCGAGATCCCGTACCGCGTCATCGACGTGGCCACCGGCGACCTCGGCTCCAGTGCCGCCCGCAAGTTCGACATCGAGGCGTGGATTCCCACGCAGGGCACCTACCGCGAGATCACGTCGACCTCCAATACCACGGAGTTCCAGGCCCGTCGCCTCAAGATCCGCATGCGTGACGAGAACGGCACCCGCCCGCTCGCCACCCTGAACGGCACGCTGTGCGCGATGCCGCGCGTCATCGTCGCCATCCTGGAGAACCACCAGCAGGCCGACGGGTCGATTGTCATCCCGACGGCCTTGCGCCCGTTCCTCGGCGGTCAGGAGGTGTTCACGCCGGCGTCCTAGCCTGCGTGACATGACCACGATGACCTCACTGCCCGACATCTCCGTCCTGCATGACTTCCGCCCCGAACTGATCGCGATCGATCTCGACGACACCCTGCTCGCCCATTCCGGCATGGTGCCGGCCGAGACCGTCGCCGCCATCGCCCGCGTGAAGGACCTCGGCGTCGAGGTGGTCGCCGCCACGGGGCGCTCCTTCGGCACGACCGCCCCGGTCTGCGCCGCGGCCGGGATCGACTCGTGGGCCGTGTGCAGCAACGGCGCCATGCTGGCGACGCTGGACCCGGACGAGATCGTGGAGACCCTGGCCTTCGATCCCGCCGAACTGCTGATCGCCATCCGTGATCGCGTTCCCGAGGGCATGTATGCCGTCGAGGACACCGATGGTGTGTTCCGGACCAACAAGATGTTCACGCACAGTGCACTGACCGAGGGCATCCGCGAGGTCTCGTTCGACGCACTGCTGACGCAGCCGGTGATCCGGGTCGTCGTCCGCAGTGACGCGCACATGGACGAGGGGCTGGGACACATCGCAGCGGAACTCGGCCTGCACTCGGTCGTCTTCGGGGTGCACGACGTCGCTTGGCTGGATATCGGCCCGCAGGGAGTCTCCAAGGCGACGATGCTGCAGCGGCTGTGCGATCGGCTCGGCATCGACCCGGCTCGGACGATGGCGATCGGTGACTCCATGAACGACGCCGCCATGCTCGAGTGGGCCGGCCGAGGCGTCCTCATGGGCCATGCGATCCCGGAGATGCACCGGCACGCCGATGTGCTCACCACCCGCGAGCCAGGCTACGGCGTGGCCGACGCGCTCAACGCGCTTCCCTGATCGGTCCGTCCGCCTTAATCCCCGGGTCCAAGGGTGAGGATTGGTCGGGGGCCAGCGGAGGGCCACCCGACCAATCCATCGTTAGTTGGAGATCGCCTCCTCTTGCTGATCGGTGAAGCGAGCCACTACCGGGGCCGGGATGGCCTTGACCTGCTTGTCGGTCAATACATCCAGCAATTCAGGCTTCAGACCGCCAGCCTGCTTGGGCTTCAACTCCTCCAACTGCGCAGGTTTGAGGCCTCGGAAGGCGTCCGGCTCCATAGCCTCCAACTGCGCAGGCTTCAGCGCACCCACGACATCCGGCGGCAGCTTGCCTACCTGAGTCGGCTTGAACCCCGCCATCGCGTCCGGCGGTAGAGCCGCCATCTGCTTGGGATCCATCACCTTGAATACCGACGGCGGCAGGTTCTGCATCTGCTCGGGGCCCAGACCCCGCATCGCGGTCGGCGGAAGGGCCTCGAACTGCCCCGGCTTGAACCCCGCCATCGCTTCCGGCGGCAACGCCGCCATCTGCTGGGGCTTGAAGGCACCGATCGCACCCGGCGGCAACTGACCTACCTGAGTCGGCTTGAACCCTCCCATCGCGTCC
>JAURME010000147.1 GCA_030830865.1 Candidatus Nanopelagicales bacterium | reverse complement strand
GGTCCCGATCCTCGTCGCCGGCGCGCAGTTCGTCGTTCGTCATGACCCCACCGTAGCCAGCCGGGCGGCTCACTAAGCGGGTATCCGGGCGGCGATCGCTGCTGCGAGACGACCCGGGGCGAGCGGGTTGAAGGACAGGAAGAGCGAAGGCTCGGTGAGCTCGAGCTCCAGCAGCGTCGGTGCTCCGTCGGCATCCGGGATGAGGTCGACTCGGGCGTAGAGGGGCGGTGGGCTCGGGATGGCCGCCATCACCCGTTCGGCGACCTGCAACTCATCGACACTCGGCTCCCGGGGGTCGATCTGCTCCTGCACGAACAGTCCGTTGACCTTGTCCCCCTCGGAGCCGCGGACGAGCATCTGACCCTTGCGGATGCTGTGGGAGAAGACGCCGTCGAGGTAGACCAATGCCGTCTCGCCGGCGGTGTCGACAGCCGCCAGATAGGGCTGCAC
Source organism: Candidatus Nanopelagicales bacterium (assembly GCA_030830865.1). Taxonomy (GTDB): domain Bacteria; phylum Actinomycetota; class Actinomycetes; order S36-B12; family S36-B12; genus UBA10649. The sequence continues at coordinate 2,886 of JAURME010000147.1, read as the reverse complement.
CATCACGTGGCGTCCGTCATCGAGCAGTCGGCGCACGTGCACCACGATGGCATCGACATCTTCGGCAGTGGAGTAGCGCTGGGTGTCGCGGGAGCCGCACGAGACGGCCGGCTTGACGACGACCTCGTCGCTGGCGAGCGCGGGGCGCCACTGCTCTTCATCGTCACCGGGGGCCAGGAACTGGGTCGTGACGACGGGCACCGAGGCAGCGGCGAGCTCGGCCAGATAGCGCTTGTCGGTGTTCCATTCCAGCAGGTCGAGGCGATTGGCGAGGTCGCTCACCTCACTGACAGCCCGCGCCCACGCGAGGAACTCCTCGCGCCGCTCGGCGTAGTCCCAGGTCTCGCGGATGAGGACGAGGTCGAAGGCGGACCAGTCGATCGTCTCGTCGGTCCACACCGCCGGAACCGCGTCGATCCCGAGCTCCGACAGGGCCGGGATGAGGAGCTGGTCCTCCGCGTCCAGGTCGGGGAACTCGCGACAGGTGGCGATGGCGACGACGGGCATGGACGAAGGCTCCCACGCACCGGGGCCGGACACGGAGAAGGGGTCATATCCAGGGCTGGAGAGCCCGGCTATGACCCCTTCTCCCGCTCAGCGGGAGAGACGACTACTCGGTGACGGTCATCGCGATGTCGCGGGTGGAACCGTCGGGGTTGGTGACCGTGATGGTCGCGGAACCGGCGGACATGCACTGGCCGCCGGGATTGAAGGTGGCGCCACCCTCCTCCTTGGCCTGGGTCACTTCGACGACACCGGCATCACTGGAGTCGACCGTGGTGCCGGCGAGCTTGCCCTCGGGAACGAGGATGTCGAGGAAGTCGCCCACGGCGCAGGACGCCGAGGTGTCGCCCTCGGCGATGATCACGGGGGGCAGCATCTGGGCGGAGTCGCCGGAGTCGGCGGAATCACTGGAGTCGCTGGAGGAGCAGCCGGCCAGGACGCCGATGCTCATGAGGGCGGCGGCGCCGATGGCGGCCGCGGTGCGCATGCGGATCATTCAGATCTCCTTGTGGGTGGGTTCCGGCTCCGCCGGTCCGAGGACGTGTCGTCCCCTAGGACGCAAGACTAGAGGCTGTCGGTTCCCCTCCCCGTCAGGAGGAGAGACGACCCGCGTCGAGTTCGGCGAGCTGTTCCACGCGGGCGGCGTGGCGCCCACCCTCGAATGGCGTCTCCAGGAACACCTTGAGCGACGCGAGGGCGACGTCGGGCTCGGTGAACCGCTCGCCGAAGCAGGCGACGTTGGCGTCGTTGTGGCGACGGGTCATCTCCGCGTCCTGCACGTCGCGGATGACGCCGCCGCGCACCCCGGGCACCTTGTTGGCCGCCATGCAGATGCCCTGCCCGCTGCCGCAGACGACGACCCCGAACTCGGCATCCCCGCGGGCGACCGCCTCACCGACGAGGGCGCCGAACTTCGGGTAGTCGCACCGCTCCTCGGTGTGGGTGCCGAGGTCGGCGACCTCATGCCCCTGCTCGACGAGCCACATGCGCAGCGTCTCCTTGAGCGCGAAGCCGGCGTGGTCCGAGCCGATGGCGATCCTCATGAGTCCTCCGCGTTGTTCGAGATGGATGTGGTGCGCATGCCACTCACACGGCGGTGATGTCCGCGACCATGATCTCGCGCCGCTCCGCGAGCAGCGCGGCAGTCTCGGGATCGGGATCCACCTGGGCTGACCACGAGGCGGCCAGCGGGTTGACCGGAACGCCGGCCCCCAGCAGTGCTGCCCCGATGACGGCCGCATCGGGTGCGTCCATCGCCGCCAGCGAGACGCCCGTGGCGTCAGCCAGAAGCTGGCGGAAGTCCGGGTTGTAGGTGCCACCACCGACGAGGGGGACGACGGGCGGAAGCGGCGCACCGGACTCGACCACGGCGCTCACGCCAAGCGCCACGGCCTGAGCGACTCCTTCGAGGACGCTGCGCAGCATGGCCGCGCGATCGGTCGACAGGGAGAGTCCGCGCCACGCGCCACGAAGGGTCGGGTCCATGAAGGGGGTGCGCTCACCGGCCAGGTAGGGGATGAAGATCGGGTCGTCGGCACGCACCCCGGCGGCGAGGGCAGCCGAAGCCTCCTCGATCGTCGCACCGAGCATCGCGAGTGCTGGGGTCAGTGCCAGCCCGGCGTTCTGCACCGCGCCGATCCGGTACCAGCCGGCGCGGGGGGCCCCCGCCACGGAGAACGTGTGGGTGCGCAGGGTCGCGTCGAGGACGGGCTCGTTCATCAGGCTGACGGTCTGGGACCCGCTGCCCACGGCGACGAAACCGTCGCCCGGCCGAAGACCCAGTCCGGAGATGACGCACGCCGTGTCTGCACCGCCCACGGCTGCGGGGATCTCCCGACCGTCGATCCGGATCGCGCCGGCCCCCGACTCCGATGCGGCGAGATCGGGCAGCAGGCTGCCGTCGACCCCGGTCCAGGCCACGGCCTCGGGCGACCAGCGCCCGGCGGCGACGTCGTAGAGCAGCGTCCCCGAGGCGTCACTCGGCTCGGTGAGCACGTCGCCGCCGAGCGCCGCCCGGAGCCAATCCTTGGGCTGGAGGGCGAAGGACGCTCCTCTCAGGACGTCGGGCTCATGCGCCACGAGCCAGGCGAGTGTCGTGGCCGCGAACCCGGGGACCGCGGGCGAGCCCAGTCGACTCAGCTGCTCGGTGTCCAGTTCGGCCGCCATGGCACGTGCCTGATCCGCACTGCGGGCGTCGGCCCAGAGGATGGCCGGGCGCAGGGGGCGCAGGTCAGCGTCGGTGACCACCACACCGTGCATCTGCCCGGAGAACCCGACGGACGAGACGGCGCCGGCCGCCTCGTCGAGCACACGACGGGTCACGTCGAGGGTGGCCTCGAGCCATTCAGCTGGGTCACTCTCCGCCCAGCCGGGGTGCGGGGC
>JAURME010000146.1 GCA_030830865.1 Candidatus Nanopelagicales bacterium | reverse complement strand
GATGGTGCAGCCGGTCGAGGACCGCAAGGGCCACGACCGCCGCTACTCGGTCAACGACGGCAAGCTCCGCGCCCTCGGCTACGCCCCGCAGCACAGGTTCGAGGACGGCCTCGCCGAGACGGTGCAGTGGTACCGCGACAACGAGGCGTGGTGGCGTCCGCTGAAGGAGAAGGCCAAGATCGGCTGAACGCCCATCTCCACTCGCGGAGGGGTTCGGGGGCCGGAAGGGGAGAGGGTAGGGCCGTGCGGGTACTGGTGATCGGCAGCAACGGGCAGCTCGGCTCGTGCGTCGTCGACGTCCTGCAGCGCAACCGCAGTCTGGCCATCCTCGGCATCGACTACCCGGACATCGACATCTCCGACCCGCACTCGATCGACCTCGTCTTCGGTGGTTTCGATCCGGACTACGTCATCAACTGTGCTGCCTACACCGCGGTCGACGACGCCGAGACCGACGAGGAGCGCGCCCTCGCCATCAACGGAGCCGGCCCCCGCGAGATCGCCGACCAGTGCCGCAAGGCGGGCGCGTGGCTGATCCACATCTCGACCGACTACGTGTTCGACGGCACTGCGACGATGCCGTACCCGGAGGGCGCACCCCCATCACCGACCTCGGCGTACGGCCGCACCAAGCTCGCCGGTGATCGCGCCGTGCAGGAGCTGCTGCCGGCCGCGCACTATCTCGTGCGCACCGCCTGGCTGTACGGCATGAACGGCAGCAACTTCGTGAAGACGATGCTGCGGCTGGAGAAGGAGCGGGACACGGTCTCGGTCGTCACCGACCAGGTCGGCCAGCCGACCTACGCGCGGGACCTCGCCGAGCACATCGGGCTGCTGCTGGACAAGCATCCTGCGCCCGGCACGTATCACGGCACCAACAGCGGCGAAGTCTCCTGGTACGACTTCGCCCGCGAGATCTTCCGACTCGCAGGGGCCGATCCGGATCGCGTGCTGCCGACGACGTCGGCGGAGTTCGTTCGGCCCGCGCCGCGCCCGGCCTACTCGGTTCTCGGTCACGACCGCTGGGCCGAGCAGGGCCTGCCGGAGATGCGGCCGTGGCTCGAGGCGCTCGAGCAGGCGTTCGCCGATGGGATCGCGTCGACCGTCGACTGATCAGGCGGCGCGGTGCCAGGTGTCCAACCAGCGCGACACTTGTGCAAGACAATCGTGTGATACCAAGCCGCCCTCTCGGTGAATGTGCAACCTGCTCATTGTCCGAATCTGCTCCGTCATGGCAAAGGTCGGCTGATCAAGGCCAGTGGGGCCATCAAGAGGCACGTGGTTCTCCCAGCCGCGCCCGCGCGTGGTGCAAGGAACGATGGTCGCGAGCGTTGTGACCCCGTGGAGGTGGAATGAGCTGGAGACCACCAGGCACGGTCGCCGGCCCGCCTGTTCGCGACCCACGGCTCCGCCGAGATCCACCCAGACGATCTGGCCAGGACGCAGGCTCCTCACCAGCCCTCCAGCCCGTCTTGAAGAGTCTCATCCCATTCCGCCACCTCGGCCATGTAGTCGGCGCGCTCCGCATCAGTCATCGCCCGCATCTGGGCGACAGCTGTCTCCACCTTGATCTTCCAGAGGTACTCCTCCATCAGCTTCTCCACGAGGCTCCCGGCCGTGAGCCCCTCCTCGGCGGCGAGGGCGTTCAGGCGGTCGCGAACCTCGGTCGAGACCTTGATGGTGGTGGCGGTCATGGTTGCCAGTATACGATCGGTATACCGCAGCGTGAAGGGTCCCTCTCCCGTGAGCGATCACCGGGAGCCGCCTCGACGGACGCGTGACAGACTTAGGGGCCAGATCCCGCCTGACTCCAGGAGCTCGTGCCTTCATGACCGGCAATGCTGCCTTCCACTTCGCCGACACCTCGATCCTGTCGGTGGTGGGACTGGAGGCCCCCGAGCGCGTCACGTCGACCTGGATCGACGAGCAGCTCGCCGAGACCTACACCCGGCTCGACATGAGCCCGGGCGCCCTGCAGGGCCTCGCCGGCATCGATGAGCGCCGCTGGTGGCCCGAGGGCATCTCCTTCGCCGACGCGGCCTCCGACGCCGGCCGCAAGGCCCTCGCCGAGGCGGGCGTCGACCCGTCGGCCATCGGGGTCCTCATCGACACCTCGGTGTGCCGTGACCATCTGGAGCCGTCGGCCGCCGTCGATGTGCACGAGCAGCTGGCGCTCTCGTCCTCCTGCCTCAACTTCGACCTCGCCAACGCCTGCCTGGGCTTCATGAACGGCATGCATCTCGCCGGCACCCTCATCGACTCCGGGCAGATCGACTACGCCCTGATCGTCGACGGCGAAGGAAGTCGCGCTCCGCAGCAGGCGACCATCCAGCGCCTGCAGGGCCCGGATGTCACCCGCGGCGACGTCCTCGCCAACTTCGCGACCCTCACCCTTGGCTCGGCTTCCGCCGCGATGGTGCTCGGTCGCACCTCCACCCACCCGGAGGGTCACCGTTTCGTCGGCGGGGTCAGCCGCGCCGACACATCCCATAAGTCCCTGTGCATTGGTGACCTGAACCAGATGACCACCGACTCACGCGGTCTTCTCGAGGCCGCTGTCGTGCTCGCCCAGCAGACCTGGGCCGATGCCGCGCAGGAGTTCGACTGGGCCGACCTCGACACCTACGTCATCCACCAGGTCTCGAAGATCCACACCGCGGCCATCGCCGAGGCCGTGAGCATCGATGCTGCCCGTATCCCGACGATCTTCGAGATGTTCGGCAACATCGGCCCCGCCTCGATCCCGTTCACCCTGGCCCGGGAGAGCGCGAACCTCTCGTCCGGTGACCGCGTGGCATGCATGGGCATCGGCTCGGGCATCAACGCGATGGTCATCGAGATCGACTGGTGATCACGTCGCTGGCCGCGCAGCGACCACCGGCCGACCTCCCCGGACTCGACCCGTCCTGGTCCCGACTCATCACGAGTGCCGACTCGACTGGTGCGGAGCGCACCTGGCACATGCTGGACTCCTTCGCGGATCGCACGGACACCCCACGCGTCACGCTGCTCTGCGTCCACGGCAATCCCACGTGGTCCTACCTGTGGCGTGAGGTGCTCAGCAGCGCTCCGGATGACGTTCGCGTCATCGCCGTCGATCAGCTGGACATGGGCTTCTCCGAGCGCACCGGGGTACGACGCACACTCGGTGATCGGGTCGAGGACCTCGACCGATTGACGCACTCACTCGGGCTCACCGGCCCGGTCATCACGGTCGCCCATGACTGGGGCGGCCCGGTCTCGATGGGCTGGGTGCTGCGCAATCGGGATCTCGTCATCGGCTCCGCGCTGATGAACACGGCCCTCGCGCAACCCACCGATGATCGACCACCGGTGCTGATCTCTATGGCACGCCTGGGGCCGCTGCGCTCGCTGGTCACCGAGCGCACACCGATCTTCACGACCTCGCCGTCGGTGCTGGCGGGATCGAAGGTCACCGCTGACGAGCGCGCCGCCTACTCCGCGCCCTACGCGACGGCCGAGCGCCGCCGAGCCGTCGAGCAGTTCGTCGCGGACATCCCGCTCGAGGGTGACCACCCCTCAGGGCCCGTGCTCGACGCGATCGCGGAGGGGGTCCGCACCCTCAACACCCCCGTGCTGCTGCTGTGGGGAGCCGACGACCCGGTGTTCTCCGACCGCTACCTGCGTGACCTCGAGGGTCGGCTGCCGCACGCGCAGGTGCACCGCTACGACGGCGCCGGGCATCTGACGATCGAGGAGGCCGACGGCATTGTCGACGACCTGATGCTGTGGGTCGACGACGTTGCGGGCGGCAATGCCATGGTGGTGGACGATGCGCCGGTCGTGGACGCTTCGCGGGAATCCCTGCTCGGCCCGTTCTCGTTGCGGGACAACGACGTTCCACCGGGCACCGCGATCGTGGAGCCGGACGGATCCGGATGGCGGCGCGTCTCATGGCGGCAGTTGGACCGCGTCGTGTGCCAGCTGTCATCCGCGCTGCAGGCGGAGGGTGTACGCGCCGGGGATCGCGTCGCGGTGCTCGTACGGCCCAGCGCCGAACTCGTCGGACTCGCCTACGCGCTGTGGAGCCTGGGGGCGAGCATCGTCGTCGTCGACCACACCCTCGGGGTGCGCGGCATGGGTCGGGCGCTGAGGTCGGCCGATCCGGCCTACGTCGTCACCATCCCCCGGGGGCGAGTGCCCCTGAAGATGGGCCGTGTGCGGGCGCGGGTGATCGCATGGGGCGACCTCAAGAAGCGCGCGAAGCAGGCCGACTGCTCGGGATGGAACGGCGCCGCGACACCCGATCCGGGCGCCGAGGCGCTCGTCGCCTTCACCTCCGGTGCGACCGGACCGGCCAAGGGCGTCGTCTACACCTACGACCGGATCGCCCGCACCCGCGACCTGCTGCGCGACCACTATGACCTCGGGTCGGCGGACGGCCTCATCGCCGCGTTCCCGCCCTGGATGCTGCTCGGACCTGCCCTCGGTCTGCCGTCGATCCTGCCGCGCATGGACCTCGGGGATCCGGGCTCGCTCACCGCGGTCGCGTTGGCGGAGGCGGCCGGCGAGCTCCCGGGCACGGTGCTGTGGGCCTCACCCGCGGCGCTGCGGGGGGTGCTGTCGACCGCGGAGTCACTGACCTCGAGCGATCGCGCCGCGCTGTCGTCCATCCGCCTCGCCCTCGGGGCGGGCGCTCCCATCTCCCGCGACCTGCTCTCCCGTCTGATGTCGCTGCTGCCCAGGGCTTCCGTGCGCACGCCCTACGGCATGACGGAGGTGCTGCCGGTCGCCGAGGCCGATGCGACGGAGATCCTCACCGCCGGTCGGGGTGACGGAGTCCTGGTCGGCACTCCGCTGCCGGGCGTGCAGGTCATGATCAGCGCGGTCGACCATGTCGGCAACGCCGTAGGTGAGCCGACGTCCGAGAAGGGCGTGCTCGGCGAGGTGCTCATCTCCGCGACGCACGGCAAGAGCCACTACGACCGCCGGTGGGCCACCGAGCGGCGCGCCAGCCGGACTCCCGGGTTCCATCGCACCGGTGATCTTGGCCACCTCGATTCCCAGGGAAGGCTGTGGATCGAGGGCCGACTTGCCCACGTCATCACCACGGCCAACGGGCCGATCGGACCGGTCGGCATCGAGGAGGCCGTGCAGGAGCTCCCGTTCGTGCGACAGGCCGCGGCCGTCGGCGTGGGTCCGGTCGGCGACCAGCAGGTCGTCGTCATCATCACCTCGGATGTGCTGCCGAGCGGCCTTGCCTCGCTCGAGGTGATCGATGCGGTGCGCGCGGTCGCCGGTATTCCCGTCGCCGCCGTGCTCGTGCGGCGGGACCTGCCGGTCGATATCCGACACCGCTCCAAGATCGACCGCACGGCCCTCGCAGCCGAGGCCGATCGACGCCTGCGCGGGCAGGGCTGAGCCATGCGCGTCCTTGTCACCGGCGGTCGTGGTCTCATCGGCGAGGCCACGGTGCGCGAGCTCACCCGCCGCGGCCACGAGGTCACGTCCTTCCAGCGCCACCACGCCGATCACCCCGATGCGGTGCGGCAGGTGCTCGGAGACGTCACCGACCCCGCAGCCGTCACCGCGGCCATGTCCGGGCAGGAGGCGGTGGTGCACTCCGCCGCCGTCGTCGACATGTTCGGCGAGTGGGACGCGTTCGAGCGGGTGAACGTGGGCGGCACACGCACGGTGCTCGACGCGGCATCCGCCGCCGGCGTCGAGCGCTTCGTCCTCATCAGCTCACCGTCCGTCGCCCACTACGGGTCACCGCTCGTGGGCGCCGACGCGGGCGACGCTGATCCGTCGCGCACCCGCGGCCATTACTCGACGAGCAAGGCGATGGCCGAGCGACTCGTCCTCTCCACACCGGCGCACATGTCAGTGCTCGCGCTGCGGCCGCATCTGGTGTGGGGTCCGGGGGACACGCAGCTCGCCGGACGCATCATCGAGCGTGCACGGTCCGGTCGGCTTTTCCTCATCGACGGAGGCGCTGCCCTCATCGACACGCTCTACGTCGACAACGCGGCGACCGCGATCGCGCAGGGCGTCGAGCGCTGCCACCTGCCGCAGCTCGACCACCGCGCGCTCGTCGTCACCAACGGCGAGCCGCGCACGGTGCGTGAACTGATGTCCCGTATGGCCGTGGCGGGTGGAGCACCGGTGCCGACGAGGTCGGTGCCCTTCGCCGTCGCGCGTCGTGCGGGTGCGGTGGCGGAGCGGGCGTGGCGCGTGTCCGGCGCATCCGGCGAACCACCGATCACCGAGTTCCTCGCCGAGCAGTTGGCCACGGCCCATTGGTTCGATCAGCGCGAGGTGCGGGAGCTCCTCGACTGGCAGCCGGAGATCAGCCTCGATGAGGGGTTCGCGCGATTGGCGGAATCCTGCTGTACCGCCCCATGACGAGGCACGATGGTGTCTCGCCCACGAACGGAGAGCCTCCATGCCTGCAGACCTGATCCTCAAGGCCTCCAGCATCATCACGATGGAGCCGTCGTCCCCGCGTGCCGAGGCCGTCGCGGTCGACACGACAGCGGGGACGATCGTCGCGGTCGGCTCTCTGGCCGACGTGCAGGCCGCAGCGCCCGGGGTCACGGTCACAGATCTCGGATCCACGGTGCTCATGCCCGGATTCATCGACCCCCACAGCCATCCCATGCTCGCGGGGATGGTCACCCAGGAGCCCTCCTACTGGATCTCCCCCTGCATGGGCTTTCCGTCCTACGCCGATGTGCAGGCCAAGTGGAAGCAGCTCGACGCCGCCCTGCCCGCTGGCACGCCGGTCATCTGCAACGGCCTCGATCGCCTGCTGCAGGGTGCTCCGGAGCTTACGAACGCCGACCTCGAAGCCATCTTCCCGTCCCGGCCGGCCATGATCCTGGACAACTCCGGCCACCTCCAGCGATCCGTACGCCGCTGATACCGATCACCTCTCCGATCAGGTGACCGTTCAGGGCACATGGCAGGGTGGCCAGAAGGTCGACCTGGTCGCCTTCCTGAGTGAGGTCGAGGCTATCGACCCGACGGAGCATGCACAGCTGGCCGCACAGGCGGCCTCGCGTGTGGTGAGCACATCGGCGTGCCGGTGCACCTCCGGGATCGCATGGCCCATGATCACGCCGCGACCGGCCCCCTTCGGCCAGGGTCACGCTCCCTGAGCCGATCAGATGCTGCTGGACACGAGACTGCGGCAGGAAGGCCGTTCGCAGGCACGCAGAGGCGGAACCCACCACGGCCACCCGCACAGGGAGCAGGTCCATTTATAACATTCTGGCAACGAATCCGACCACGAAATGGAGCGTGTGACCGAGGAAGCGGCAACCTTGTTTCATGTTTGGGGGAAATCCTTCTAGGTATGTCGCGCTTGCCGCAGTGCCCTTGGGCCTGCTGCTGGTGGCATCTCCCGCCGCTGTAGCGGATGAGCCGCCGCCACCTCCGTCGGATTCCAGTCCGCCACCACCGCCACCACCGCCTCCGTCGAATACCAGTCCGCCGCCGGGCTCGACGCCTCCGCCGGGCTCGACGCCTCCGCCGGGCTCGACGCCTCCGCCGGGCTCGACGCCTCCGCCGGGCTCGACGCCTCCGCCGGGCTCGACGCCTCCGCCGGGCTC
>JAURME010000145.1 GCA_030830865.1 Candidatus Nanopelagicales bacterium | reverse complement strand
GCCAGTGGGCCTGATCCGGTGCTGCGGCTCGCTGCTCTGCTGCATGACATCGGCAAGCCCCGGACCCGTCGGTTCGAGGACGACGGACGGGTGTCGTTCCACCATCACGAGGTGGTGGGTGCTCGGATGACGCGCAAGCGCATGCAGGCCCTGCGGTTCTCCAACGAGATGACCGATGACGTCTCGAAGCTCGTCGAGCTGCACCTGCGCTTCCATGGCTACGGCGGCGGGGAGTGGACCGACTCCGCGGTGCGGCGCTATGTACGCGATGCCGGTGACCTGCTGACCCGCCTGCACAAGCTCACCCGTGCCGACTCCACCACCCGCAACCGTCGGCGGGCCATCGCCTTGCAGAAGTCCTATGACTCGCTGGAGAAGCGGATCGGGGAGCTGGCGGCCGAGGAGGAGCTGGCGGCGATCCGGCCGGACCTGGACGGTCGAGCGATCATGGACCTGCTGCAGATCCCGCCCGGCCCCGTGGTCGGCGAGGCCTACCAGTTCCTGCTGGACCTGCGCCTGGATCGTGGCCCGATGGACGAGGAGATGGCGAAGGAGGCACTCCTCGCCTGGTGGGCGGCCCGCCCCTCCTGATCGCTGCCGCGTCTGCCGGGTGCGCGATCGGCCGGTATGCCGATCGAGGTCTAGTCGACCTCGGCGATCTCCACGACCTCGATCGCCACCGGCCCCTGGCCCGGACGCACGGACAGCAGTTGCGCGACCGTCATGAGTCCGGCGACCAGAGCAGTGACCGACCACACCGTTCCGCTCGAGAGCACCCCGGCGAGCAGGAGCAGCACGACGCCGAGGGCCATGATCAGCCATCGAACCGTAACGATGGCCGACGCCAGCACACCCTGGGCGGCTTCGGGGAGTCGGCCGCTGATGTCCGACAGGCCTCGGCTCAGATGACCGCGCACCCATCGCGCGGACGACGTTCGTCCGGCCAGCCAACCGGCGACGATGACGATCACGCCCAGCAGTGCGATCGCGTGTCCGTCCTGCAGCAGGTAGGAGAAGAGTGTGTCCCACAGGACGCTGGAGGCGGGAGCGAACACCGAGCCGGCCAACTGGTTGACGAATGCCTCACCGCCGGCGTTGACGGCTTGCGTGATCGCCAGACCGGAGAGCAGTAGTGCGATGCCCGAGGCCACGATCATGCGGGCTCGTCGACGGGCCAGCCAGATCGACAGCGCGAACAGGGCGGCTACCAAGGCGGGCAGGAAGGAGAGAACGGGCGAGGTGATCGAGTAGATGGTGCGCACCTGTGCCAGCACGGGTGCCTCAACGAGCACGATCTGCCGGTCAGTCTCCGGGATCGGCACATTGGCTGCGATCGAGATGCCCTGATCAACGAGGTACGTCTGGACATCGTTCAACAGGCTGCTGATGTCGAGGACAACCTCATCTCCCTGAAGTTGGATCGGCCCACTGTCGTTGCCCTGCAGGATCGCGACGATGCCACGTTGCAGGGCGATGTTGAGTTTGAGCCACAGTTCCTGGAACTGGTCTGAGGCGACGAACCTGTCGATGAGCGAGGAGATCCCGCTGTTGATCCCGGCCGCGATGGGAGCGGAGAGGTTCTGCAGGATCGGCTGGTCGGGGAACAGCCCGGTGAGGAGCTTGTCGACGTTGTCCTTGGTGTCGATCCTGTCGAGCACGGCGTCCTTGACCGCGTCCGCGACTGCTTCCTGCACCTCGGGAGATGAGGCGAGGGGACCGACGGTCTCGATGTAGCGGTCCTCGTCCATCAGGGTCTGATGGCCCCACTGTCCGATCGTTGCGGGGATGGTGAGGACCACCGCGAGGATGAACAGGATCAGTGCGCTGATCGACTTGCCGGCGGACTTAGGTCGATCACTCGTGGTCAGACTCATGAGATTCCTCCGCGGCACCCCCTCCGCGGCGGTCACGGATTCAGGACGACAAGGGGACTCTACGGGTCCTGAAGCGTGCGTACCACGAAGCCGCGAGGATCAGTCCGATCCCGGCCACCGCAAAGAGGACCGGTGCCTGCCCGCTGGTGGGCGATACGACGGCCATCACGACGATGCCGGCGACAAGGCACACATTCACGAACATGTCGAAGATCGAGAACACCCGGCCGAGGTGGTCGTCGGGGATGTTCTGCTGCACGAGGGTGTCCGAGCAGACCTTCACGGACTGCCCGGCGAAGCCGAAGCTCACCGCCCCCGCGATGAGGATTCCGAAGCTCGGCAGGACACTGCCGAGGATGACGAGGGTGCTGCCGAGCAGGCCGGCCTGGAGAAGTGCCACGGCCGACCACGTCACCTCACCCCATCGCCGAGCCAGTCCGGGCGTGATGATCGCCCCGGCGAGGGCGCCTGCGGCGGCCGCGACCGTGAGCACGGCGAACTCCTGCAGCGCGGTGTCGGCCTCCGCCATGGTGTTGAACGTTCTGCGCACGAGCAGCAGCCCACCGGCCGTGAGCAGCCCGAACGCCACCCGGTGCGCTCCGACGACGGCGATCGCCCGCCCCGCCGAGGCGTGCTGGCGCAATGACCGCAGGCCGTCGACCAACCCTCGGGCGATCCCGGTGATCGAGTCCGAGGGTCGCTCGCCGTCCGGGCCGAGTCGGTCCCGGCCGAGCAGCAGCGCGACTGATCCGGCCAGCACGTAGGCGACGATCGCGGCGCCCAGGACGATCTCGCTGCCGCCGTCCCCGCCGCCGACCAGGCCGCGCAGGGCGACACCGGCCCCGGCGCCGACCGCTGCGGCGATCGTCCCGGAGGTGGGCGTCAGGGCGTTGGCGGTCACGAGATCCCGCCCGGACACCACGTGGGGCAAGGACGCCGATAGCCCGGCGAGGACGAAGCGCCCGACCCCCAGCACGATGAGGACGACGGCGCCCAGGAGCACACCGTCATTGCCCGCCGCGACGATCGCGATGATCGGCAGGGTCAGCAGTCCCTTGAGCCAGTTGGCCCGCACCAGCACGGTGCGCCGCCGCCACCGGTCCAGGAGCACGCCCGCGAACGGCCCGATCACCGAGTAGGGCAGCAGCAGGATCGCGAAGGCGGTTGCCACCTTGATCGCATCGGGCTCGCGCTCGGGGGAGAACAGCACGAAGGTGGCGAGTGCCGCCTGGAGGAGCCCGTCGCCGAACTGCCCGACGAGCCGGACGGCATACAGCCGGCGGAAGTCGCGCGCCGCGAGGAGCTCGCGAAGCGCCGGCGCCGCAACCATGACCGCGAACGTACACTCGTGGGATGGCCGCGCCGAGGAAGACCGCGATCCGCGGGACCATCGCGCGTGGGGAGTCGGCCTCCAAGGCACGCACCCGTCAGCGGATGGCCGAACCCGAGGACGTCAGGGACCCCGAACGTCCCCGTGATGTGGTCGACCACGCCCTCGACCGTCGTGCGGCCCTGCGCCGACTGTTCCGCGGGGGGATGCTCGACTCCGACCTGTGCGATGCGGACCCGTACCTGCTGAAGGCGGCCAGGTTCCACGGTGAGGCGGCCGGTCAGCCCTGTCCCGCCTGCCGCGACGAGGGCCTGGTGACCGTCACCTACGTCTACGGGGATGAGCTCGGCCCCTACTCCGGGCGCATCCGGGAGACCAAGGACCTTCCCCGCATGGCCCACGAGTTCGGGCGCTTCAGCGTGTACGTCGTCGAGGTGTGCCAGCACTGCCACTGGAACTTCCTGCTGCGCACGTACGTGCTCGGCGACGGCGTGCCGCGCCGGGCACTGCCCACTCCTCGTGATCTCCTTGACTAGTCCCGTCCGCGTGGGCTGACCGGCCCGCACTTCCCCCGAGACACGAGGATCGCCGTGGCCGACAACCGACGACGATCGCCCAGCCGGGCGAGCGGATCGCGGTCGTCGTCGTCCCGGTCCGGCACGGGATCAGGAGGCCGCTCGGGCGGAGGGTCTGCACCCAAGCGCCGGCCTCCGGCCCGGCAGCCCAAGCGACACTGGCTGCGATGGCTCATCGTCATCGTCCTGCTGCTCGCCGGAATCGGGGCGGCGATCTTCGCGCTCCTGCTGTCGCGCACCACAGTGCCGTCGCCCAACGAGGTCGTCACGCGTCAGGCGACCGTCGTCTACTGGGCCGACGGCACACGTGAGATCGGACGTCTCGGCGACTCCACCCGCCGATCCGTGGCGCTGGCCGACGTGCCCCTTGAGGTGCAGCAGGCGATCCTGGCCGCTGAGGACCGCGACTTCTACGACCACGGCGGCATCTCCCCCGTGGGAATCGCCCGCTCGATCTGGAACAACGTCACCGGTGGCGCAACGCAGGGCGCCTCGACGATCACGCAGCAGTACGCGAAGAACGCCTTCCTCACCCAGGAGCGCTCCTGGGAGCGCAAGATCAGCGAGGCGCTGCTGGCCATCAAGCTCGAGACACTGGTGTCGAAGGACGAGATCCTCGAGAACTACCTGAACACGATCTACTTCGGACGCGGGGCGGACGGCATCGAGGCCGCGTCCATCGCCTACTTCGGTGTGCCCTCGCGGGACCTCACCCTCGAGCAGGGGGCCGCGCTCGCCGCGATCATCAAATCCCCCAGCGATATGGCCGAGCAGGACGGGCTGGAGCGCCTGCGGGGCCGTTGGGCGTACGTGCTCGACGGCATGCTCGAGAAGGGATGGATCACCGAGGGTCAGCGCAAGCGCGCGACCTTCCCGGAGATCGCGCCGGCCAAGGCCAAGGACCGGCTCGGCGGCCAGACCGGCTTCCTGCTCACCATGGTCGAACGTGAACTCATCGCCCTGGGCTTCGACGAGACAGAGATCCAGCGCGGTGGCCTGAAGATCACGTCGACGTTCGACCGCAAGGCCCAGCGTGGCGCGCAGACGGCCGTGCGCAAGGCCGGCCCGCAGAGCGGCACCGAGGGACTGCGGATCGGACTGGCGTCGGTGCGGCCCGCCACCGGTGAGGTGGTCGCGATCTACGGCGGGAAGAACTTCATCGACGACCAGATCAACAACGCCACGCGCGCGTTCGCGCAGGCGGGATCGACGTTCAAGCCGTTCGCCCTCACGGCCGCCACGGAGCAGGGCGTGGCGCTGAACTCACTGTGGGACGGGGACTCGCCGGCCACGGTCAACGGCTACACGTTCACGAACTACGGCGACAAGTCCTACGGGATGGTGACCCTCCTGCAGGCCACCGAGGACAGCATCAACTCCGCCTACGTCCAACTCGAGTCCGAGGTCGGCGTGGATCAGGTCGCCGACGCCGCCGTGCGCGCGGGCGTGCCCCTCGACACCCCCGGCATGAACCTCGACGAGCTGGATCTCACGTTCGTGCTCGGCACGGCATCGCCGTCCGCCCTGGACATGGCCAATGCCTACGCAACCTTCGCGGCCGAGGGCACCCGCGCGACTCCGTACGTCGTCTCGAAGGTCATCGGCGGAAACGGCGGCCTTCTCTATGAGGCGACTCCGACGACGCACAGCGCGTTCGAGCCCGATGTGGCGAACACCGTCTCCTTCGCCCTGAACAAGGTCGTCACGAACGGGACGGCCTATGCCGCCCTGCAACTCGGTCGGCCGGCGGCCGCGAAGACCGGGACCACGGACGACAACAAGACCGCCTGGTTCGTCGGCTACACACTGCAGCTCTCGACGGCGGTGTTCCTCGCCAAGGAGGACAAGGACGGCATCCCGGTCTCCATGGCCGGAACGGGCGGCCTGCAGACCGTGACCGGGGGCTCCTTCCCCGCGGCGATCTGGACGGCCTACATGTCCCGGGCCCTCGAGGGCCAGCCGGAGATGGACTTCCCGGCGCCGCCGGATGGCGTCGATGTCCCCATCGACTGCCCGGCCTCGATCTCCTTCGAGGGCGAGGAGGTGCCGGCCGGCTGTCCCACGCCGGAGGTCATCCCGGAGTTCGAGAACGTGGAGCCGACGGGCCTTCCCACGGACGAGTTCCCCGCGGAGGGGGATATCGTCCCCGAGGCGACGACGACGCCGGATCCGTTCCAGCCCGAGCCTTCGCTGAGCCAGTCGCCGGACGGATCGGTGTTCCCGCCGCCGTCTGACGCACCTGCTCCGGACATCCCGGAGTTCGCGCCGGAACCGACGCAGGAGGCCATCCCCTAGTGAGCCCAGACGCGACCCGCGACGCGCGCCGTGGCGTGGAACAGGCGGACGAGGCACCGTTCGTGCTGCCCTCGTCCGACGATCCGATCGTCGGTGCGTCGACCGAGGTGATCGGTGGGCCGCCCGGGCGCTGGGCACGTGTCGGCACGGGCTGGCTCACGCCGATCCGGGCCCTCGTCGCGTTGGCGACGGTGTCGTACCTCGTGGGCTACGTGCTCGACTGGTCCTGCCGATCCGAGGGCTGGGCGTCGCCACAGCGGTATGAGCACCTCTGCTACACCGACATCGCGCCGCTCTACGGCCTGCGTGGCTTCGCCGAGGGACTCATCCCCTACATCCAGCCGATGGCCGACGGCACGCACCTGGAGTACCCGGTCCTCACCGGGGCCTTCATGTGGATCGCGGCGGTGTTCACCAAGCCGCTCGCCGCGCTTGCGAGCATCGACGCGGGCACGGTCTTCTTCGACGTCAACGTGGCCCTGCTGTTCGTCGTCTTCCTGGCGGTGGTCATCGCCACCGCGCTGACGGTGCGACGTCGTCCGTGGGACGCGGCGATGGTCGCCCTGGCACCGACCATGATCCTCGGCGCGACGATCAACTGGGATCTGCTGCCATTGGCCTTCATCGGCTTCGCCCTGGTGGCCTGGGCTCGCAGGCACCCGTTCGCGGCCGGCATCCTTCTCGGGCTCGCGACCGCTGCGAAGTTCTACCCGGTGCTCCTTCTGGGGGGCTTCCTGCTCCTGTCCCTGCGCAGCGGCAAGTGGCGGGCGTTCGGCGCCCTTATCGGGGGCACTGCGGTCGCGTGGCTCGCGGTGAACATCCCGTTCGCGGTCGCCAACCTTGATGGCTGGAGCTGGTTCTACCGGTTCAGTCAGCAGCGCGGTGAGGACTTCGGGTCGATCTGGTTCGGCCTCTCGCAGGCCGACATCGCGCGCGTGCCGCCCGAGATGCTCAACAACCTCGCCACCGGACTGTTCGCCGTGCTGTGTGTGGGGATCGCGATCCTCGTGCTCGCGGCGAAGCGGAGACCTCGGCTGGCAGCCGTGCTGTTCCTGATCGTTGCGGCGTTCGTGCTGACCAACAAGGTCTACTCACCGCAGTACTCGCTGTGGCTCATCCCGCTGGCCGTCATGGCGCGCCCACGGTGGAGCAGCTTCCTGGTGTGGCAGGCCGGCGAGGTCGTCTACTTCGTGGCGATCTGGTGGTTCCTCGCCGGGTACGGGATCGACGACGCCAGCGCCCTCGGGGGCCCGCAGTACGCGCTGGCGATCCTGGTGCGTGTCCTCACGACGGTGTATCTCGTGGTGATCGTCGTGCAGGACATGCTGTCGCCGGAGTTCGATCCGGTGCGCACCGACGGGAACCCCGAGGACGAGGATGATCCCGGAGGTGGGGTCTACGACCACGCCCCCGACCGGTTCACCCTGCGCCGCTCCTGACGACATCCCCCGTGGGTGCGTCACTTGTTGGGATCATCGCGGCGCCTATCACCCCAACCACTGGCGCATCAACCGACGTCAGCTGAGGCCGACCACGGCGTCGAACCGGGACGTCGTGTATCGCACATCCGCGTCGAGACGGTCACCGACGGCCGGGACCACGACACCGGCTGGCAGCCACACCATCGACACGTGCTGATGCGGTGGCTCGGCGAACCAGCGCTGCTTGCCCTGCCAGCGGAACGGTGACAGTGCACGGCCGGCAGCGTCGAGTGCGCCCGTGCCCGCGGTCACGACGCGCTGCCGCACAGTCGCGGCAGGTGTCGGCGCCGAGAGTCCGATGCCGTGCGAGGTGCCACCCGAGACGACCACCAGCGTGCCGTCCTTGGGCCCGGTGCGCTGCCGATAGCCGACGTGGGTACCGGTGGCCAACGGGTGCACAGCGAGCACCGTCCCGGACGCTCTCAGGCACGAACGGTCCAGCCACAGCCGCGTGCCGATCCGCGGACGCAGCACGACGTCGGGCACCGACGACGCGACCGCGGCGAGTTCGGTGTCGTCGAGGTGCGACACCCACACCCGGCACTCGGGGGAATTGTGACCGGACCACACCGCGGTCTCGGCCTGCCACAGGCCGGCCCAGCGCACGACCTCGCGGGTCTTGGCCGATCCGAGGCTCACACCGTTCGGCTCGACCTCATCGGCAGGCTGCGCGATGGGCAGGTGCACGGTCAGGCCCTCGATGAGGATGCGTCCACGCTCGAGCGCCTCGCGCACCCGGGAGTCGGCCAGCACGCCGAGCAACTCGGCCTCGTCCATCCCGAACCGGTGCAGGGAGGTCTGCGCCTCCAGCACGACGCGCACGGATCCCGCACCGTCGGCCAGGGATATGAGGGCCTCGGTCGATGCG
>JAURME010000144.1 GCA_030830865.1 Candidatus Nanopelagicales bacterium | reverse complement strand
CTGGTGAAGTTCCGCGAGCACGACGGTCTTACGTTCCCGCTGCTGTCCGATCCGGACAAGGAGGTCCTCACCGCCTACGGCGCGTTTGGCGAGAAGAAGCTGTACGGGAAGGTCGTCACCGGCGTGATCCGGTGCACGTTCGTGATCTCGCCCAAGGGCGTGATCGAGCACGCGTTCTACAACGTGAAGGCCACAGGTCACGTGGCGAAGTTGATGCGCGACCTCGGCATCGCGGCCTGATCCGCCGAGTCCACGGCTATCTGTCACAACCGCTGGTCTTGTGATAGATAGCCGTGGACTCGGCGGTGACTGTCAGAGGTGCGACGTAGCGTCCTGACATGGCGCGCTACCGATACTCCGACGAAGACATCACCTCTGCTGTCGAGCAGTCCGAATCCATCGCCGGAGTCATGCGCCTGTTGGGCATCAAGCCCGCTGGCGGTTCCCACTTCCACATCAGCAAACGCATCACGAGCCTCGGGCTGGACACCAGCCACTTCACGGGAGAGGCACACAACAGGGGAAAGACGTTCCCGAACCGCAGGAAGACGGCAGCACCATTCTCATCACGCGACACGATCTTGACCGGCGGGCAAGACCCCACCTCCTCCGACGAGCACTGCTGGAAGTCGGCATCCCGCCGGTATGCGCTGAGTGCGGTACCGGAGCTGAGTGGAACGGCCGCCCGCTCACCCTGCATGTCGATCACATCAACGGAGACTCACTCGACTGCCGCCGAGAGAATCTTCAGTTCCTCTGCCCGAATTGCCACTCGCAGACCCCCAGCTTCTGCCGGAAGATGACCGCGCGCGGCAACGGGTCGACGGCTGCCTAGGATGAGCGCCACGCGGAAGTGGTGGAATTGGCAGACACGTCGGTTTTAGGGGCCGATGCCTTCGGGCGTGCGGGTTCAAGTCCCGCCTTCCGCACTCGAGTCTCTCGTGAGAAATGTCGTCCGGTTACAGCCCCAACAGGTCGCGCAGCACCGGTGCCAGAGCGCGCATCGCGCGGCCGCGGTGGCTGATCGAGTCCTTCTCCGTGGCCGTCATCTCGGCGGTCGTCACCTGATGGGCGATCGGCACGAAGATCGGGTCGTAGCCGAACCCGTTCTCGCCCCGACGCTCGCGCAGCAGGCTGCCGGTGATCTCCCCCTCGACCACGCGCTCGGTGCCGTCCGGCAGCGCGATCGCGGCCGCGCATTGGAACGACGCCCCACGACGACGATCCGGCACGTCAGCGATCTGGGCGAGAACGAGATCGAGGTTCGCGGCATCGTCACCGTGACCGCCGGCCCAGCGGGCGCTGAGCACGCCCGGCATGCCGTTCAGCGCGTCGACGCACAGGCCGGAGTCATCGGCCACGGCCGGCAGGCCGGTCGCCTCGGCGATCGCGCGGGCCTTCAGCAGCGCGTTGCCGGCGAACGACGACTCCGTCTCCGCGACCTCGGGGGCGTCGGGAAACTCATCGAGGGACAGGATCTCCACGTCCATGCCCTCGGCGTCGAGGATGCGGTGCAGTTCGTCGAGCTTCTTGCGATTGCGCGTCGCGAGGACGATCTGCGCGGCCACGTCAGCCCCGCTTCTGGAGCGGTGCAGCAAGAGCCTCGGCCTGCAGCGCGGCCAGTTGCGCGCAGCCATCACCCGCGAGCGCGAGAAGCTGGTCGAGCAGCGCCCGGTCGAACGGCTCGCCCTCTGCGGTGCCCTGCACCTCGACGAACCGGCCGTCACCGGTCATGACGACGTTCATATCGGTGTCGGCGTTGACATCGTCGTCGTAGTGCAGGTCAAGACGCGGCTCCCCCTCGACGATGCCGACGCTCACGGCGGCCACCGAGCCCTTCAGCGGATTGACACCCGGCGCGAGCAGACCGTTGGCCTGAGCCCACGTGATGGAGTCCGCCAGCGCGACGTACGCACCGGTGATCGCGGCGGTTCGCGTGCCTCCGTCAGCCTGCAGCACATCGCAGTCGATGAGGATGCTGTTCTCACCCAACACATCCATGTCGACGACGGCCCGCAGGCTGCGGCCGATGAGACGCGAGATCTCCTGGGTGCGGCCGCCGAGCTTGCCCTTGACCGACTCACGGGCGTTGCGGGTGTTTGTGGCGCGGGGCAGCATGGCGTACTCCGCAGTGACCCAGCCCTTGCCGGAGCCCTTGAGCCAGCGCGGTATGTCCGCCGAGAACGACGCGGTGCACAGCACACGTGTGCGACCGAAGGACACAAGAGCTGAGCCCTCGGCCTGCTCAAGCCACCCCCGCTCGAAGCTGATGGGACGGAGCTGGTCGGCCGCACGGCCGTCGGAGCGAGTCATGCGGGTTACGTTATCGGCCCCGCAGACGACGCAGTTCTAGACGTCGATGACGAGGCCGGACGCCGCAAGCGTCGCCGGCCCGTCGAACGCCGCCGTGGCCTCGGCGAGCACCACCGCCGGGTCGTTCATGGACACCAGGTGTGTCACGACAAGACGCGAGGCACCCGCCTCGCGCGCGGCGCGTCCGGCCTCTCCCGCGCTCATGTGGACGCCGGGCGGGAAGTCCGTCCCGATGAATGACGCCTCGAACAGGGCCACATCCGTGTCCCGCGCCAGGTCGATGAGCCGATCGTTGATGGCCGTGTCACCGGAGTAGGTGATCGAACGACCCCCGGCAGTCACGCGCACCGAGTAGGCCTCGACCGGATGCACGGCGCGCGCGACCTCGATGGTGAACGGGCCCACGAGCATGGGCTCGCGCCCGAAGGTCACGAAGTCGAACTCCTCATCCAGACCCGCCTCGTCGGCCTTGCCGTAGATCCCGACAGCGCGGGATCGGGAATCTGAGGGGCCGAGCACGGGGAGGCGTTCAGTGGTTGACGAGTAGTAGTGCCTCTGGACGTAGAGCGAGCCCAGGTCGGCACAGTGGTCGAGGTGGCAGTGGCTCAGCACGACGGCGTCCAGCGCTCCCGGCCACGTCAGGGCGATGTGTCCCTGCAGCGCCCCGACGGACCCGTTGCCCAGATCGAGGACGATCCGGTGACCGTCGTGCTCGATGAGGTAGGACGAGGCGGGAGACTCGGCAGAGGGGTAGGAGCCCGCGCAGCCGAGGACGGTCAATCTCATGGGTCGCGCACCCCACCTCAGGGGGCCAGCTCCACGGAGCCGATCTCCGGGCCGAGGAATCGGCGGCCGAGGCGCTGGAACTCCTCAGGATCCCCGGTGACGAGGAACTGATGCTCCGGGGCGGGAAGGTCAGGATGACGCAGGAGGTCGTGGGCCACGAGCGTGCGATAGACGTCCTTCGCGGTCTCCTCCGCACTGGAGACGAGGGTGACCTCCTCTCCCATCACATAGGAGAGCACACCGGTGAGCAGCGGGTAGTGCGTGCAGCCGAGGACGAGCGTGTCGACGTCAGCGTCCTTCATCGGGGCGAGGTACTCGGTGGCGACCTCGATCAGTTCCGGACCCGAGGTGACGCCACCTTCGACGAACTCCACGAAGCGAGGGCATGCCGTGGTGGTGAGGTTGACCTGCGGAGCGGCGGCGAAAGCGTCGTTGTACGCACCGGACGTGATCGTGGCGGTCGTGCCGATCACCCCCACGCGGCCGGTCCGAGTCGCCGCCACCGACCGACGCACCGCCGGGTGAACGACCTCGACCACAGGAACGTCGTACCGCTCGCGGGCATCGCGCAGGGTCGCAGCGCTGGCCGAGTTGCAGGCGATGACGAGCATCTTGACCCCGTCATTGACGAGGCGATCCATGATCTCCAGCGAGAAGGACCTGACCTCGGCGATCGGCCGCGGGCCGTAGGGGCCACGAGCCGTGTCACCGACGTAGCGCACGGGCTCGTGCGGCAACTGGTCGAGCACGGCCCTCGCGACGGTGAGGCCGCCGAAGCCGGAGTCGAAGATGCCGATCGCCGCGTCGTTCATGGTGCGCCCAGCGTAGAGGGCGGGCCCTCAGGGTGTGTCAGCCGAGCGTCAGGGCAGGAGCATTCCCCCGGACGATGCCGGGAGGATCAGGACGGTCTGGCCGTCAGTGACGCACGTGTCCAGGCCGTCCACGAACCGGATGTCGTCAGGGCCGACGTACACGTTGATATAGCGACGCAGTCCACTGTCATCGAGGAGTCGCTCAGCGAGACCGGGATAGCGCGCGTCGAGATCCATCACGAGGTCGCGGACACACCGGCCGTCGGCCGTCAGCACGTCGGCATCGCCAACGCTCGGGCGCAGGAACTCTGGGATCCGCACAAGGACCATGCGGGAAGCATAGGAGGCGACTTCGAGACCGGACATCGCGCGACTGATGTCCGATATGAGCCGTAAGTCCACGCATCGTTACCGATTTGTTATATCGCGCCACAGATTGTTCAACTTGCGGATCCTCCGCAGCAGGAGGAGCGTCCTCACTGTTCGGCGGATGCCGGGCAGGAGGAGGCAGGGGGCGGCCGCTCCCGGATTCGGAGTTTTGATGGACGTTCTCACACTCGATTACGGTCAATTCCAGACCGTCTACAACATCCTGTCGTTTGCGCTGGCCTCGATGATCGCGACCACGGTCTTCCTGCTGGTCGCCAACGGCCGCGTGCTGCCGCGCTACCGGCAGGCCGTCATCGTGTCGGCCATCGTGACTCTCATCGCGGCGTACCACTACTGGCGGATCTTCAACTCCTTCGAGGCCGCGTACGTGGCCGTCGGCGAAGGCGACCCGCTGGCCGAGGGCCAGACCATCATGGACATGACCTACCACCTCGTGGCGGGCGAAGGCTTCAACGAGGGATACCGGTACGTCGACTGGATTCTGACGGTTCCGCTGCTGCTGTTCGAAGCCATCGCAGTCCTCGCTCTCGCCCCGGCCATCCGCAAGGGCCTGATGCTCAAGCTCATTCCCGCCGCCATCCTGATGATCGCCCTGGGCTACCCGGGCGAGATGGCTTCGGACACCATGGCCAAGGCCATCTGGGGCGCGCTCAGCACGATCCCCTTCCTCTACATCCTGTACGTGCTCTTCGCCGAGCTCTCCAAGAGCATGCGGACGCAGCCCGAGCAGGTGCGCAAGGACCTCAACGGCCTGCGGTGGCTGCTCCTCGCCACCTGGGGCGTGTACCCCATCTCCTACATGTTCCCGATGTTCGGGTTCGACGGCCCGGATGCCTTCGTCTGGCGCCAGGTCGGGTACTCCATCGCCGACGTCCTCGCCAAGTGTTGGTTCGGCCTGCTCATCTACAAGATCGCCCGCGAGAAGAGCCGGTACGACAGCGAGCAGTTCGCGAACGACGAGTTCAAAGAGGCGCCCTCCAGCCAAGGTGCCGGCTCCTAGCGATCCGCACAGCACCACCCGGCTATCGAGTGGCCGCCTTCCCGAGGGGAGGCGGCCACTCGATTGTTGGGGATCGGGATGACCACGCGGGAGAGGGGGGTTCGCCCAGTCAGGCCATCAGTGCCTGGACCAACGTCTCCTGCAGGTAGGTCAACCAGCCGTACAGCCCGTAGAGCGCAGCGCGTGGGTCGTCGTCATCCAGATCAGCGAGTTCGTCCTGGTTGTCCTCGGTGATGTCGAGGCGAGCACCGAGGACCAGCCGGGTGTCGTTGAGGAATCCCAGCCAGGCCGGGATCCTCTCCCCCTCGAGATGGATGACCAGCCCGTCCCGCTCGAGGGCCGCCCGGACCGTCTCGGCGTTGCGCACCTTGGCATCGCGAAGGTCACGCTCGGTGAACCTGCGGAACTCCAGCGATGCCTGCTCGTCGTCGCGGAACGCATCGGGCAGCAATCGGTGCAGAGCTGGGTCCTCCGAGGGGGCAGCATCGGGGTCGATGCCCACCAGGGCGACGAGCGGGTCCTCAGCCTCAGCGGGCTCCGACGCGACGAAGTCAATGAGTTGGGCGGTCAGGCTCATCAGCAGCTCCCGCTCGACCTCCTCCAGCACCAGGTCCATTCCCTGCTCGCGGGTGCCCAGAGGTCGCAGCATCGCCATCAGTCGTCCTTCTGCAACGTCGCCCACAGCCCGTAGCCGTGCATCGCGGTGACGTCGCGCTCCATGGCCTCGCGGGTTCCGCTGGACACCACGGCGCGGCCCTTCTCGTGGACGTCCATCATGAGGCGCTCGGCCTTCTCCCGGGGATAGCGGAAATATTCCATGAACACGTAGGTCACATAGGACATGAGGTTGACGGGGTCATTCCAGACGATCGTGATCCACGGATTCTCCACCTGCTCGACGACCTCAGGTCGAGTCACCTCAGCGGGAGCCACCGACATGAGCCCATCCTCGCACCGATCTCATCCGCGGATGACCGGCGACCATGATCACCCTCCCGAGATGCGCGGGTGATCGGCCCTACTTCGTCACCCGGATCGGGATGTCGGTGGAGACATTGGTGACGATGCCGTTGCGGCCCACAGCAACGACCCGGTACGTGTACTTGCCCTTGGCCTTGGGCACGTTCGCTTGCAGGGTTGCCCTGCCGCGCTTGTTCACGCGCTCCTTGTCGATCGTCTTCCAGGTGTCGCCCTTGCTGTTGATCTGCAGGAGCAGCCGCTGCTTCGCTACCGCAGGACGCGCCCAGCCCTTGACCGTGACGGCGCTGCCGCGCGATACGCGGGTCTTCTTCGGCGTGGCGGTCACGAGGGACTGCACCTGGATCACACCCGGGGCGCTGACCCCCTCGGTGCGGGTGTCGGATGCGGGCACGTAGATGACCCACTCCCCCGTGGCCGGCGCGGCCACCTGGAAGCCCACCGAGCCGTCGGGGTTGACCGGGGCCGACGCGATGTCGGTGAAGGGAGCCTTCGAGCCCTGCGGACGGAACTGAAGCACGGCCGTCACTCCCGCGAGTGGCGCGCCCTGCGAGCCGACCGAGCCGGTCACCGTGATCGGCTGGCCGAACACCGTAGCGGGGGGCACCGCGATCTGAACATCCGTGGGCGCCGGGGCAAGGGTCGCCGAGACCCCGCGGATGAGGGACCACTGGGCGGGATCCTCACCACCGACCGTCCAGTAGGCGGCGGCATTGATGCCGAACTCGGCGACCAGTTGCGTGCGGGCCATCACGGCCTGCGGACCCACCCACCACATCACGCGCTTGGCGATGCAGGTCTGACGATTGCCGCTGGAGTCGGTCCAGTCCAGGCTTTTGTCGTAATAGACCCAGTTCTCCTGATCCTTGTCGGACCACTGGACCTGATCGGGGGTCACTCCGACCGACGCAAGGACTCCCGGGATGTCGGCATCGGTGACCGACGACATCCGAGTGAGCTTCGTGTAGGCCGCGGAACCCGGACTCGGACAGGTGCCCTCCGTCATGAGCGAGTTGCCCTGCTTGCGGGTCCAGGCCCGACCATAGGTCGGCACTCCGATCTGCAGCTTCTGTGGATCCATGATCGACGAGGAGTACTGAACGATCGAGCGGACCCAGGGCATCGGGGCGATCGGTCCGATGCCCTGCACGTGGTAGTCGTACGCCATGATCCGAATGCGATCGGCAGCCGGCGCGATGCCCTCGATGTTGTAGACCCAGTAGCCGTACTTCGGTCCGCAGGTGCCCGAGTACCCGCACGGCGGCGGGATGGTGACCGAGAGCAGCTTGCCCTGGGCGTGCAGGGCCGCCGACAGTTCGTTGACGAAGGCGGTCCAATCCGGCTGGGTCTTGCCCCAGGACGAGGAGCCGTCGGAGAAGGCGAACGTCTCGTAGTCCAGGTCGATGCCGTCGAACCCGTTGGACACGACGAGGTTGACGATGTCCTGGACGTGCGCGGCACGGGAGGCCGGATCGGCGAGAGTACGGGCCATGGTCCCCTTGCCGGAGCTGTCTGCGATGGCCGGCAGGACAGTGAGACCGGCGCCCTTGAGCTGGCCCATCGCCCACTGCACGTTCGCCTGGCCGTTGGTGAAGTTGGAGTTCAGGCCGACCTTGACCCCGTTGCCGCTCTTGGTCGCCGAGTACCAAAACGGGGAGACGTCGACGAACAGGTCGGCGTTCTGCACAGCGGAGTTGACGCCAGCCGGCCTGCTGGGTGAACTCATCCAGTAGGGGATCCAGCCGCTGGCCACCCGACCGGACGGGTCAGCCTGGGCAGCCGGGGCCGCCAGGAGCCCCGAGGCGAGCATCGCCGCGGCGGTGAGGAAGGCGGAGACGAGCGGAAGTCGGCGCACAGGAGGCCTTCGGACAGGGGGCAGGTCCCCGCCATTCTGCGACACGCCGACCCTCACCCCCGTCACCGACTGTTTCCCGGCCTGTCGCACCATGGGTCACATGCCCCTCAGACATCTCATGGCCGCCGCGCTCGCCGCGGCCCTGTCGGTCGGACTCGTGGCAGCCGGCTCAGGTTCCGCCTGGGCAGTGCCGCGGGAGAAGACCGTGGACCAGCTCGTCGACAAGCGGATCAGCAATCCCCGTCTGGGGAACTCCGTCGGCCTGCTGGCGGTCGACGCGGCGACCGGTGAGGTGCTGTCCGAGCACGACAGCACTCGTCGGATGCTTCCCGCCTCGAACATGAAGATCGTCACAGCCGTCACCGCGCTCGCCGCCCTGGGCGCCGACCACCGGTTCACCACCCGGGTGCGGGGCGGAGCGATGCCGGGGGAGATCATCCTCGAGGGTGGCGGCGACCCCCTGCTGTCCACGAAGGAACTGCGTCAGCTCGCCACCCAGACGGCGGCCACTGTGCCGGCAGGCACGCCGGTGACCCTTTACGTGGACGACAACCTCTTCCCGGCCGACGGTCGTGGGCCCGGGTGGACCACCAGGTACATCCCGTCCGTGGCCTCCAGCGTGCACGCGCTCGCCCGCGTATGGGACTACAGCACGGATCCGAGCGCCAATGCCGCCGCAGTGTTCGCGAAGAAGCTGCGCGCCAAGGGCTTCCCGGTGACCATTGCCGGTGCCGCTGAGGCAGGCGAGGCTCCGGTCATCGCGGAGACGAAGGGCCACACGGTCGACGAGGCGGTGCGGATCATGCTGCGCATCTCCGAGAACAACGTCGCGGAGGTGCTCTACCGGCAGGTCGCCCTGGCAGCCGGCCAGCCCGGAGACTGGCGGGGAGCGCGTACCGCGGCTGAGCAGGTCCTGACCGGACTCGGCATCGACACCAGCCGCACCCGGATCCTCGACGGCAGCGGGCTGTCCCGCCGGGACCGCGTGACGCCCCAGTTCCTCGTCGACGTCCTGCGCATGGCGAAGGTGACCAACCCCGAACCCTTCCGGGTGATGTTCGAGGACGACGCGATGCCGATCTCCGGCGTGAGCGGCACGCTCGACGACCGGTACGGACGGTTCATCACGAAGAGGGCCCGCTGTGCTGCGGGCGACGTGAAGGCCAAGACCGGAACCCTGTTCGACACGATCAGCCTGTCGGGAGTGGCGGCATCCGACGGCTCCCCGGAGCGGATCTTCTCGATCCTGGTGAACGACCGCCCGCAGAGGTACTCGGCGCTGACGGTCCGGCAGGCGGTGGACGGCCTCACAGCGACGATCGCCGGCTGCTGGCGTTAGCCAACAGGCGGCGATCGATGTGCGTGTGAACTAGCGGCGCGGGCCGCCCTGGCCCCGCTCGCCGCGGTCACCGCGCTTGCCGGGGCCGTCGCCGCGCTCGGCCTTGTGTGCGTCAAGAGCGGCACTGACCGCATCGGCCTGCGCCTGGGTGATGGTGCCGGCGCCGACGAGCTCGGCGAGAACAGCGTCACGCTCAGCCTTGGCCTCGGCCTGATGCGCCGCACGATCGGCCTCACGGTTGGCCTTCAGCGCGTCCTTGACGGCCCTGAGGTCCTCGAGGGTGACCGTGCCACCCCGGATCAGGTCGCGCATTCCACCGCGCTCACCACTCGCCGCGGCGATCGCGTCAGCCTGCGCCTGGGTCAGAGCGCTCTGCGAGACCAAGTCCTTCAGGACAGCGTCACGAGCGGCCTTGGCCTCGGCTTGATGTGCCTCGCGGTCGGTCTCGCGGTCGGTCTCGAGAGCGTCACGGATGGCTGCGACGTCGGCGCTGGTCAGGGTGCCGCTGGTGACGAGCTCGGCCAGGGGCCCGCGCGATCCGGAGCCGTTCCGTCCGCCGTTGTCGTGGGCGAGGGCTCCGCCAGCGGTGCCGACGAGGAGGATGCTGCTGGTGCCGAGGGCTGCGGCCGCGAGGGCCAGCCTGCGTGCGTTCGACATGGTCGTCCTTCCCGGATTGTCATCCGTGTCCCGTGCAGGCCGGGAGGTCCGGCGCTGTCGTTGACACGACTATGCGCGTCGAACATGGGAGAACCCTGGGAACCAGATTCGAGCCAGGTAAGGGATCCGCGATGCCCCTACCGCAGCGCCCGGGCGATCTCCCCTGCAGCGCGTGCGACCCGCGGACCCACCTCGGCCTCGACGAGTTCTCTCAGGGCGAGGACGCCGACGGACGCCTCGAGTCCGGCAACGCCGAGGATCGGGACGGCCAGCCCGTAGGCACCGTGGGGTCCGTCGCCGGTGGCCACAACCCACGGGGGTTCCAGCGGGCGCCCGGCGGTGGTGCGGGCGGCGAGGATGGCTCGACCGGAGGCGCTGTTCTCCAGCGGCTGACGGGCACCGGCTCGGACGCCGACGTGGACCTCGGAGCGGGAGGGCTCGACGACCACGGCGGACAGTCCCTCCTGTCCGTCGACCACGGTGAGGACGGCGGTGGCGCTGGCGGCGTCGGCGAGGAGCCGCAGGGAGGGCAGGGCGGTGTCACGCACGACCGGCTGGACCTGCCGGCCGAACGTCAGGACCCCGAGTCCGAGGCGGCATCGTCCGTCGGAGGAGCGGCGGATGAGGGCATGCTGCTCAAGGGTCACGACCAGTCGGTAGACGACCGTGCGACCGATGCCGAGGGCTGCGGCCAGTTCGGTGACGGTGATCCCCTCAGGGGAGTCCGCCACGGTCTCCAGGACGCGCAGCCCTCGGTCAAGGGTCTGCGAGGTCTCGGCAGCCATCGCCGATCCTCAGGTGACTGCTAGGCCTTTGCCAGGGACTTGACCTGGAAGGCACCGATCACGGCCATGATGCCGCTGATCACCAGGAAGATTCCCATCACCCAGGCGAGGACGACGATGTCGCCCGGCGTCACCAGGATGATGATGCCCAGCAGGAGGCTCACGATGCCGCCGAAGATGTTCCAGCCGCGACCCTCCTTGTGATCCGCCGCCTCCATCAGCTGGCCGACGCCGCGGAAGATGAAGTTGATGGCGACGAACAGGGCCAGCAGCCAGACGGCGTCGAACGGGGACTCCTCGACGACGAAGCCGCGGAAGGCGAACAGGCCCAGGATGAGCGACAGGATGCCGCCGATGAACAGCAGGGCACGCATGCCCCCGGACAGTCCGCTGCCGAAGCCTCGGACGATCTCGAAGATGCCGCTCACCACCAGGTAGATGGCCAGGAGGACGGCCACGACCACAACGGTCTTGCCGGGCCACACCATCACCAGGATGCCGATGACGATGCTCGCGAGACCGATGAAGAGCAGGACGCCCCAGGTCTTGCTGAGCGCCTGCGCGTCGCTCTCCTGCTCGATGATCACTGCATTGGACATGTGGAGTGTTCTCCTTCACTGAGCGCCGGGCGCGCTCGGTCAACCACGCTAGGCCCGATGTGACCGGTTATCGGTCACGACACGCGCGCACCCGCCGAGGCATCGGCGGCCGACAGCCAGGTGTCGGTGAGCTCCTGGAGCCCTCCGTCCGCCACAAGTCCCCCCAGAACGCCGTCCACGCAGATGACGAGGGGGTCCCCCGGAGCGAAGGCGAGGGCGTATGCCATCTCCTCAGGAGCCCGGTCGGCCGGATTCTGCTGTCCGTCCGCGTCGACGAGTTCCTCAGCGGGCTCCCGCACCTCCAGGTAGGACCGCGAGTATGTCCTGACGTCAGTGCTGTCGTCCACGGCGATGCGGCCGACGAGGAAGTCCACGCGCGCGGCGGCCGGATCCAGCGGCTCGTCCGGACCGACGGTGCGCCAGGCGACCTGGGTCGGGCGCAGCCCCAGTCCGTCGGCCACGGCATAGACCAGC
Source organism: Candidatus Nanopelagicales bacterium (assembly GCA_030830865.1). GTDB lineage: Bacteria > Actinomycetota > Actinomycetes > S36-B12 > S36-B12 > UBA10649. The sequence continues at coordinate 27,371 of JAURME010000144.1, read as the reverse complement.
GCCGCCTCGAAACCCTCGCCGTTGCCGGGCTTGGCGTCCACGAAGTACGGCTCATCCAGCGGGGCGACCGCCCCGACCGTCAACTGGCCGGGATTGACGACGGTGAGATTCTCCGTGGAGCACTCGTCAAGGGCCGGCTCGGGCGAGGGCTGCACCGAGACGGCGGCAGGATCCGGGAGTTCGGCTCCGGGAGCGGCGCCCGGCTCGGCCGCGCAGGCCGCCAGGGAGAAGGCCGCGATGGCGCACAGGATGCCGACGCTCGCGAGTCTCTTGGGCCCGCTGAGCCGTGACGGGGTCAGGAGTCGCCGCCGGAGTCTCCGCCGCGCGGGAGATTCGCGTGGATCTTCTCGCAGTCCGGGCAGATCGGGAACCGTGACGGGTCACGGCTCGGGGTCCATACCTTGCCGCAGAGGGCCTTGATCGGAGCTCCCGTGACGGCGCTCTCGACGATCTTGTCCTTCTCGACATAGTGCGCGAAGCGCTCGTGATCACCCTCGTCCGCCGAGGAGGTGCGCTCCTCCAGGAGGGTTCCCCCCGACAGCGACGGGCTGTCCAGAGGGTCGCTCGACATCGTCGGGTGGGTCGTCGCACGCATGTATCGAGTCTAGGACGACGAAGCGGCAATATACCCCTAGGGGTATATGCTACACTGTGGACATGACGACCACGAACCTCACCGAGGACACCTTCGCCGGGACCATCCAGGACAACTCCATCGTCCTCATCGATTTCTGGGCCGCCTGGTGCGGACCGTGCCGCACGTTCGCCCCTGTCTACGAGTCCGTCTCCGACGCGAACCCAGACATCGTGTTCGGCAAGGTGGACACCGAGGCCGAGCCCGGCCTCGCCGGGGCGTTCAGCATCTCCTCGATCCCCACGCTCATGGTGGTTCGGGACGGGGTCGTCCTGTTCTCCCAGGCCGGCGCGCTCCCCGAGCCGGCGCTGGCGAACCTCGTGCAGGCCGCGCGTGATGTCGACATGGACGAGGTCCGCGCCCAGATCGCGGCCCAGCAGGCCGAGGCCACCGCGGAGTAGCCCTCCCCCACGGCGCCCACATCGGCACGCCATCCAGATCGGCACGCCATCCACATCGGCACGCCATCCACGTCGCAGACGATGACCGAAGGTCCAACAGATCGGGACCTTCGGCCATCGTCTTTCGTCGTGACCGCGATCTAGCGTGGTGGTAACGAGAACGGGAGGACACCATGCCGCAGCAACCACTCGCCCAGGTCCCTGACGATGTCCAGTGGTTCTGGCAGGACCACGCCGCGTGCCGCGAGGCCGATCCCCTGCTGTTCTTCCACCCCCAGAATGAACGTGGCTCCTCACGCATCCGCCGCGACCGCGAAGCCAAACTGGTCTGCGCCGCCTGCCCGGTGCGCATGGAATGCGCGGACTACGCCGTGCGGGCACGGGAGCCCTACGGGGTCTGGGGCGGTCTCTCCGAGGAGGACCGAGAGCACATCTACGCCCGGCTCGACTCCCGCCACTACCCCCGCGGCAAGGGCGACGGCCTTCGCGCTGCCGGCGGGGACTACATCGAGGCCGTGTCCCCGCGCGCTCTCGGCATCGCGTAGTCGCGTAGCGTTCGTCCGGTGAATCTCACCGGACGGGACTTCCTGCAGGAGTCCGACTTCTCCAGGGGCGAGCTCGACTCCCTTCTGACCCTTGCCGCTGACCTCAAGGCCGCCCGGCGCACCGGTACCGAGGTGCAGCGCCTGCAGGGCAAGGAGGTCGCGCTCATCTTCGAGAAGACGTCGACCCGCACCAGGGTCGCGTTCGAGCTCGCGATGCGGCACCAGGGCGGCAACGTCACCGTGCTCGACCCCAGCAGCAGCCAGGTCGGACACAAGGAGTCCATCGCCGACACCGCCCGTGTCCTCTCCCGCTTCTACGACGGCATCGAGTTCCGGGGCTCCAGCCACGACACAGTGCTCGAGCTCGCTCACCACGCCGACGTACCGGTGTTCAACGGCCTCACCGACCTGTGGCACCCCACGCAGATGCTGGCCGACTTCCTCACCATGCGAGAGCACACCTCCACACCCGACGCGGCTCCGCGGTACGCCTACGTGGGCGATGCCCGCTACAACATGGGCAACTCGCTTCTCGTCATGGGCGCGATCATGGGTGCCGACGTCCGCATCGTCGCCCCACGGGTGCTCTGGCCGTCCGATGACATCCAGACGATGGCGCGCGACCTTGCATCGGCGTCCGGCGCTCGGATCACCATCACCGAGGATGCCCGCGCGGGCCTGGCCGGAGCAGAGTTCGTGCACACCGACATCTGGGTGTCGATGGGAGAGCCAGAGGAGGAATGGGCTCGCCGCGTCGAGCTGCTCCGGCCCTACCGGGTCGACGCCGATCTCATGTCGATGACAGGTGATCCCAGCGCGAAGTTCATGCACTGCCTGCCGGCCTACCACGACCAGAACACGACCGTTGGCCGGAAGGTCGCCGCGGAGTTCGGCCTCGCGGACGGCGTCGAGGTTAGTGACGCGGTGTTCGAGTCCCCTGCCAGCATCGTCTTCGATCAGGCCGAGAACCGCCTCCACACGATCAAGGCCGTCCTCGTGTCCACCCTCGCCGACCCCCAATAGGCGGGACGTCGGCGATGGAGGTCCCTGTGAACGACTCAGGCTGAAGCGAGCCGCTCCCGCAGCGCAGCGAGCTGGGCGCGCAGCGCCTGCGGCACACGGTCGCCGAACTGGGCGAAGTACTCCTCGGTCAGATCGGCCTCGGCCGACCACGTCACCGGGTCGATGGCGAAGAGCTCGGCGAGCTGCTCGTCGGTGACCTTCACCCCATCGAGCGGCAGTTCGCCGTCGGCGGGGATGCGACCGATAGGGGTGTCGACCGCCTTGGCATCGCCCTCGAGCCGACGGATGATCCAGTCGAGCACGCGCGCGTTGTCGCCGAAGCCCGGCCACAGGAACTTGCCGTTGGCGTCCTTGCGGAACCAGTTCACCGAGTAGATGCGCGGCAGGTTGCTCGCATCGGTGAACGTGCCGATCTTCAGCCAGTGACCCCAGTAGTCGGCCATGTTGTAGCCGCAGAACGGGAGCATCGCGAACGGATCGCGACGCAGCTGGCCGACTCCGCCGACCGCAGCAGCGGTCATCTCGCTCGAGACGGTGGCGCCCATGAACACGCCGTGCTCCCAGTCGAAGGACTCCGTCACGAGCGGCACGTTCGTGGCGCGACGGCCGCCGAACAAGATCGCCTCGATGGGCACGCCAGCCGGGTCCTCCCAATTGGGGGCGATCGACGGGCACTGCCCCGCGGGGGCGGTGAAGCGGGCGTTCGGGTGACTGGACGGATCGCTGGACGCCGGGGTCCAGTCGTTGCCCTTCCAGTCGATCAGATGGGCGGGAGTCTCGGGAGTCAGCCCCTCCCACCAGACATCGCCTACGTCGGTCAGGGCGACGTTGGTGTAGATGCAGTTGGCCGTCAGGGTGCGCACGGCGTTGGCGTTGGTCTCCATGCCCGTGCCGGGGGCGACCCCGAAGAAGCCCGCCTCGGGGTTGATCGCGTAGAGGCGGCCGTCCTCGCCGAAGCGCATCCAGGAGATGTCGTCGCCGACGGTCTGCACCGACCATCCCGGGATGGTCGGCTCGAGCATGGCCAGGTTGGTCTTGCCGCAGGCGGACGGGAAGGCCGCGGTGATGTAGTGGTCCTCGCCCTTGGGTGACGTGAGCTTGAGGATCAACATGTGCTCGGCCATCCAGCCCTCGTCCCGGGCCATCGCCGAGGCGATGCGCAGCGCGAAGCACTTCTTGCCCAGCAGGGCGTTGCCGCCGTAGCCCGAGCCGTACGACCAGATCTCGCGGGTCTCGGGGTAGTGGACGATGTACTTCGTCTCGTTGCAGGGCCACCGGACGTCATCACGGCGATTGCCCTCGGCGTCGACCAGCGGGTAGCCGACGCTGTGGACGGCGGGGACGAACTCGCCGAACTCGCCGATCTCGTCGAGGGCGGCCTGGCCCATGCGGGTCATGATGCGCATGTTGACGACGACGTACGGGGAGTCGGAGATCTCGACGCCGAGCTGCGCGATCCGCGAGCCCAGCGGACCCATGGAGAACGGGATCACGTACATGGTGCGACCGCGCATGCAGCCGTCGAACAGGCCCTTCAGCGTCGCGCGCATCTCCGCGGGCTCGGCCCAGTTGTTCGTCGGCCCCGCATCGACCTCGCGCTGCGAGCAGATGTAGGTGCGGTCCTCGACCCGGGCGACGTCGCTGGGATCGGAGCGTGCGAGGAAGGAGTTGGGACGGAGCTCGGGGTTCAGGCGGATGAAGGTGCCGGCGTCGACCATCTCCTGGGTGAGACGCTGCCACTCCTCGTCGGAGCCGTCGGCCCACACGACGCGGTCGGGCTTGGTGAGTGCGGCGATCTCCTCCACCCACTCCAGCAGCTGCTTGTTCTTGGTGGGCGCATTGTCGAGGCCGGGGATGCTCACTGCAGAAATGCTCATGAATCGCTCCGTTGCGATCGAGGGCGTGGCCCCGCGGCACCACGAGGCAGGTTCCCAGCATGCACCCGGGAAGCCACCCCGTCGCGTCGGAATCGGCATGAAAGCGCTGTCCTGTGAGCAAGTGCACACGGTTGGGCGGTAGCCGCGTGATCCAGCACACAGCCCAGGGGTCCCTGTGGGTGACGCAGCCCACAGGCCGGCCCGAGCAGGGCGCTGATCAGGCTCCGGCGGCGTCGACCGCCTGGTCGATGAGCCGGGCGAAACCCTTGGCACCCGTGGGCTTCAGGTGGGTGCCGTCGGAATAGAGCCACTCCGGGTGCGAGCGGGCCAGGCGATTCCAATCGACCACCGTGACCCGGCTGCCGGGGAAGGACTCGGCGCACTTTCGGATGGTCCGGTTGTTGGACCTCTCCCAACTGCGAGGAACGAACACTGTGACGAGGAAGACCCTGCGCGTCGGCCCGGCGTTCTTGACGATCTTGCGGCACGTCGACAGCGGGAACGTCCCGTTGGTACCGAGATGCACCACCAGGTTGGCGGGCAGTTTCGCTTCCTTGCGTCGCACCATGGCGGGGGCAGAGTACGACTGACGGCTCACCGCGGCGTTGACCGTGAAGCCGCGACGTTTGAGGATGCTGCGCGCCCCCAGCATCACGGAGTCGCCGATCGCATACCGATCCCGCTTCGCGATTGCGCTCGGTGCAGGCTGCGGACGCGGCTCGGCCTGGGCCGACGCGGTCAGCAGGGTGGCGGCGATGGTGACGACGAGTCCGGCGACGGTCGTGCGCAGGACAGCCGGGGCAGCGAGGGGAAGCACGTCCCCATTCGACCACGGATCCGGAGGGGTACCCCGTCAGGTGCCGGGGGTGAGTCGGCCGAGGCGCCCGACAATCTCCGTGAGGATCGCCGGCGACGTGGCGAGGTTCAGCCGGACGTGCCCCCGGCCGCCGGGCCCGAAGGTCGGACCCCGATTCAGGGCCACCCGAGCCTCGCGGAGGATCGCGACCGCCGGGTCGTCACCCCATCCGGGCAGGTCGATCCAGGCCAGGTACGACGCCTCCGGCGGCACGTAACCGGCCTCGGGCAGATGCTCGGCGAGCAGGTCCGCGAGGAGCATCCGGTTGGCGTCGAGGATGCCGAGGACCTGCTCCAGCCACGGGCCGCCGTCGCGGTACGCGGCCACGGACGCGATCACACCGAGGTGACCCGTGCCGTACTGCACTTCCAAGGGCAGGCGGCGGCGGATGATCCCCTCGGTCTCATCCGTGCCGATCATCTGGGCGCACTTCAGGCCGGCGAGGTTCCAGGCCTTCGACGCCGCGATGACGCAGATCGCCCGGGCATCGGGGGCCGCGACGGTCAGGTAGGGGACGTGTCTCGCACCGGGCAGCGTGAGCGGTGCGTGGATCTCGTCGGCGATCACCGCCACGTCATGCTCGGCGGCGAGACGTGCCACCTCCTCAAGTTCGGCCTGGGAGGGGACGGTTCCGGTCGGATTGTGCGGGCTGCACAGCAGGAAGGCTGTGACCTCGGGCCGCGCGAAGGCGTCGGCCAGACCGGTCAGGTCCAGCGAGTATGCGCCATCCAGTTCAGACATCGGCACTTCGACGATCGAGCGACCGACGATGTCGCGGATCGTGCTGAAGAACGGCGGGTAGACCGGAGGGTTCACCACCACGCCCTCGCCCGGCTCGGTGAGCATCGCGATGCTCTCTGCCACTCCGGTGAGGACGTCCGGGATCGCCACGATCCGGTCCTGAGGGACGGACCACTGCCACGACATCTCCAGGAAGTCAGCAGTCGCCTCGGCCAGACCCTCGGTGGACCGGTATCCCGTGTCCGATCGGTCGATCGCGGCGTGCAGGGCCGCTGCGATGGGCTCGGCGAGGGGGAAGTCCATCTCTGCGACCCAGGCCGGGATGACATCCGGGGGGTACTGCCGGTACTTGGCGCTCTGACGTTCACGCAGTTGCGCGAGGTCGATGGCATCGACGTCGAAGGCGGTCACCGGACGATCATGCAGGACGGTCGCCAGCCGTGCTGCGGAAGCCGCGCAGTCGCAGGCTGTTGGTGACCACGAACACCGAGGAGAAGGCCATAGCCGCTCCCGCGATGAGCGGGTTGAGCAGTCCCGCCATCGCCATTGGGATCGCGGCGACGTTGTACGCGAAGGCCCAGAACAGGTTGCCCTTGATGATCGCCAGCGTCCGCCGCGACAGTCGGATGCCGTCGACGGCCGCGGAGAGGTCGCTGCGGACCAGCGTGATGTCTGACGCCTCCATGGCGACATCCGTGCCCGTTCCCATCGCCATGCCGAGATCAGCGCGAGCCAGCGCGGCCGCGTCGTTGACACCGTCTCCCACCATGGCGACCACGGCACCCCGGGCCTGCAGGTCTGCGACGGCATCGGCTTTGCCCTCCGGCAACACATCGGCGATGACCACGTCGATCCCGACCTCTCGTGCGACTCGCTCCGCAGCCTGCCGCTGATCGCCTGTCAGGAGCACCGGTGCCAGCCCCAGCGCCCGCATGGCAGCGACGGCCTCGCGACTTCCGGCCTTGACGGTGTCGGAGACGACGAGCAGGCCCGCCGGCCGGCCGTCGACGGCGACCGCGATCACCGTGCGTCCGTCGGCCTCCTGCTCCCGCCGCGCCGACGACAACGCCTCGGGTTCGACGACTGACCACTCCTCGACGAGCCACGAGGGTCGGCCTGCAACGATGGCGCGGCCGTCGACGACCCCCTGCACCCCGCGTCCTGGAGTGGCGGCGAACCCCTCCACGGTGGGCAGACCGTCGAGCCGCTCCCTCGCGGCGTCGGCGACGGCGCGCCCGATCGGGTGCTCGGACGCATCCTCGACGGCTCCAGCCCAGCGGAGCAGATCGGCCTCGGACACCTCGCCCATCGGCTCGGGAACGACGTGGGCGAGGGTCATGCGACCGGTGGTGACGGTGCCCGTCTTGTCCAGGACCATCGTGTCGACGCGACGCGTGGACTCCAGCACCTGCGGGCCCTTGATGAGGATGCCGAGCTGCGCACCCCGACCTGTCCCGACCAGCAGGGCGGTCGGTGTGGCGAGCCCCAGGGCGCAGGGGCAGGCGATGATGAGGACCGCTACGGCCGCGGTGAACGCCATCTGGACGTCACCGGTCACGAGAATCCAGCCGAGGAGCGTGACCAGAGCGAGTCCGATGACGATCGGTACGAACACGCCGGCCACGCGATCGGCCAGGCGCTGCACCGGAGCCTTGCCGGCCTGAGCCTGCTCGACGAGCCGGGCGATCTGGGACAGCTGGGTGTCGGCCCCCACTCGGGTCGCCTCGACGATGAGCCGTCCGCCGGCGTTGACGGTCGCCCCGATGACTGTGTCCCCGACCGTCACGTCGACGGGCACGGGCTCGCCGGTCACCAGACTCGTATCGATCGCCGACGCACCCTCGACCACGACCCCGTCGGTGGCGACCTTCTCCCCCGGTCGGACGACGAACCGGTCGCCGACGACCACCTGCTCGATCGGCACGAGCACTTCGACACCGTCGCGTAGGACCGAGGCTTCCCGAGCCCCCTGCTCGGCCAGGGCGCGCAGCGCCTCACCGGAGCGGCTCTTGGCGCGAGCCTCGAGGTAGCGGCCGAGGAGGAGGAAGACGGTGACTGCGGCGGCCACCTCGAGGTAGACCTCCGGCGTGCCGCCCGACTCCTGAGGCAGCAGGCTGAACGACATCGTCATGCCGGCCTGACCCGCGCCACCGAGGAAGAGCGCATAGAGCGACCACAGGAACGCCGCGCTGACACCGACGGATACGAGGGTGTCCATGGTCGCCGCACCATGCCGGGCATTAAGCCACGCGGCTCGATGGAAGGGCAGCGCTCCCCAGACGGCGACGGGTGCGGCCAGGGTCAGCGAGGCCCACTGCCAGTAGGTGAACTGCAGTGGCGGCACCATCGCGAGGATGACCACGGGGATGGCGAGGATCGTGCTGATGATAAGTCGCTGGCGGAGGTCGGCGATCTCCTGAGTGTCACGGCCCTCATTGATGTCCTCGGTCGCCCTGTTGGGGACAGGCGGTGGTGTCACGTGATATCCCGTCGCCTCGACGACGGCGATGGCGTCGTCGACGCTGACTCCCTCGGGAAGGACGACGTGTGCCTTCTCCGTGGCGTAGTTGACAGTGGCCTGCACGCCGGCCATGCGGTTGAGCTTCTTCTCGATGCGCATCGCGCACGAGGAACAGGTCATGCCGGTGATGTCGAGGTCGATCTCGGTCATGACATCATCCTGATCATCGGTGTCACGAATTCAGAAGACGAGCTCGTAGCCCGCCTCGTCGATGGCCGCACGCACAGCATCGACGTCGAGTGGCGAATTGCTCGTCACGTGGACGAACGACGCGTCGCCCGCGCGGAGGTCGATGTCCACGGAGGTCACTCCTGCCAGAGCGCTCAGCTCCTCGGTGACCGCATGAACGCAGTGGTCGCAGGTCATGCCGGTCACGGAGAAGGCCTGCTCGTTCATGGCACGACCCTAGGCCAGAGAGAGGAAGAGCTTCTCGAGCTCCTCCTGCGTCAGGGGCGCGTCGTCGCCCTGCTCCCAGCACTGCTGGAGCCCGTTGGCGACGATCTTGAAGCCGGCTCGGTCGAGGGCCTTGGACACAGCGGCCAGCTGGGTCACGACGTCGCCACAGCTGCGCTCGTCCTCGATCATGTTGATGACCCCGTCGAGCTGTCCGCGGGCGCGCTTGAGTCGCATGACGATGTCGCGGGTGATCGTGGGGTCCATGTCCATGCCAGCAGGATAGCCGCTACCCCGGGGGGTATCGTGACGGATATGACTCATTCGCATGGAAAGTCCGTCCTGGACGAACTGGCTCCCCTGAGCCGAGATCTCCGACGGGCCATCCCGGACGTCTACAAGGGCTTCGTGGAGCTGCACGGCGCGGCCCTTGCCGACGGCGCCCTCACCGCGAGCGTCAAGGAGCTCATGGCACTGGCCATCGCCGTCGTCGAGCGGTGTGACGGGTGCATCGCTTCGCACGCTCGAGGGGCCGTCAAGGCCGGAGCGACCCCCGAGCAGGCGGCCGAGGCGCTCGGTGTCACCTTCCTCATGGCCGGTGGCCCGGCGACCGTGTACGGCCCACGCGCGTACGACGCCTTCTGCGAGTATTACGAGGCTGCACACCCCGAGGCCTCCACTGACCAGTAGTCCGGAATCGCCGTCGCTGGCCGACCCGCCCGCGTCAGGAATGTCCTCCTATCTGGTCACGGCGACCGTCGCCCGCTCCGCCACGGAGTCCTCAGGGCCGGCCCTTCTGGTCGCCTCGGTAGCCGTGCTCGGCAGTGCCACCACCGCGTCATACATCGTGGCCTCCCTGACGGCGTCTGCGGCGGTGGCCGGCCCGATCGTCGGCGCGGCGATCGATCGCGCGCACCGGCCGCGCGCCGGATTCACGGCTGCCTTCGCCATCCTGGGCCTGGGCCTTCTCGTCATCGCGCTCACCCTCGCCCACGTGCCCATCGCCGTGACGATGGTCCTCGCCGTCATCGCCGGATTGGGCTACCCGGCCCTGACCGGAGCGTGGAGTGCACAGCTGCCAGCTCTCGTGCCACGAACGTCCCTGACCCGGGCCTACGGACTCGACGCAGCGACCTACAGCGTGGCCGCGGTAGTAGCGCCGCCGGCCGCCACCGCCCTCGTAGCGATTGCCCCGACCGCCCCCCTCTGGCTCACCCTCATCCTCCTGGCTGCTGGAGTCATCAGCCTCCGACGCGTGCCCTTCCGGCCGAAAGTCCGGACCCGAGCGTCGGGCTCCATGCGGACCGACCTGGCTGCTGGACTCGGCGCAATGTTCGGCCGACCGGCTCTGCGTCGCTCGACGCTCATCACCACGATCGGCTTCGCCGGCCAGGCCGCGATCTTCGTCGCCGCGCCGGTGCTGGCGCTCGACACGGGCAACGGCCTCGGCTTCACGGGGGTCATCCTCGGGGTGTTCGCCGGCGGCGGCCTCGCCACGGCGGCATGGTTCGCGAGGCGACCTGTCCAGCGCCCGGATCGGGGGATCATCCTCAGCACGGTGGTCTCCGGAGCCGCCCTCGTCGCGGTGGGCCTGGCGCCCACCGCGCCCTTGCTGCTCGCCGCCGCCTTCGTCATGGGTGCTTCGGAGCCTCCTCTCGTCTCGGCCATGTTCCAGGTGCGGGTACGCGAGTCACCAGAACATGTCCAGGCACAGGTGTTCACCACCGCGGCCAGCCTGCGGATGACGGCCTTCGCCCTGGCCACCGCCGCGTGCGGGTGGCTGCTCCACCTGTCCCTCGCGTGGGTGATCGGCTTCGGTCTCGCCCTTCATGTGGCCTCGCTGATCGTCGGCCTCGCCCTCGGTCCGGTGCTCCCCCACCGACGGCACTGGCTCCGGCGCACATGATCGCTACCCTCGGGCCGTGAGCGACGCGAGCGCAGGATCCACGACCCCCGGTCGTCTGGCACTGGTGGGCAGCGGCGAGTACCTGCCCGTGATGCACGACATCGAGGCGTGGCTCCTCGAGAACAGACCCCCGCGCTATGTGCAGTTGGCGACCGCCGCCGCACCCGAGGGTGACGCGACCCTCGCGAAGTGGCATCGCCTCGGGGCCGAGGCTGCCGACCGGCTGGGCGCGGAGCAGGTCATCGTCGATGTGCGCACCCGAGCCGATGCCGACGACGACGAGCACGTCGATGCGATCGCCGGAGCCGGACTCGTCTACCTGTCCGGTGGCAGTCCACGGCACCTGTCCCGCACCCTTCGCGGCACAAGGGTGTGGGACGCGATCCTCGCGGAGTGGCGGAGCGGGGCCTCGTTGGCCGGCTGCAGCGCGGGGGCGATGTCCCTCGGTGGGTACGTGCCGGAGATCCGCCATCCGCGCAAGGGCGGCACCGACGGCCTCGGGGTGCTGCCGGATCTTCGCGTGCTCCCGCACTTCGACAAGTACAGCCGATTCATCCCCGACTCCGTCATGCGTCCGCTCATCTCCCCCGACACCGTCGTGGTCGGGATCGACGAGGACACCGCACTGCTCTCGGCGGGGCCGGGCGACGACGGCACCTGGGAGTTCCGCTCCCGCGGCGTGGGATCGGCCTGGCGCATCGAGCACGATCGCAAGCACCGGGTGAACGCTCCGCTGCGCCTGCGGGTCGACACGTGAGCGGTGAGCGCTCCCGCGGGCTCCCGCATTCCGGCGCACTGCGACCGGGCATCCGGACCTTCAAGCCGCGCCGGTCGAGGATCACCCGCCGCGCGGAGGCCGCCCTGGTCACGCGGACCGACCTCGTGATCCCCTGGTCCGATGCCCCGCTGGCGTTCCGTGACCACTGGGGCGCGGGCATTCCCGTCGTCGTCGAGATCGGCTGCGGTGACGGTCGAGCGACCCTCGGGATGGCCCAGGAGGATCCGGGCATCGGTGTCTGGGCCGTCGACGTCCACACCCCGGGGCTCGGGACGCTGCTCGCCGACGTCACCGACGCCGACATCACCAATGTCCGGGTGAGCGAGGGCGATGCGCTCGCGATCCTGGAGACGATGGTGCCGCCGCACTCGCTGGCCGGAGTGCGCAGCTTCTTCCCGGACCCCTGGCCCAAGGCCCGGCACCACAAGCGCAGACTCGTCCAGCCGGCGATCCTCGACCTCGTGCGATCCCGGCTCCAGGTCGGCGGCTTCTGGCATCTGGCGACGGACTGGCAGGAGTATGCCGACGCGATGGCCGAGTGCTTCGACGCCGAGCGGCACTGGAGCGGCGGGATCGTGGAACGACCGGCGGACCGTCCCGTCACCCACTACGAGTCACGGGCCCTCCGCGAAGGACGCACGATCACTGATCTCATCTACCGCACCGTTGCCTGACCCACTCGTCTAGACAAGTGCCAGAATGGCTGCATGGCCAACGCTGACGCCCCTCTCGCCCCCACCCGCCCGCTCGGCAGAACCGACCTGCTCGTGTCGCCCCTGTGCTTCGGCGGCAACGTCTTCGGCTGGACGGCGGACCGCGACACCTCCTTCGACATCCTCGACGCCTACGTCGGCTTCGGTGGCAACTTCATCGACACCGCCGATGCGTACTCGCACTGGATCCCCGGCAACACCGGCGGCGACTCCGAGCGCATCATCGGAGAGTGGCTGGCCGAGCGCGGCGGTCGCGAGAACCTCATCATCGCCACCAAGGTCGCCAAGCTGCCGGCGCGCGCCGGCCTGGCGCCCGACAACATCCGAGCGGCACTGGACGACTCCCTCGAGCGACTTCAGACCGATTACATCGACCTGTACTACGCACACGAGGACGACGAGTCCGTCCCGATGCTCGAGTGGCTGACCGCCTTCGACGAACTCGTGAAGGCCGGCACCGTGAAATACCTCGCGGCCTCGAACTTCACCCCCGAGCGACTCGTCGAGGCGCTTCGCATGCAGCGGGAGCACGACCTCTCCCCCTTCATCGCCATCCAGGACCTGTACAACCTGATGGAGCGCGCCGAGTACGAGCGCGCGCTCGCCCCGATCGTCGACGAGTTCGGTCTCGCCTCGCTGCCCTACTACGCGCTTGCGAAAGGATTCCTCACCGGCAAGTACCGTCCCGGTGCCACCGTCGAGAGTGCCCGGGCCAAGGGCGCCGAGGTGTACCTCGGCGAGCGCGGAGATCGCGTCATCTCGACCCTCGACAGCATCGCCGCCGCGCACGGAGTTCCGGTCGCTGCGGTGTCTCTGGCCTGGCTGCTCACGCGTCCCGGCATCGTGGCGCCGTTGGCCAGCGGCCGCACGGTCGCCCAGCTTGCCGACCTCGCCCCGATGGGCTCGCTGGAGCTCTCGGCCGACGAGATCGCACAGCTCGACGCCGCCTCCGCCTGACCTGCCATCACGGCCGCTCCCGGTGAGCCTGTTCGTCGCGGTGCGCCCCGAGGAGGGGGCCATCGAGGATCTGCAGGAGGTTCTGCACTCGCTCCGCCGACTGCCGTCAGCACCGGACGTCCGCTGGATCTCACCTGACCTCTGGCACATCACGGTCGGGTTCCTCGGCGATCCAGACGATGCTGTGGATGAGGAGGTGGCTGAACGCCTCCACGACTGGAGCGAGTACGCACCCATCGACGGGGTCCGACTCGCCTCCGCGGGCGCCTTCGGTCGGCAGGTCCTCTGGGCCGGAGTCGAGGAGGGAGCCTCCAGGGATCGTCTGGCGGCATTCGCCCACGCACTTCCGGCCCTGGTCCGCGGATCGGGCGCGGTGCCGGACCGTCGCACGTGGCGACCGCACCTGACGATCGGTCGGATGCGCCGCGGGTCGCCCCTGCCCTTCGTGGATGCACTCCTCGGCTACCGCGGGCCCCAGTGGTCGGTCACGGAGGTCGAACTCATCCGCTCCACGGGGGGCCCGCGCCCTCACCACGAGATCGTCGCCCGGATCTCCTTGGACGGCTGAAGCCTACCGCTCTGTCGAGCCGGCCCACCGCGTCGGGGGCAGGCCCGCCACTCCCGGGGAGGCCACGAACGTGGCACCGCTCAAGGGCCATTCGGCCAGCGCATCGTCCTGCATCCGGTAACGCGCCGAGGTGATGACGAGCTGATCGAGGTCAGGGCCGGCGAACTCCGGGCACGTGGCGTTCGGGGCGGCGACCTCCACCGACGCCAGGACCTCACCCTCCGGGCTGATGCGCCGGACGGCGCCCTCGCCGAAGAAGGCCACCCAGAGGTTGCCCTCGACGTCCACGGCCAGACCGTCGGGCGTCCCGCCGCAGTCCAGCAGCGCCCGGCGATTCGTCGCCGCACCGGAGACGACGTCGTAGTCGAAGGCCAGGACGGTGCCGGGTCGACTCTCCACGTAGTACATGGTCCCGCCGTCCGGGGAGAACCCGATGCCGTTGGAGACCGAGATCCCCGAGGTGACCTGACGCACCGTTCGACCGGTCTCGATCGCCCACAGCGACTCCTCGGCCTGACGGCCGTCGAGTCGAACGCTTCCGACAAGGAACCGGCCGACCGGGTCGCATGTGCCGTCGTTCAGCCGACTCCGCAGATCGTCGGGCAGGACGCGGATGGCCTCAGTCACCGAGCCGTCGGCGTCCGTCACGAGCACGTGATGCTCAACGGCGATGAGCAGGCCGCCATCTGATGCGGGTGCCACCGAACCGACCTTCTCGCCCAGATCGCGCGTCTCCTCCACGATCAGGTCTTCGCCGTCGAGGCGACCGCGGAACACGAGGCCGGCCTCGCTGTCGACCCACCACAGTCTCTGGCGCTCCACGTCCCACACCGGACCCTCGCCCAGGGCGAGTCGCTGGTCATTGCCGGGCATGAGCTCGGCTCGCATGCTGCTCCGTTCATTCGTCGATCAGGGTCGTTCCGCAGACTAGGGGCTTGACGATCCCGCCGGAGCCGGTTGACCGGAACGCTAGATTCGTCACATGACGACGGGAGCCGATGACCCCGACGTACGGTGCCTGAACTCCCGGATCGTCTACGAGAACCCGTGGATGACCCTCACCGAGGACACCGTCGAGCGAAGGGACGGGTCCACCGGACTCTACGGCGTGATGCGGGCCAGGGACTTCACCCTGGTGATGCCCTGGGACGGTGAGCGCTTCCACCTCGTCGAGCAGTTCCGCTACCCGGTGGGGGCCCGACTGTGGGAGTTCCCGCAGGGATCGGTGGTCGGGGAGCGTGCGGCATCCCCGCCCGAGGTGGCGGCCGTCGAGCTCGAGGAGGAGGCCGGACTCCGGGCGAGCCGCTGGCACCACCTGGGGTTCCTGCACGCCGGCTACGGCCGATCGTCCAATGGTTTCGACGTGTTCCTCGCCGAGGACCTGGAGCAGGTGCCGCCCCGGCGCGAGATCGAGGAGCAGGACATGCGCTCCGACGCGTTCACGGTCGCCGAGCTGTGGAGGCTGGTGGACGCCGGCCGCCTGACCGACTCCCACAGCCTGGCTGCCCTCGCCCTGTGGGAGCGCTGGCGTCAGGCCAAAGGAACGTTGTCCTCCCGGTAGAGGCGCACTCCTCCCCCGTTGTGCTTCGCGTCGTAACAGGCGTCATCGGCGCGACGGATGAGTTCGTCGATCCCGAGCCCGTCACCGGGCCGAATCTCGACGATGCCGATGCTGACACCCACACTGAGATCCCCGCCGTGATCAGGCACCCGGGCGGCCTCCACCGCCGACACCAGTGATGCCCCGATCTGCACGGCCCGTTCGGCCTCACAGTCGTTCAGCACGATGGCGAACTCGTCCCCGCCGATCCGCGCGACGAGGTCGCGGCTGCGGACGTTGTCACGCAGGGCTCGCGCCACGGAACGCAGCATCAGATCGCCCGCGTCGTGACCGCCGAGGTCGTTGACGGCCTTGAACCTGTCGAGATCGAGGAACAGGAGGGCGTCGACCGATCCCTGGGACTGCGTGCGTTCGCGAACACGCTCGAGATGGGCCACGAAGGAACGCCGGTTGGCCAGCTCGGTCAGGGGGTCGGTGTTCGCCTCCGCCTCCGAAAGCTCAGCCTTCCGGACCGCCTGACGCTCCAGACCGGTGACGAGCAGGATGAACGCCATCAGCAGGAAGACCACGAGCAGGCCGACGATCTCCATGCTGGGGTTCGCAGTGATCGACCGGTTCGCCAAGGGGCCGCTCGTGGGCGTCACCTCCAACTGCCACGTGCGCCCGAAGACGGTGAAGCGGTCACTCCGGGCGACGGGATCAGCACCAGGGGCCAGATCCACGGTCGGGGGGTGGATGGCTGCGCGGTCCGCGATCTCCTGCGGGTCGGTCGGGCTCGTGACGTCCACGAGGTTCAGGTCGATGTCGTCCCATTCAGTGCCGGTGAAGGTGTCCGCGAGGAGGTCTGTGAGCCGGTACACGCCGACGGCGAATCCGATCGGGCGGCCGGACTCGTCAACTGCTCCGACCGGATCGAAGATCGGAACGAGGGCCAGCATCCCCTTCTGTGGGCCGTCCTCCTGGAGGAGGTCGATGGGCGCCGTCGCCGAGGGAAGGCCCAACTCGAGGGAGGTGTTGATGGCACTCTGCCGGATGTCGTTGGAGTTGATGTCGAAACCCAGAGCAGCACGATTGGCATCCAGGGGCTCGATGAAACCCACAGTCACGTAGTAGTCACGCGGCGTGACGGGGATGAGCTCCCCGTCCTCGGTTTGCTCGGTGACGGTGAAGTCCTCCAACCCGGGCTGCTGCCGCTGCTCGGCTTCGAAGGTCGCGAGATCACCACTGCTCACGATGGGATTCCACGAGAGGGCCGCGAGGTTGGGGAATCGCCGCAGAGCGCTCTGCGTGTACTGCGCGAACTCCTCGGCCGTCACCTCCTCGGACGCCGCGAAGTAGCTGCTGAGACCCTGCAGGACCTCCTGGTGGCGGGCAACGTTGCGCTGGAGGTCGGCTGCTGCAGTGTTCGCGAGCTGCTCGACCCTCGACTGCACGTCCTGCTGCTCCCGCAGTTCGGACTGGACGAAGAACCCCGCGAAGAGGGCAACGCTGACCAGGCCCGGAATGGTCACCCGCCAGCGCCTCCCTCGCCAGACGACGGCCTGGTCGGGGATCAGCATGAGCGTGATGGGCGCGAAGACGATGACGCCGATGGAATCGCCGACCCACCAGGTCAACCACAGGGCCATAGCCGTGTCGGCGCTGGCCGTACCGGCCGCCACCTGTGCTGCCGTGGCGATGGACGCATTGAGCGTGGTGGCGAGGACACCGGCCAAGCCGAGGAAGGCGACGATCTGCCCGCCACGTGTGAGACTGGCCTGGGGGCCGACGGCCTTCGTGACGAGTGCGGCACCGACCCCGGCCCCCACCGCTGCGCCCAGGCCGATCGCGACGGTGACCGCGAAGGTGCCGACCGTGATCTCGTCCAGCCGCGCCAGGGTCACCGCATTCGAGAGAACTGACCCGAGCACGATGCCCGGCAGCACCCGCCAACCCCACGCATAGACCATGGCGAAGGCGATGCCGGCCGCAGGCCACACCGGCGACGCCAGACCGCTGTACTGCCCAATCAGCAGGGTGAGCGCGCCCACGACCGCGTACGAGGCGAAGGCCACGACGTTCAGCAGGAGGAACCCACGCCACGTCCGTGTGCGGGGTCGAGCGAACATGGACCCCCCTCCCCTCGAGGCGCTGCTGACGGTGACCGGATGATCACACTAAGCGCAGCGCCAAGGCCCTTACCACTTCCGTGCTCAGGTATTCGACCAACAATAGGCCAGCCTTGCCGACGGACCGTCGGCACGTGCGATCAGTATGCAGGAGCGGAAGTCAGGTTCGCTATGCGGAGAGGATCCCTCGACGTCAGGCGGACCGTGCGGCGTGGCGCCCGGCGATGAAGCCGAACGTCATTCCGGGCCCGAGCGTGCCGCCCGCCCCTCCGTACACGCCCGCCGTGGAGGAGGACATCGCATTGCTGCAGATGTAGAGGCCCTCGATCGGCTGGTCCTGCCAGTCGATGACCTGCGCGTCGGCATTCGCGCGGGGACCGCCGCACGTGCCGAGGACGCCGGACTCCATCTTCACCGCGTAGAAGGGAGCGTTCTCGATCGGCCCAAGGGTCCGGTAGACACCGTCGAAGTCCTTGTCACCCCAGAACTGGTCATACGTCTGATCGCCTCGGCCGAACTCCGAGTCCCGGCCGTTGGCGACGTCCTTGTTGAACCGTTCGACCGTCTCGGCCAGGACGGTGCCGTCCAGACGGATGGCATCGCCCAGGGCCTCGATGGTGTCCGCCCGCGTGGCCCAGTCCGGGACCACTCCCTTGGTCGTCGCATTGAAGAAGCGGTACTTCTCCACGTATGTCTGGTCGACGATGATCCAGAACGGCAGATTCATGTAGTCGTGGGTGTTGGCGTCGAAGTTGTGGAGGACCGGGCCGATGGCGTTGTAGTTCGCTGCCTCGTTGACGAAGCGCTTCGCTGCCCGGTTGACGAGGATGGACCGAGGACGGGTGCGCTCGGAGTTCCCGATCAGGTAGTTCGCCTTGCCCTGGCCATGGGCGGCCATCTCCTGACTGGACTGCAGCCACCACGACTTGCCCATGTTCCCCAGGCTGGCACCGACCTCCATGGCCATCAGGAGGCCGTCCCCCTCGCACTCGGGGACGCTGACCGGGCCGGTCATCGGCCCGCGCAAGAAGGAGTGCACGAGCTTCTCGTTCCACTCGAAGCCGCCGGTCGCGATGATGACGCCCTTGCGAGCGCCGATGGGGATCGCCTTTCCGTCCTCCTCCTCACGACCCCGACGACGCGGCGACCCTCGGTGATCAGCTGCTTGGAGCGGGACTCCCGACGCAGTTCGATCCCGCGGTCGAGCACACCCTTGAGCAGGGATCCGATGAGCGCCTGGCCCTGACCACGGCAGTCGCGCTCCTCCCGGTCGGCGAGGACGTCCGCGGGGAGGTTCGGCGTGTAGTAGTCCTCGATCATGCTGGTGCGTCGGGGCCACCCGACCTTGGGCGGGTTGACCCACTTCGCCCATGACCCGAGTTCGACGAACGGGAACACGTCGTTGTCCAGGGAACGGCTGCCGTGCTCCATGGCCCCGTCAGCCCAGGACTGGTAGTCAGGAAAACCCTCGAACAGGCGCAGACGGACGGGCGTCTTCTCCTCGAGCCAGCGCAGCATCTTCGGACCCTCCTCGAGGAAGGCGCCGAGGGTCTCCGGGTCCAGGTGACCATCGTCAGCGAGACCGTCGATGTAGGTCACGACCTCGTCGTAGGAGTCCTCCACGCCCTTCTCGGCCTGCTGGTCGTTCAAGGGGATCCAGAGCATCCCGCCGGACATCGCGGACGTGCCGCCGATCATCCCGAACTTCTCGAGGATGAGGACCTCACCGGCACCGAAGTCGTGGGCGGCCAGGGCCGCGGTCAGCCCGGCACCCCCGGTTCCGAGGACGATGACGTCGACCTCGCGGTCGAACTTGGTGGCCTGCTCACTCATGACTTCTCCCAGGTCGAGGGCGTTTGCATGACCCTACCGCCGGGCACCTGATGTGAAAAGCCACTTGGCATGGAAAACATGCCGTATGACACTGAACGACGACGATACCTCGCCCGAACCGGCAGAATGGCGCCATGCCCGTCCTCGTGGACCATGAGAAGACTCGCGACCAGATCGCCGAGCTCGCGTGCCGGATCGTCGCGCACGAGGGCCTGCATGCCCTCACCATGCGCAGGCTGGCCGCCGAAGCCGGCACCAGTCGGGCCATCGTCAGCACCTACTTCCGGGACATGCGCGACCTCGTGCTCGCTACCTTCCACTGGGTCTCCGCCCGCCAGGTGCGCCGATTCGAGGCGGCCGAGGTGGCGGGCGAGGGTCTCGAGGGCTGCGTCGCTGCCCTGCTCCCCCTCGACGACGAGAGCCTGGACGACTGGCGGGTCACGATCGCCTACCTCGGATATGCCGTCGCCGATACTGAACTCGCGGACATCGAACGTGGGCGCATCGACGGTGCCGTGGGTCGCTTCGAGCGCATCCTCATCGCGGAACGGGGGCTCTCCCGGCCGACGGCTGTCGTCCATCGGGAGGCCCAGCGCATCGTCTCGGCTGTCCTGGGCGTCGCCGTCGACTTCTCCTTCGACCCCAAGGCACGAGCCCAACCGCGCCTGCGCCGACAGATGGTCGACCGGGTGCTCGGTGGTTCGGGCCGCTGATCTGCGGACCCAGGGCTACGTCAACGGTGTCTCGAGCTCGGGCAGTTCCTCCTGCCGATGGCCCGTGCGCTCGGCCGCAATGCCGGCGATGACCACGCAGGCGATGCCCACCCACTGCGGGACCAGCGGGACCTGACGCAGGACGATCAACCCGATCAGCAGCGCGATGGCCGGCTCGAGCGCCATGAGCGTGCCGAAGGCGGCCTTGTTCAGTCGCCGCAGCGCGTAGAGCTCGAACGTCCAGGGAATGAGTGGAAGCAGCAGGGCGGCCAGCAGGGCGATGCCCATCACCTGCCAGGTGATGTGCCCCCACGCCTGGGGGATGCCGACAGCGGCGGTGACGATCGCCGCCACGGGAAGGGAGATGGCCAAGCCGTCGATTCCGGCGAAGCGGTCCCCCACGTGCTGGGTGATGACGATGTACAGGCCCCAGCCGACGGCGGCCACGGCGGCGAAGGCGATGCCCAGCGCGTCAAGGCTCCCCTGCCACGGCTCGGTGAGCAGGACGACGCCGATGAGGGCGAGCACCGGCCAGGCCAGGGCTCGTCGGGTCGAACTGTGCATGGCAGCCACCGTCAGCGGCCCCATGAACTCGATCGCCACCACCGTTCCCAGCGGCAGCCGGTCAATGGCGGCGAGGAAGGTCAGCGTCATCATCGCCGAGACCAGACCCAGCAGGACGGGTGCTCGCAGTTCGCGCAGGCTCCACCTCCAGTAACGCGGACGCGCGAGCAGGACGAAACCGAGGGCGCCCAGACTCAGGCGCAGCCATGCCGTGCCACCGACGCCGATGTCGTCGAACAGGCCTACGGAGATCGCAGCGCCCATCTGCACCGACAGCATCGCCACGACGGCGAGCGACCAGGCCGGCGGTCGGTCGAGCAGGCGGGTCACGGCCCGATCATGTCAGGCCGCCGCGACAATCCGCCGCGCTAGTGGAAGACGCCGAGGGTGTTGATGACGTTGAGGGGGTTGTAGTCATCCGACGTCGTGGGCGCCTTCGCCTTGACCGTGCAGGACTTGTCAGCGGATGTCTTGGACGTTACGAGGTAGACCTTCATCTGCATGACCACCTTCGAGCAGAACTTCTTCTTCCCGGTCACGGTGTAGATCACCTTGTTGCCCTGATCAGTCTTCAGCCCGACCGGGCCCGTGAGGTACTTATTGCCCTGCGTGAGCATCCCGTTCGGGTCGAACGCCTTGCCGAGCGAGGCCGTCTGCTCACCCATGGCCCAGGGGCAGCTCATAGGTTGCCGACGAGCCCAGACCGTCCGTCGCCGTGACCGAGCAGGTGCCTGATGTTGCGGTGCCCGTGATGGTGGCCTTGGTCGGTATGCCCGTATCCGTCGTTGCCCCTCTGGCCCATTCCGATGCTTATGGAGGCTCCGCCGTCCGCAGCCACCGGGGACGCGAGGGCGATGGACGAGGCGAGCCCGAGGACGCAGGCTCCGACGGGGGTATCCGGAAGGTTCGCACGCAGGGGAGGGTAGAGGAGGACAGCCACCCGCGTGGGCAGGTCCATAGGTGAAATCGCGCCATAGGGGACCCCGGTGTGCGGCCCTCCACCCCTATAGGCCACCCTTGTCCCTAGGTAAAGGCATGTCAGCACCAGATCCCCACGAGGACACAGGCGCGATACGGCTTCACCGCGTAGCAGGTAAACCGCCTGGCACGTCACTCGTCAAGGAGATTTGGCATCATGGCACAAGGCACCGTTAAGTGGTTCAACGCGGAAAAGGGCTTCGGCTTCATCGAGCAGGCTGACGGCGGACCGGACGTTTTCGTCCACTACTCCGCTATCGACTCCGATGGCTACCGCTCGCTCGATGAGAACCAGACCGTCGAGTTCGACATCACCCAGGGCCCGAAGGGTCCCCAGGCTGACAAGGTCCGCGTCGTCTGACCTCTGACTTCAGTCAACAGGAAGGGCCCGACCTCACGGTCGGGCCCTTCCTGTCGTGTAGCCCCCTGTGGAGGTGCCGGAATCCGTCGACCGCCCCCAAGGCGGACTCCTCCCGATTCCCGACGAACAACCCCAACAACGCACGAAGGCCCAGGGGATCAACCCTGGACCTTCGTCCGTTGTGGAGGTGCCGGGAATCGAACCCGGGTCCGTGCAGGCCTCTTCTGTTCTTCTACGTGTGTAGCCACGCTGTCGCTACTCGACCCCCGCACTTCGTGTGGCACTGTGCGGTGACGGTCCAGTCACTGTTTGGTTTTCCTCCCCCTCCCGTGACCGGAGGGCTTGGTGAGTCCCCTGGCGACGCCAGCTCCCGATTCGGGGACGCATCGGGCTGACGGCTGATCTAGTGCTTAGGCCGCGAGGGCGTAAGCGTCAGCAGACTGCTTCTTGTTGGCAGTTATTAGTTTCCAAGGATGTTTTACGAGATCACCCTGGATTCTCGACACGCTTCACCAGTCAAGACATCTGTCCGTCGAAACCTGTCACCCCCTGTGGAATTGTCAATCGGCTGATCCTTCGATCGCGTGGCCGACTTCGATGGTACGCCCATCAGTCAGGACAACCAACCCGCCGACCTCTGCATTCCCCTCCCCCGTCCCGCGAGTGGTCAGTTGTCGGGGTGCCAGAGGCCTCGGGAGTCCCGACAACTGACCACTCGCGTAGGCAGTTCAGGACGGACCGCCCGGGGGATGTGCCGGAGCAGCTACTCGACGCCCTTGGACCGTCGGCCGACGGCACGGTCGGCCTCACGCTTGGACTCGCGCTCGGCGATGGCCTGCCGCTTGTCGTAGCTCTTGCGGCCACGGGCCACGGCGATCTCGACCTTGGCGTAGCCGTCCTTGAAGTAGAGGGCGAGCGGAACGAGCGTCACGCCGGTGTCGTGGACTTTCTTGGCGATGCGGTTCAGCTCCTCCTTGTGCAGCAGGAGCTTGCGAGCCCTTCGCGGCTCGTGATTGGTCCACGTGCCCTGCGTGTACTCGGGGATGTGGACGCCGCGGAGCCAGACCTCACCGTCATCGAGGGTCGCAAAGCCATCGGTCAGGGACGCCCGACCTGCTCGCAGGGACTTCACCTCGGTGCCGGTCAGCACCATGCCGGCCTCGTATACGTCCTCGATCGAGTAGTCGTGCCGGGCCTTCTTGTTCTGGGCGACAAGCGTGCGCCCCTTCTCACGTGGCATGCGAGCCCCCGGTGCCGGCAGGAGTGCCCGCGAGGTCACGTTCATGTTCTCGCTCGCGTTCGATCCGTCGCTTCTCCGCCAGCCGCTGCCCGTTCCAGCCGAAGATCACCAGCACGGCGGCTGCGCCCGCAGCCACGATGAACCACAGGTAGGCGTACATGTCGATGGAGGCACCGAATGGCGGTGCGTTGGGCATGTAGTTGCGCAGAGCTGGCAGCGCAAAGATCAAGGCGGCCGTCCAGGAGAGCAGTGCCGCCTCGGCCGGTCGACGGTCTGCCTGGACCAGCGCGCCGGTGACAAGGGCCAGGAAGGCCAGCACTCCCGCGATGACGAGGATCACCATCACGAAGGCGACGGTCGAGAAGGCGCGGGCGAAATCGAAAGACGCGTAGTAGCCGACCCCTATATCAGGATCGATCTCCACGGACGTGTCCCAGCCGTTCACTCCGCCGCTGGCTTCGAGGAACAGGTCGATCGGCTTTTCGGACGTGACGGCGCCGTCCGCCCCCTTGGTGAAGGTGTCGGCCGTGAAGATGAGTTCGACACCGTGGTCATCGAAGGGATAGACGGCCGTGTCACCTGCCATGCCCACGACCACTTCTCTGGCTCCCATGGCCGAGCCGGCCGGGAACTTGAACTCGTTGGGGCCCTGGAACGCGTTGGCCACGGTGATGCGTATGTTCTTCGTCGGCCGCCCCTGGTCGTCGAAGAGTTCGCCACCCTCCGGCCCGAACGACAGGCGCATGCGCGCGGTGTTGACGTTCGCGTCCACCGTCAGGGGCTCGATCTGGACCATCACACCGGAAGCGTCCGGCGGGACATCGGCACCACCGGAGACGTTGATTCCGCCCTCGGCGTCGTAGAAGCGGACGACGACCGAAAAGGCCACCACGAGGAAGACCCCCACGACCACGAGGGCGATCCACCCCCGCCGGGTCCGCGGGAGTGGCTCGAGACTGAGGAGGCTGCTCACACGCGCAGGTACTTGCGGAGGGTGAAGAAGGCGGCGAGACCTGCCAAGGCGATGCCCGTGATCAGCATGACCGGGGCGATCGCCGCAACAGCCTCCCAACCGACGAACGCCGTGAACTGGAAGGACGGCGCCAGGACTCCGTCGATGATGACGACCTTCATGAGGACGAGCGCGCCGATCGCGAGGACCGCGCCGATCGCCGCGGCGAACGCCGCCTCGAGGAGGAAAGGAAGCTGGATGTAGAAGTTCGAGGCGCCGACCAGACGCATGATGCTCGTCTCACGGCGTCGGCTGAACGCCGCGACGCGCATCGTGTTGACGATCAGCAGGACCGTTACCACCAGCATGACGCCCGCGATGAGCAGTGCGATGGCCTGCAGACCGCCCAGCAACTGGAAGAACTTGTCGAGCACCTGCCGCTGATCGTTGACCTGCTCGATGCCGGGTCGCCCGGCGAACGCGGATGCGACGACGTCGTACTTGGTCGGATCCGCCAGCTTCACGCGGAAAGACTCGGGAAGTGACTTCTCGGTGACGTTGTCGACGATCGGAGAGTTCTTGAATTGTTCGGTGAACCGCTGGTACGCCTCGGCCTTGGACTCGTAGTAGATCTCGTCGACGAGCGGGCGCAGGCTCTCGAGGTCCGCCTTGATCTGGTCGCGCTGGGCCGCCGTTACCGCGCCGCCGGCGCACGAGGGAGTATCACTGCCCTTGCTGCACAGGAAGATCGAGACCTCGACCTTGTCGTACCAGAAGTCCTTCATCGCGGACACCTGCGCACGCACGAGAAGGCTCGCACCGAACAGGGCGAGGGACACCGCCACCGTGATGATCACGGCGAGGGTCATCGTGAGGTTGCGCCGCAGGCCGTTGCCGACCTCGCTGGCGACGAAGGTCGCCCTCATTGGGCGTATCCGTAGACGCCGCGCGTCTGGTCGCGGACCACGTGGCCACCCTCGAGCTCGATGACGCGACGGCGCATCTGATCGACGATCTGGGCATCGTGGGTCGACATGACGACGGTCGTGCCCAGCCGGTTGATGCGATCGAGAAGCTTCATGATGCCGACCGAGGTGCCCGGGTCCAGGTTGCCCGTGGGCTCGTCGGCGATGAGCATCATCGGGCGATTGACGAAGGCGCGCGCGATGGCGACGCGCTGCTGCTCGCCGCCGGAGAGTTCGTCGGGGCGACGGCTCTCCTTGCCCTCAAGACCGACCACCTCGAGGACCTCCGGGACGACCTTCTTGATGTGGGACGACGGCTTGCCGATCACCTCGAGGGCGAAGGCCACGTTCTCCGCCACGGTCTTGTTGGGCAGCAGGCGGAAGTCCTGGAAGACGGTGCCGATCTGGCGCCGCAGCATGGGGATCTTCCAGTTCGACAGGCGGTTGAGGTCCTTGCCGAGGACCCAGACCTGACCCTTCGTGGGGCGCTCCTCGCGGAGCACGAGACGAAGAAAGGTGGACTTGCCGGATCCGGAGGGGCCGACGAGGAAGACGAACTCGCCCTTCTCGATCTCCAGCGATACGTCGTCGAGCGCAGGCCGCTGCTGCGTGGGGTACAGCTTCGTGACGTGGTCGAAGAGGATCACGCTGAACAGTCTAGGTGCTTCTCTGGCGACTACGGTCGCACGAGCACCTTGACGTGCTTGGTGCGATCGCGCTCGAGCTCGGCGAAACCATGGGAGATGACGTCATCGAGCTCGATTCTCGTGGTGATGATCTGCTCGGCGCCGCGAATGCGCCCCTCGGCCAGCGCCTGGATCACCTCGGGGAAGTCCTGACCGCTGTAGCCCTTGCTACCCACGATACGGGCCTCCTTCAGAAGGACCTGCATGAAGTCGCACGGCGCCGGCTCGACCCAGACCGAGAGGCTGACGATGGTTCCACCGATCTTGAGGGCCTTCATGGCGGTGTCCATGCCCTCCGGGGCACCCGAGCATTCGAAGACGGCGTCAACGCCACGCCCGCCGGTGAGCTCCATGATGTGCTCGACGACATCCACCTTGCTGGAGTCAAGGACGACATCGGCGTTCAGCCTGACGGCGGCGTCCTCCCTGGCTCCGGGGCGGCGGACGCTCACCGCGACCATCGACGCCCCGAAGGCCTGCGCGCACATCAGGGACGTAAGTCCAATGGGGCCCGCGCCGATCACCAGCGCAGTCTGTCCCGGTGCGAGTCCCGCCATGCGCATCGCGTGCCATCCCACGGCGATGGGCTCACACAGTGCGGCCACCTCAGATGACACCGAGTCCGGAACTGTGTGCACCGTGTAGGCCGGGATGACTGCCTTCTCCGCGAATCCGCCCCCGACGGTGTGCACGCCGACGACGGCGAGGCTTGCGCAGAGGTGGTACTCGTCGGCAAGGCAGACTTCGCAGGACTTGCAGTACATGAAGGGTTCGACCGTGACGCGCTCGCCCACCCGTACGTTGTCCACGCCGTCACCCACCGCGGAGATGACCCCGGAGAACTCATGACCCAGGATCACGGGGGTCGTGTATCCCGAAGCGGTGTCCGTCTCGTACTCATGCAGATCCGACCCGCAGATGCCGCACCAGTCGATGTCCACCTCGACGCTGCCGGGGATGAGATCAGGGACGGGAACGTCCTCCAACCGAAAGTCCCCATGTCCGTCGTTGCCGTTTCCGTGGTACACCAGGGACTTCACGGCCGCTCCTCGCAGTCGGGAGATGGATAGAAGAGACGTGAGTCTGTGCTCCAGTCAGATCGCACCCTAGGCGACGGATGTCTGCTTCCGCCAACGAATTCCCGCTTCCACGAATGAGTCGATCTCCCCGTCGAGGACGGCGGCGGTGTTCCCGGTCTCCTCCTCGGTGCGAAGGTCCTTGACCATCTGGTACGGGTGCAGGACGTAGGACCGCATCTGGTTGCCCCATGAGCCGGCGCTGTCTCCCTTGAGGGCGTCGATCTTGGCCTGCTCCTCGCGGCGCCGGACTTCCAGGAGCTTGGACTGCAGGACGGCCATGGCCGAGGCACGGTTCTGGATCTGGGATCGCTCGTTCTGGCACTACACCACGATCCCCGTGGGGATGTGCGTGATGCGTACCGCGGAGTCGGTCGTGTTGACACCCTGACCGCCCGGCCCGGACGAGCGGTACACGTCG
>JAURME010000143.1 GCA_030830865.1 Candidatus Nanopelagicales bacterium | reverse complement strand
GTGCTGATCGCTCCGTCGAGGAAGTCCACGTTGGCGACCGAACGCTTGGACAAGAAGATCGCGCCGACCGGCAGTTCGCGATTCGCGCCCAGGAGACGTGGATCCTGATAGGAGGACAGCACGATGACCGCGACGGACGGCATGCGCTTGCGCAGGGCGTGGGCCAGATCGATGCCGTTGGGTCCGCCGCCGAGGTCGAGGTCGAGGATGGCCAGATCCGGGGCCGTAACCTGGGCGAGCCTCATGGCGGTGGCCGCATCGTCGGCGTCGTCGACGCTGTCGGCTCCGAGGGTGGTCAGCGTGCGCACGAGGAGGAAACGGGTGAAATCGTCGTCGTCGACGATGAGCGCGTGCATGGAGCCTCCTGAGGGTGACGGACCTGCGGAACCCATCGTGCCTCGTCGGGCACTATTCGCGCCGTTGTTGAAGGTATTGGGGTAGTAGCACCCCAAGTGCGTGTCGGTCGCTCGTGGGAAGGCCAAGCCGGGGGAGGGTGGTAGGCAACGCCACGCGCATCGGTCCTGTTGTCCTCAGGAAGGTTTCTTCCATGTCCCACACCCACACCACCACCCGTCCCCGCGGCCGGCGGGCCGCCATCGGTGTCCTCGCTGCTGCGACGATGTCCCTTGGCTCCCTGGTCGCCGCCGCGGCCCCCGCATCCGCCGCCACCGGTGACATCACCCTGTTCGCCCTGCCCGCCGGGTCTGGCCCCAGCGCTATCGCCGCGGGGCCCGACGGCAACCTCTACACCGCCAACACCACGGCTGGCACTGTGTCCAAAGTCGATACCAGCGGTTCTGTCCTGGCCACGTATGCGCTGGGGACAGGGACGAGCCCGCTGTCGATCACTGCGGGGCCCGATGGAAACCTCTGGCTCGGGCTGGGTGGCACGGCCAACGCGATCGGCAAGATGACCACGGGTGGGGCTCTCACCACCTATCCCATCCCCACCGCGAATGCGGTTCCCTACGACATCGCCGCGGGCCCGGATGGGGCCCTGTGGTTCACCGAGCGCAGCGGCAACAAGATCGGCCGCATCACGACCGCGGGGGCCATCACCGAGTACCCGGTTCCGACGGCCAATGCCGGACCGCTCGGGATCACCCCTGGACCGGAGAACTCCAGTCGGATGTACTTCACGGAGGGAACGGCTGGAAAGATCGGCTACATCACCATGGCTGGTCAGGTCACCGAGACGGTGACGCTCCCCAACGGCTCGCAGCCCAACGGCATCGCCTTGGTGAACAACTCAGTCTGGTTCGCACAGACAGGAACGTCTTCGCTGGGCCACCTCGTGAACGACACCACGGTCGCGCAGATCGCGGTGGGAGCACCGATCGGCGGTCTCGTGGCCAGTGGTAGCGACGCCATCTGGATGACGGCCGTGCAGTCCGTTCTCCGGGCCAACGGTCAGGGCGGAGTCACGGGTACCTACGCCCTGCCGGCTGGGGGCGTGGGACCAGCGGTCTCGCCGGTCATGGGGTCGGACGGAAACGTCTGGTTCGTGGCCTTCGGTTCGCAGCAGATCGGTCGTGCGGCCTCCGGTGTGGTCCCCGTCTCCAAGACGGCGCCGGCGATCACCCCCGCCACGGGCCTGACGCCGGGCACTCCGGTGGCCACCTCCAACGGAACGTGGGACTACGCGTCTACTTACGCCTACCAGTGGCAGCGCTGCTCGAGCTCGGATGTCGCCACCTGTGCGAACATCCCGAATGCCACGACGGCGAGTTACACGCTGACGACCTCGGAGGACAAGCAGTACGTCCGTGCTGGGGTCACGGCATCGAATGCCAGCGGGGCTTCCCAGCCCAGTTACTCGGCTCCGGTGGCTGTGGGAAGCCTGACGCCGACACCCAAGCCGGCGCCGGGCCCGGCCACGGGCACCACGGCCTCGATCGGCAACGGTGCCTCCATGCAGATCATCGCCCCCAACAAGCAGAAGCTCGGCAAGAAGGCGGTCTACGAGGTCGTCTTCACCGTGACGGACGTCCAGGGCACGGTGACGCTGCAGTTCCAGAAGAAGAAGAAGGGCAAGACCGTGGCGAACCTGCCGATCACCAGCGGGACGGCCAAGTACTCCTTCAAGGTCAAGAAGAACTGGAAGAAGGGCACGATGAACGTCACGGCGACGTACAGCGCGGCGCCGACCAGCCCCTACAACTCCGCGGCCGTCAAGGACACCGTCAAGATCAAGTAGGTCCGCCTTCCGATGCCTCGTCGCTCGTGGCTGGAATCCGCTTCGGATGACAGCCACGAGCGGCGAGGCATCGCTGTGCTCGGGTTAGGGTGGACGCATGTCGAACGTCCGAGTGGAGCCCGCTGACCGATCCTGGACTACGACCAAGGTGGTGGCCGTGGTCGTGGCGATCCTCACGGCCGGCTACATGCTGCCCTGGGCCATTGCAGCCGTCCGCGATGTACCGCACTGGAGCGTGTTTTGGGTGAACCTTCTCCTCGGCTGGACGATCGTCGGCTGGATCATCGCCCTCGTCATGTCGCTGCGGCAACAGCGCCTGATCGTGGCCGGCTAGTCATGCGGCTGCGCATCTTCACCGAGCCCCAGCAGGGTGCAACCTACGACGATCAGCTTTCGGTCGCCCTGGCTTCGGAGCGTCTCGGCTTCGAAGCCTACTTCCGCTCGGACCACTACCTGGTCATGGGTGACCACGACGGTCTGCCGGGACCGACCGATGCCTGGATCACCCTGGCCGGCCTGGCCCGCGAGACGTCGACGATCCGCCTCGGGACCCTCATGACCGCCGCGACGTTCCGCCTGCCCGGACCGCTGGCCATCTCCGTCGCGCAGGTCGACCAGATGAGTCGCGGCCGTGTCGAGTTCGGGCTCGGAACCGGATGGTTCGAGGCTGAGCATCAGGCCTATGGCATCCCCTTCCCGCCGTTGGGAGAACGCTTCGACCGTCTCACTGACCAGCTCGAGATCATCACCGGCCTGTGGTCCACGCCGGTGGGGGAGACCTACTCCCACGACGGCCAGTACTACCGGGTTATCGACTCCCCGGCGCTGCCCAAGCCCGTGCAGACCCCCATCCCGATCCTCATCGGAGGCGGGGGCGCCCGCCGCACGCCGGCGCTGGCCGCCCGGTTCGCGTCGGAGTTCAACATCCCGTTCACCTCCCTGGATGACTCCGCTGCGGCGTTCGGGCGAGTGCGCCGGGCATGTGATGCGGCCGAACGCGCGCCTGAGTCGATCATCCTGTCGGCCGCGCAGGTCGTGTGCTGCGGCACATCCGAGGCTGAGCTGGAGCGGCGCGCGGCCGTCATGGGCCGGGAGCTCGGCGAGCTGCGGGTCAACGGTCTGGCCGGGACCCCGGCGGAGGTCGTCGAGAAGGCCCTGGAGTTCAAGGAGCTCGGTACCGGACGCATGTATCTGCAGGTCCTCGACCTGACCGATCTGGACCACCTGGAGCTCATCGCCGCGGAGGTCATGCCGCACGTCGTGTGACGTGATGGCAGGGTAGGCATGTGACCGGCCGCATCGTTCTCATGGGCTCGGGCGAGACAGCCCCGACCATGGTCAAGCTCCACCGCACCCTTCTGGTCGAGGCTGGTGACGGGGCCCGCGCCATGCTCGACACCCCGTTCGGCTTCCAGGCCAACGCCGACGACCTCACCGACAAGATCCGGCAGTACTTCGCCGAGTCCGTCGGGACCGACCTGGAGGTGGCTCGCTGGCGGCGCCGCGACGACCCGGTTGCTGGTCGCGAGCGGTCACTGGACCTGCTGGCCCGGGCTCGGTGGGCGTTCGCCGGACCGGGCAGCCCCACCTACGCCCTGGCGCAGTGGTTCGAGACCGCTGTGCCTGACGCCCTCGTCGACATCGTGGGCCGCGACGGCACCGTGATCCTCGGCAGTGCCGCAGCGGTCACGGCCGGATCCTGGTCGGTCCCGGTGTACGAGATCTACAAGGTCGGTGACGACCCGCGCTGGGTCCCCGGCCTTGACCTGCTCGGTTCCATGACCGGCATCGACGCCGCCGTCATCCCGCACTACGACAACCGCGAGGGCGGTCGGCACGACACCCGCTTCTGCTACCTGGGGGAGTCCCGACTCCTGGAGATGGAGGCGCTGCTTCCCGAGGGCGCCGGAGTGTTGGGTGTCGACGAGCACACGGCCGTCGTCGTCGACGTGGTCGACCGCGTCGCCACCGTCCACGGTGCGGGTGGTCTCACGCTGCGCGGGGGTGGTGCCGAGCTCGTCGTCCCCGCTGGGCAGAGCATTTCCCTGGACGACGTCGAGGCCGCGGTGAGCGGCCGGGCAGGCGCTTCGGCCGTGTCGCCGGCCCCGGTCGCTGGGTCCGTCGACAGCTCGCAGGCGGTCGAGGCGGATGACACCAATGCCACACCGGGCCTCGCGCAGGTTGCGCAGGACAGCCGGACCCGATTCGACGCCTGCCTGGCCGACGGTGATGCCGATGGCGCGCTCGCCGCCGCCCTCGACCTCGAGGAGGCGATCCACGCGTGGTCGCACGACACCCTCGACAGCGACGATGCCAATGCGGCCAGGCGGGTGCTGCGGTCGATGCTCGTGGCCCTGGCGGGTGCTGCGTCCTCCGGGCTCGGCGACCCGCGGGCGGTCCTCGGTCCAGTCGTCGAGGTTGCCCTCGACGCCCGGGTGCGCGCCCGCGCGGCGAAGGACTTCGCCACCAGTGATGCCATCCGCGACGGCCTGACCGCGGCCGGAATCGAGGTGCGCGATACTCCGGACGGCGCGGAATGGAACCTGGTCGAAGCATGAGTCGTTGGGCTGTCCGCAGGCCGGTTCTCGCCCTGATCGTCTGGGCACTCGTCCTTATCGGCATCGGGGTGGGGTCGGCCGCCTTCCCGGGTACCTATAACGACAGTTTCGCGCTGCCCGGGGCTTCGTCGACCACGGCACAGAACCTGCTCACCGAGCTCGAGACCGGGCCGGCGACGACCTCGTCGATCAAGGTCGTGTGGAAGGACTCGGGCTCGGGAATCCGGACGAAGACAACGATCGACGCGATCGAACCGGTCCTGAAGGACCTCGCCGACCTACCGTTCACCCGATGTGTCGCCGGGCCCTACGGGCGCAACTACGGCGACGACTGCGCCAAGGCGGCGCCCACGAACTACCGGAAAGCAGCTCGCACGGGTATCGCCGCAGCCCTGTCCAAGGCGACGGGATTGTCCGCGGACCAGCTGCAGCAGGCCGCCGACCTCATCGACCAACTGGCGCCGCTGGAGAAGGCGGACCCGGCCGATCTGGCCGCGGTGGCCAAGGCCCTGCCCGGTTTGGCCGCCTGGGCCGCCGCTCCTCCGAAGATCTTGGACGGCCTCGCCGCACTCACGGAAAGGGACCTCGAGCGCATCCCCGGAATGACCAAGGAAGCCGCCGCCGGGATGGTGGGGGCCTTCGGCAGCGTGGACGCGCTGTCACGGATCCCGGAGGACACCCGCGCAGCCCTGGCTGCTGCACACCCGACGGACCTCGCTGCCCTGGCCCGGGCCCTGCCCTCTGACATCGCCGACGCGACCAAGGCGCTCACCCAGGTCGAGGGCGGCATCCACACTGTGGTGAAGGCCGCTGGGGCCGCGCAGAAGGTGGCCAGTCCGGTGTCGAAGGACGACACCATCGCCTACGCGACCGTGACCTTCTCCCATCCGACCCTGTCGATCGGGCAGGCGGACCGCGTCGTCGGCATCATCGAGAAGGGCCGCACCGACACACTGAGCATTGGCGCGTCGGGCAGTGCGATCTCCGCGGCCGGCGGCGGACCGGACAACTCCGAGGCGATCGGCCTTCTCATCGCGATCATCGTCCTGGCCATCGCCTTCGGTTCCCTGATTGCCGCGGGGCTGCCGATCGTCGTCGCCCTCACCGGCCTAGTCGCCGGGCAATTGCTCGTCCTCGTCGTCGCGCGATTCACCGATGTGGCCTCCTTCGCGCCGACGCTCGCGGCGATGATCGGTCTCGGTGTCGGCATCGACTACGGCCTGTTCATCCTCAACCGCTTCACGCAGGGTGTGCGCTCCGGGCAGGAGCCGAAGGACGCCGCCCTCACCGCGGTCGGCACGGCGGGGAAGGCCGTCGCGTTCGCTGGCTCGACGGTCATCGTCGCGCTGCTCGGCATGTTCGTGCTGGGCATCACGTTCTTCAACGGGCTCGCGCTGGCGGCCGCGACCACGGTGCTCATGGTCATGCTGTCCGCGCTGTGGATGCTGCCCGCGCTGCTGTCCCTGCTCGGGAAGCACAGCCTCGGCCTTCGCCTGCCCTGGGCGCGGCACCCGAAGCCGTTCGACCCGGAGGCCTCGCGGTGGAGTGGCTACGGCAGGCTCCTGCAGCGCAAGCCGCTCGTCCCGGCGATCCTCGCCCTCGTCATCATCGGCGTGCTCGCCTGGCCGGCACGGTCGATGGATCTCGGCTTCCCCGACGACGCTTCCGACGCGCCGGGCACCGTCTCCCGGGTGGGCTTCGACCTCATGGCCGAGGGCTTCGGTGAGGGCGTCAACGGACCCTTCTTCATCGCCGTCGAGACGGACAGGCCCCAGGACATCGCGGTTCTGGAGAAGGTCATCGGCGACTTGGAGAAGACCCCGGGGGTCGCCCAGACGATCCCCAGCAGTGGGATGATGCCGCTTCTTCAGCACGAGAAGAGCCTCTTCGGCGGCAAGGACGACCGGATCACCAGCGTGATCGTGCAGCCGTCGACGTCACCGACGTCTGACAAGACGACTGCCCTGTTGCGCGAGATCCGCGACACTACGGCCCCGAAGATAGAGGAGACGACGAAGGCGAAGATCTACGTCGGCGGCACGCAGGCGGTGTCGGAGGACTTCACCTCCGTGCTGCAGTCGGCCCTGCCGGTGTTCCTGCTGCTCGTCATCGGCCTGGGCTTCCTGGCCCTCATGCTGCTCTTCCACTCTCTGCTCATCCCGCTCACAGCGGCGGTCACGAGCCTGCTCAGCTTCGCCGGGGCGTTGGGCGTAACGGTGGCGGTGTTCCAACTCGGGATCGCCGACTCCGTGCTCGGCGTCACTGGGACGGGTCCGATCCTGCCCTTCCTGCCGATCATGGTCTTCGCAATCCTGTTCGGCCTGTCGATGGACTACCAGGTGTTCCTCGTCTCGCGGATGCGCGAGACGTGGGACACCACGAAGGACAACGCCGACTCGGTGCGCCTGGGCCTGGCCGGTTCTGGTCGCGTCGTCGTGGTGGCTGCCACCATCATGACCAGCGTGTTCCTGTCCTTCGTGCCCACGCCTGTCGACACCATCAAGCTGTTCGGGGTCGCGCTCGCGTCGGCCGTGCTCATCGACGCGTTCATCGTGCGCCTGGTGCTCGTGCCGTCGCTCATGAGCATGTTCGGCCGCGCCAACTGGTGGATACCACGCTGGCTGGACCGCATCCTCCCCCGCATCAGGCTGGAGTAGCCGGCTCGCGCGCTGGCCGCAGGTCAAGCGCGAGTGTGTTGGTGATCACGACATGGATAGCGGTCACGATCATGACGATGGTCTTGCTGCGGGTTATGCCCGTCAGCATCGTCGGCGTCAGACAGCATGAACGCCTGTCGGAAGCTCAGGGCAGGGGTGGGTGTGGCCCTCCCGTAGAGGAACCCCCGGGCGACCTGCATCGCTCGGCGTCTATGAGCAGCGCGACGTCCGTGGCGCCCGTCACGAGATTCGCGAGGGCCCGGCTACGTGAATTGACCGGTTAGGAGCGGGCAGCTGCTCTTCGGGCCAAGCTTCGGTCGACCATGACAGCCGCAATGAGGGCGATGAGTCCAGTGACCGCGATGAAGACCCATCCAACCGAGTCTCCGAGGCCGCCGATCGGCTCCGGGTCGTCCGGGCACATGCCGAGTCCGCACTCCGGCAGAACGGCGACGGTGATGACGACAAGCTCAACCGTTGCCCACAGGATGGCCCAGAGCAGGGCGACGAGTCCCGAAACGCGGATTCCGCGGGACACGGAGGCGAGAACTCCTGGGTCGTTGATCGTGAAGGGTCGATTCCAGAGAAGGACGACGGCGATGCCGGCGATGGCCACGATGAAGGTGATGAGCGCCCACGTGTAGAGGTGGTAGCCCATGACCGCAGGCCCGTAGCCGGTGCCCATCGGATCGTTGATGTGCAGCAGGATCTGTCGGATGCTGCCCGCCGAGCCGACGAGCGCGGCCAGGATGCTCAGGGCGTAGTGGGCGGGCTTCATTCCCCACAGCAGGTTCATCATCGGGCCCACGGCGAGCCCGATCATTGCCGATCGCTGGACCAGGCATAGGGGGCACGGCTGCTCGCCGACGCCGAACTGCAGGTGCAGGGAGCCGGCCAGCACGCCAATGAGGGCGAACAGGGCCGCCATGTTGATAAGGCGGGCAAGGCGCAAGGTCTGCGTGTCGCTCATCGTGGCGCCGTCCTCAGAAGTTCAGGGGGATCGGGTCGGTCATGTGCAACTTGAGCAGCACCAGGGTCCAGACGAGGGTGACGAGGGCGAGCGGGGTCACCCAGCGCTGACGCAGGAAGATGCCGATGAAGACGATGATCCACAGCACGAACATCGAGAACATCATGGATGCCACCGTAGCGACCGCAGACTTCGCTGGGCGGCGCGTTGCGCACGTCCCCGCTCCGCGTGTCGCGTACACAACGCGCCACCCGTCGGTTGCATCGAGGGCCAGGCGCGGACGAGGCGGGCGAGGAAGCTCTTGCCGCAACTGGCCTGGGCGACCTGCTTGCAGGCTCGACAGGTGCGTCGAGGTGCCGCTTCCGCCCGACTCCTTCACGATGGGGCGGTGGACGACCTCGACCGGCTCGCTGACCTGCTGGACCGTCGCAACGTCATCGTCCTCTCAGGAGCCGGGATCTCGACGGACTCCGGAATTCCCGACTACCGCGGACCCAGCGGCGCAGCCCTGCGCAAGCACGCGCCCATGACCTTCCAGGCCTTCACCCGAGACCCTGCCGCCCGGCACCGCTATTGGGCACGCAGCCATGTCGGCTGGCCGCTGATGCGCGGTGCCCTGCCCAACGTCTCGCACCACGCAGTGGCTGCTCTGGAGGCCTCCGGCGCCGTATCCGGGGTCATCACTCAGAACGTCGACGGGCTGCACTCCGCTGCCGGCTCGCGCGACGTGATCGACCTGCACGGCCGACTCGACCGGGTCGTGTGTCTGGACTGCGGAGGAATCACCGCGCGGGACGAGGTTGCGGGCCGCCTCGACGAGGCGAATCCCGGCTGGCGTTCGCGTCCAGGTCTGGTGAATCCCGACGGCGATGTGGATGTTTCCGATGATGACGTCGCCCGATTCGTGATGGTCGACTGCGAGGCCTGCGGCGGCCCACTGAAGCCGGACGTCGTGTACTTCGGCGAGAACGTGCCGAAGGATCGCGTCGACGAGTCGTACCGGCGGGTGGACGAGTGCGCGGCCCTGCTCGTGCTCGGCTCCTCGCTTCAGGTGTACTCGGGCCGGCGCTTCGTCACGAGGGCAGCCGAACGGGGA
This sequence comes from Candidatus Nanopelagicales bacterium, assembly GCA_030830865.1. Taxonomy (GTDB): domain Bacteria; phylum Actinomycetota; class Actinomycetes; order S36-B12; family S36-B12; genus UBA10649. The sequence goes on along the minus strand of JAURME010000143.1, from coordinate 16,144 downwards.
ATTCCTGTCGCGATCGTCAACCAGGGCCCGACCAAGGGCGACGATCTGGCCGATGTCCGGGTCGATGCGCCGCTGGCCGACGTGCTCATCGAGGCCGCAGGGATGCCAGCAGGGGAGACCGAGGCGATCCCGGCTCATCCGTGACCCTCGAATGAGGCCCGATGGATCAGGTGTCCGTGAGCAGAGCGCGCGGCTGCGGAGGCGTGGCTCGCCGAGGAGTGGCATGCTCACCCGGTGAGCATTCTCGATCTGTTCCGCATCGACGGCCGGGCGGCCGTCGTCACCGGCTCCGGTCGCGGCATCGGCCGCGGCATCGCGATTGCTCTCGCTGAAGCCGGAGCCGACGTCGCGATCACGAGCCGTCGGGCTGAGGATGTCGCCGAAGTCGCAGAGCAGGTGCGGGCACGGGGTCGGCGCGCGCTGGAGTTCCCGGGCGACCTGAAGGATCCCGCGGTGCGTGTGGGGCTCGCCGACGCGGTCATCGCGGAGTTCGGTCGACTGGACATTTGGGTCAACAACGCCGGCGGGACGGACGACGCGCACGTCAAGCCGATGACCGAGGTCACCGATGACGAATTGCGCGACATGCTCGAGCTCAACCTGATTGCTGCCGCGGCCTGTTCGCGGGAGGCCGCCTTGCGGATGACAGAGGGTGGTTCGATCGTGAATGTGTCCTCCGGTGCAGGGATGCGGGCGGCGCCGAACACCGCCGCATATGCCGCGTCGAAGGCGGCACTGCTGAACCTCACCCAGACGATGGCGGCGGAGCTGGCGTCATCGGGTATTCGCGTCAACGCGATATCGCCGGGCATGGTGCCGACCGACTCCTTCTACCGGGTGCTGCAGTTCACTGAGGATGATCTGGCGAAGCTCGCGCACACGGTCCCGCTGGGCCGGATGGGTACGCCGGAGGACATGGCGGCCGGGGTGCTCTACTTCGCGTCACCGGCCTCGGGCTGGGTGACGGGGCAGAACATCCTCATAGGCGGGGGGCGTGACGGCGGGAAGTCTGTGGAACATCGGTGACGATCCAGGTTCAGGAGTACAGCAGGTCGAGTACTTCGACGACGCCCTGACCGGGCACGGGGCTCGCGATGAAGTCCGCGAGCTCCTTGATGTGCGGCTGGGCGTTGCCCATGGCCACCGATGTGCCCGCCCAGGCCAGCATCTCGGCGTCGTTGAGCGAGTCGCCGATGGCGAGGACCTCGGATGCGTCGATGCCGAGCCGACCACAGAGGGTCTGCAGTCCGGTGGCCTTGTTGACCCCCTTGATGCCGAGGTCCAGCCACGCCACATCGGTGACGCCGAAGCCGATGGAGTGCATGTCGAGGTGCTGTGCCAGCGGCCCCAGGCCCTCCTCGACGTGGTTCTCGCTGCGGACGATCACCCGTACCACGGGTTCTCGGGTGAGCTCCTCGAACGGCACTTCGAGGACCTCCAGAGCGACCCCCCGGTCGGTGAAGTGGCGGGAGGACAGGAAGACGCCGTCGGAACGCTCCACGGCATAGGTCTCGTTCGGGATGGCCTCGACGACGGCGGTGAGCAGTTCGGTTGCGTCAAAGGTCTGGACGTCGACCACCTCCTCCGGGTCGACCGTGACGATCATCGCGCCGTTGCTGACGACCGCGTACTGATGCATCCCGGCGCCTCGGGCCACGTATCCGGTGGTCGACAGGGACCGCCCAGTGGCAGCGGCGACGATCGCACCGGCCTCCTGCACGCGTGCCACAGCCTCGGGCACTCCGTCGGGCACATCGCCGCTGTGCGGCACAAGGGTGCCGTCAAGATCGACGGCGATCAGCCGCGGACGCAGGCCCCGCAGACCCGAGAGGTCAGGATTCACGCGGGTGTGCTCTCCGCCAAGGCCGCCGCGTGCAGACCGACTCGCCGGCCGAAGAGGGAGCCGCCGGCCAGGCTCATCCCGCTGGCGTACTCATCTCCGTCCTGAGCGAGGTGGTTCGTGCACGCGCCTGCGGCATAGAGCCCGGAGATCGGCTCGCCGGCCTCGTCGAGTGCACGGCCGTCGACGTCCGTCACCAGACCTCCGAGCGACATCCAGTGGTAGTCGGATCGCGGGATCGAGATCTCGAAGACGGCGTACGGAGCCTCGAGCACCTTGTGCCAGTCCGGGTGCTTGTGGAACTCGGTGTCCTCCCCGGCGGCCATGTCGGCGTTATAGCGCTCCAGCGTCGCGGCAAGGGATCCGACCGGCACCTGGAGGGCGCCCTCCATCTCCTCGACCGTCTCGTACGCATCGAGGAAGGTGTGCGAGCCGTGCTTGGGGTAGCCGAAGATCTCCTCGTCGAGGATGAGGAAGGCCTTGGCGTCGGGCTGTTCGGCGAGCTTGTTCGCCATGCGCCCGTGGTAGACGTCCTCGGCCACGAAACGGCGACCCTCGGCGTTGACGACGATGCCCTTGATGAGTTCCTCGGGCGGGTAGATCGATGCGGTCGCCACCAGGCCGTGCATGCCGCGCTCGGCGACACCAACCGTGCGGCCCAGGAGCAGGCCGGCACCGTCGTTCGTCGGCTCGCCCAGCGGCTTGCCGTACTGGGAGAACAGGGGCATGTTCTCCCGGGTGACGTCGTCGTTGAGGTTGAAGCTCCCGGCGGCGAGCATGACGCCGACGCGGGCCCGGACGAAGTAGTCCTCACCGTCCCTGCGCACCTTGACGCCGACGACACGTGCGTCGTCGTCCTGGACCAGTCCGATCACGTTGGCCTCGTAGAGCACCGGAATGCCCTCGCGCTCGACGGTGCCGAGCAGGGCCTTCATGGCGACGTTGCCCCCGCTGATCTCACCCTCACCCGAGACCTGGTGCCCGCGGGGTGCGGGCTTGGCCTTCTCGCGGAACGGCCACACCTTCTCATTTCCGGTGCTGAGCAGACCCTCGCCGGTGCGGGTGTAGACGGCCTTGTGCTTGTAGGCCTCGCGGGCGAACGGGACTCCCTGGGCCTCGAGCCAGTCGAAGTGCGAGGCGCTGTCGGCGCAGAAGGTGCGGAGCTTGTCCTCCTCATCGGTGGTCGTGACAGCGCGAAGGAAGGCGTACATCTCGTCGGGGGAGTCGTCGTAGCCGCACGCCGTCTGCACGGCGGTGCCGCCGCCGAGGTAGAACTGCCCCTGCGACAGCGCACTGGCGCCGCCGCCTGCACCTGCCCGCTCGAGGACGAGGACGTCAGCGCCGGCGCGCTGGGCCTCCAGTGCCGCGCAGGATCCCGCGATGCCCAGACCGACGATGACCAGGTCAGTGGTGTGGCTCCACTCGGCCACCTCGGCGGCTCGGAACGGCCCCTCCACGATCGGCATACGTCACTCCCGTCCGTTGATGAATGGACGTCATAGTAGTGGGAGTCCACGCATCTCGGGATGTAACCCGGGGTCGGGGAGTTCAGGTGATCGAGGCGTCGTAGATGGCCTGGATGGTCGCATCCAGGGTGGCGTCGAACTCCGCGTCGGTCTGCTGCGCGGATAGCCCCTCAGTGAGGGCGCGGGAGAACGACGCGATCACGCCGTGGTTCGCCCGGAGCAGTGCGTCGGCCTCGGCGCGGGAGTACCCGCCGGACAGGGCGACGACGCGCAGGACACGGGGGTGCTCGACGAGATCAAGGTAGAAGTCATCCGTGCTGGGCAGCGTGAGCTTGAGCATCACCTGCCGACCCTCGGGAAGGGCGTCGAGGTGGCTCATCAGCGCGGCGTGCAGGAGGTCCTCGGCCTCCTGCTTCTGGGGGCTGTGGATATCGACCTCCGGCTCGATGATCGGCATGAGACCGGCATCGAGGATGCGGTTGCCGATCTCGAACTGCTGGTCGACCACGGCATCAATGCCCGTCGAGTTGGCGAGAGCGATCACCGATCGCATCTTGGTGCCGAACACCCCGTGGTCCCTGGCCCGCGCGAGGAGCTCGTCCAGATCGGGCATGGGCTTCATGACCTGCGCGCCGTCGACCTCGTCGGCGAGGCCCTTGTCGACCTTGAGGAAGGGCACCACGTTCTTGCGGGTCCACAGATACTCGGCCGACCCCAGACCCTCGACCTGTCGATCCATCGTCATCTCGAACAGGATGGCGCCGAGGATGCGGTCGCCGTTGAACGCCGGGCTCGTCATGATCCGTGTGCGCATCCGGTGGATCAGATCGAACATCTCGGCGTCGCCGGAGTACTCGCTCTCCTCGACTCCGTACAGGCGGAGGGCCTTCGGCGTACTGCCCCCGCTCTGATCGAGGGCGGCGACGAAGCCCATGCCCTGCCCCATCTTCTGCAGCATCTCCGCGTTCATGGTCTCCCCTGTGATCGACGGCGTCCTTCGCTGTCGCGCGGACCGGAGGACCATGGCGCGACATTTCCCACGCTACCCGCAGCGACGTCGCGAAGCGCCCCTGAGAGAGGCGCGGGATACTGTGCACCCATGAGTGATCAGCACAGTCCCGAGGCGAGCCAGCCTTCGGCCCCCGTAACGCCGGAGCCCACGACCGTGGTCGGCTACCCCGCCGCGGCTCCCGCCACCGGGCAGGCCAATCCCGGGATGGCGAGCCTGCGCAGCGCGGTCTCCTCGGTGCGTGCTCTCACCATCGCCAGCCTGGCCCTGCTCGTCATCGTCGCCGGTGGCCTCGTGGTGGGTGTCGCCTCGCTGCGAGCCCAGGTCGATACGCTGAGCCAGCAGGTCACCGAGTTGACGGCAGCGGCTGCCCAAGCTGCGGCCGCACCGGCCCCGGCCGCCGCCGCAGTGCCGGCACCGGAGCAGGCGGCGGAGCCTCAGACACCTCAATTGGGGGCCGCGGGGGAGCTCCCCGACGGCGTCTCGGTGCCGCCCGGATTCGACACCACAGGGGCCGTGCTCCTCGGGGATCCGGCCGCCGCCGATGTCGTCGAGGTCTATATCGACTACCAGTGCCCGTTCTGCCAGCGCTGGGAGCAGGAGGTGGGGGCCGCGCTCGTCGATCGAGCCCTGCAGCCCGGTTCCGGCCTTCTCGTGAAGCAGTACAACCTTGCCTTCCTTCAGGAAACCAGCCCGGACCTCCAGCCTGCAGGAGCGTCGGCGCGTGCGGCCAGTGCCGCCGCGTGTGTGCTCGAGGAGGATGGTGTCGAGGTCTTCGCGACGTTCAACACGGCAGTGTTCGCGGCCGCTGACCCGTCTGAGCCGCCGACGCAGTTCATGGCCGATGCCCTGTCGACGCTCGCGCGCGAATCCGGCGCCTCAGAGGCGGCGATCGCCTGCATCGAGGCCGAGGAGCACGTGCCGTTCGTCGCCACCTCGACGCAGAGCGGATTCGGGCGCGGGGTCGGGGGCACGCCGACGGTGATCGTGAATGGCCGCACGCTGGACAACCCGTTCACCGATGGTGACCTGCTGACCCTCGCGGCGGGATGACCGGCCCTCTCGCGACGGCGCTCATCGTCGCGTCCTTGGTGATGGCGGCGTGGGCGGCCATCCTGGTGATCGCCAACCGTCCCCCGGGTCGGCCGATGTGGGGCGGCGTTGCAGCGTTCGAGGTTCTGATGATCGCGTTCGTGGTGTGGGGGCTGGTCTCCGCTTTCACCAGGGACGTCGACTTCCCGCAGTTGGAGTTCGTTCTCTACCTACTCGGGCTCCTGGTCCTGGTGCCGGCCGCAGGCTGGTGGGTGCGTGACGAGAAGTCCCGCGCCGCAGCCGCGGTTCTCCTCGTCGCCTTCCTGGTCGCCCCGGTGATGGTCGTGCGGGTTCAGCAGGTGTGGGAGATGACCGGTGGCTGAGCGCCCACCGGTCATGAACCGTGGTTTCGGGCGGGTCCTGGTGATCGTGTACGCGGTCTTCGCCCTGGCCGCCACGGCACGGTCCTTCGTCCAGATAGTCACCCGCTACGACGAGGCCCCCGTCGCATACGTCCTCTCGGCGCTCGCGGCGGTGATCTACGTCGTGGCCACTGTCGCCCTGGCTCGGGGTGACCGGACCTCACACCGGGTGGCCACCGTGGCGATCGGCATCGAGCTCGCGGGCGTGCTCGTCGTCGGGTTCTTCAGCCTGCTCGATTCCGATGCCTTCCCCAGGGCCTCGGTGTGGTCGACTTTCGGAAGCGGCTACCTGTTCATTCCCCTCGTCCTTCCCCTGGTGGGCCTGTGGTGGCTCCATCGGACGCGTGACATGGGCGAAAACTGACCGATCAAGGGACCGCTGAGGCGGTATCGACACTCACATGACGCTCGATACTGGTGGTGAGCCCGGAGTCGGGTATCGGTCACCGAGGGGGTGAGGTCGTGAGTTGGTACTGGTGGGTCCTGATCACCGCCGTGGCCTTCGCCCTCGGGATGGCCAGCCTGCTCTACTTCCAAAAGACGCATCCTCCGGACCGCCGGCGTGGCGACCGCCGTAGGGCCGATCGGCGTACGGGCGCGCACGCGCTGCCTTCGGGAATGGTGGACCGGCGTCAGGGTGATCGGCGCAGCGGAGTAGATCGCCGCAAGGGCAAGCCCGCTTGGCAGTTGGCGACGGTTGTGGTGTCGGCGGCGTTCCTGTCGATCGTCGGCGTCGTCGCCTACGCCGAGTCCCAGGTCGCCTCGATCTTCGTCGGCAGCAGCCCGGAGCTGATCAACAGCGGATGGGCCGACTGCGACACGCCCGTCACCTGGAGCATCGACACCGGACGACTCACCGCGGGTGATGCTGCGACCGCCGGGCAGCAGATCCGCAGAGACCTGGAGAAGTGGGGTGAGGTCTCGGGGCTGGACTTCCAGTACGTCGGTGAGGTCCCGGTCGTGTACGACGACAGCAATTTCGTCGTGACCAGCGACATCCATCCGAGTGAACGCCACATCTACATCGCGTTCATGAACGAGCGTGACTCCTCACTGCTCGACAAGCGCACGGTGGGCTTCGCCTCCCCGACGAAGGTCTGGAAGGACTCCAAGGAGATCACCGAGGGCAGCATGGTCCTCAGCATCGAATACGTGAAGAAGGCCAAGGCGGACGAGCGCAGTGCGGTGTACCTGCACGAACTCGGTCACGTCCTCGGCCTCGGGCACGGCACCAGCGAGGAGAACGTCATGTACTACCTGGTGGACGACAACAACACGCTGAGCCCGGGGGATATCGAGGGGATCAGGAACCTCATCAAGGCGTGTAAGGAGAACGCCTGAGCGTTCGACTGAAGGGCTGGAGAACGCCCGAGGGTCAGTCCCAGTCCTTGCCCTTGCCCTCCTCCTGCTCCTCGACCGAGGTGTTGAAGAACTTCACGCCGAGGGCGATGGCCCCGATGACGAGCAGCGCGATGACGATGATGGTCAGGATCGGTCCCACGACTACTCCTTGGCAGGGGTGATCGGCGGAGGTCGCCGAATGATCAGGCTAGCGGACTGTCACGGATTGGCGCTGAGTCCGCCGTCCACGATGAGCGACTGGCCCGTCATGAAGGACGACGCATCACTGGCCAGGAACAGCGCGGCGCTGGCGATCTCGTCGGGTGTTCCCCAGCGGTGCATGGGGACCCGGTCGAGGATGGAGGCCTCCAGAGCGTCGTCACCTCGTAGGAACTCGGTGAGGTCCGTGGCGATCCACCCCGGAACCAGGGCATTGACCCGCACGCCCGTCGGCGCGAGTTCGACGCCCAGGGTCTGGGTGATGGACACGACGGCTGCCTTGGCGGCGCCGTAGTGGCCCAGGAGGGGGGAGGCGCGCAGGGCCGTCACCGAGGAGACGTTGACGATCGACCCGCGGCCACGAGCCGTCATGCCCGGGACAACTGCCTGGATCATCCGAAGGGTCGCATCGAAATTCAGGGCCATCGTCTTGGCGACGCCGCTCATCCTGCTCTCGGCCACGGGTGCCATGAAGGAACTGCCGCCGGCGTTGTTGATGAGGACGTCGATGCGGCCGAACTCCTCCTGCGCTCGCTCGACCGCGGCGCTACCGGCGTCGGGGTCGACGAGATCCGTCGGGAGGGCCAGAGCCCGGCCGCCCCGACCGATGATGGCGTCCGAGACATCCTGCAAAGCATCGGCGGATCGGGCGACGAGGGCCACCGATGCGCCCTCCTGTGCGAAGAGCTCGGCCATGCAGCGGCCGATTCCTCGCGAGGCTCCGGTGATCAGGGCGACGCGATCCACGAGTTGTCCGGCCATCGTTCTGCCTCTCAGTTGAGGGGGTGCACCTCAGCACCCTAGTGCGAATCGGGTTGACGCCCCGGCCCACTTCGGCGGCCGACGACGTACTCTTCTGGGACACCGCAGGTCACGTCCCGGGAGTGGAGCATGACGCAGGATCCGTTCGACGAACTCGATGACGTCGTCCTCGACGAGGACTTCATCTCAGGAGGCGCGAAGGAGGCCGCGGCGGATGAGCGCATCGCCAAGGCCCAGCGCGTGGCGAGGGCGAACGACCGTCTGCGGGCGGAGGGGGAGATCGCCGACGGTGTGGGCAAGCCACGGTTCCACCGGGTCCGAAAGTCGATGCCGTGGATCCTGATCGGCGCCCTCATCGCCGCCGGGATCGTGGTGGTGGCCATAGTAGCGCGCTGATCGGCCACTTGGCGTGGTTGGCACACTCGGACACGCGGGGTCGGTCATGACTCATGTCACATTCATGTCACGAGGAGATCTCGGATCGCTGTTGCCGACGTCACGCCGTATTCCACATGTTTAGCAACAAATCGGACAGGTTTTCCGCGTCACCGCCGCTTCCCATGTCGCAGAAACGTCGTAATGTCGTTGAGCGTTGTCCACCGACAACACGGCGAAGCACCACTTCGCGAAGCCCCCGCGGACGCCGCCGCGGGGAGCTTCCTGTCCATTCAAGTCAGGGCGTGCGACTCGCGCTGATCGGTCAGGGAGCTGGTGAGCACGGCCGGGGCGGACAGGAGTCCCCGGTCGGGCCCGGACCCGCATCGCGGCCACGCATCTGCCCACGAGGCCGATGCCGTACGACGAGGAAGCATGTCCGCACGTTCGCATCACCGCACGACCCGTCAGCTGTCCCGTCCCGCCCTTCGTATCGGCGCCGGCCTCCTCGCCCTCATCGTGGTCGGTCCGCTGGGCTCATCGGCCAGCGCCACCACCGAGCCCGCTGCCGACCGCGCTTCCCTGGCGGTCGGAGCTGCGGGCACCCTCCCGGCCACGGTCACCGAGCAGTCAGCCACTGCTGGCGCGGCCGTTCCCAGTGCGCCGGTGACCACCGCCTCCGCCGCAGCGGCTGAACGCGCCGCAGCAGCGGCCCGCACGACCCGGGCCCTCCGTGCCCGCCAGGCCGTCATGGCGCGTCAGGCCAGGTTCGCGAACTTCACCCTCCACTCGGTCGACACCAAGGACATGCGCGGTGTCGAGCCGAGCCTCTACCGGGGTCGGTACTTCAACACCACGGCCGAGGAGAAGCGACTGTGCATCGTCAAGCGGGAGAGCGAGGGGGAGTACGACGTCATCAACCCCACGGGCAGCTACTTCGGCGCCTACCAGGTGTCCCGACCTCTGGCCCGTGGCGTGACCTTCATGATGCTCCCCGAGCACAAGAAGCTCATGGGAACGGCCAAGGCCAAGGAGGTCCTGTCCACACTGCGGAGCAAGCCCATGAACACCTGGCCGCGCTACTGGCAGGACGCCGCGTTCCACACCATCATCAACTGGGAGGGGACCCTGTCGGGGGCGTCCCACTGGGCCGGGGGTCGCTGGCACTGCTGACCTTCGGCCTGTGGTTGAGCCATCGCCCGATCGGGATGAGGCCCAGAGCGAGCCAGCTCGCCTGGGGTGTGAAGAACTCGCATGCAAGGCCAATGACAATGAACCACGCCGGGAAGACGATGCCGCGCAGGCGTGATCGCTTCCGGTCCGCGAGCCATCCGCGGGAGGCGGCTCCCGGTGCCAAGAGGTCCGGGCGTCGTGCGGCGTGCCACGCGATCAAAGTCAGGATCAGGCTGATGACGGCCAGGTTGCTCCAGTAGAGCAGCGCAATGCCCCCCACCTGTTGGGCCGTCTGGTTGGTCGCGTCGCCATACATCGCTGTGGGCCACGGCAGGAACGCGATGCTGACCAGCCAGGCGATGTTGAGCCACAGGATCGTGCCGTCTGCGCGTCGGAGCACGTTGAAGATGCGGTTGTGGTTGATCCACATGACGACGACGATCACGAAGCTGAGCAGGAACGTGAAGATCGTGCCCGAGTTCTCCGAGAACACGTCGACCACAGTCTGACCCTCGCCGGGGCCCTTGATAGTCGCCAGAGGCAGCAGTTGCAGGGTGATCGCGATGGCGACCACAGCATCGGTGAAGTTGACCAGGCGGTCGAAGGAACGGGCCTCCTCGGCCGCGATCGAGCCGTCTGCTGACTCTGCCTCGGTCATGCCGCCCTCCTCGTCGCCGTGTGCCGCGCAGCATAGCCGTGTGGGCAGCGGCACCTGGTGAGTCCGATGCTGCGTCAAGGGCGGGCGAGGGCGAGCCGTTCGCGGCACTCGCGCTTGGCGATCTGGATGAAGGCGTCGGTGGCCGGCGCCCGGGTGGCTCCACGGGGCGTGGCCAGCATGATCGTCCGAGGCTCCAGCGGTGGGTCCAGGGTCTTTACGACGATCCCCGGGTCACTCGGATCGGTGGCGAGCAGCGGCATGATCGCCGGCCCGACACCCGCCCGGACCATGCCCTGTTGGGCTCCGTTGTCGTAGGAGCGGAAGGCATAGCGCGGACGCACTCCGAGGGCGCGGAGGCCGGCAGTCATCGATGCCGCCCCGTACTGCGGATCGGGCTCGCCGACCATGAGCACGTCGTTGAGCTCCAGGGTGGGGAACCGTCGCCCGGGGTGGGCGTGCGCGAGCTCGCCGTCGGCCTGCAGCAGCAGCACGAACGGGTCGGTGCCCAAGGTGGTGAGGTCCAGATCGTCGCTCTCGTAGGGCCCGGCGAGGAAGGTGACATCCAGTTGGCCGGCGAGGAGTTCATCGACGAGGTCCTCGTTGCGGGCGTGCTCGGTGAGTCCCACCGCCACGTTCGGCGCCTCCGCCAGGAAGCGGCTCACGACATCGGGGAGCAACTGGACCGACACGCTCTGGTACGTCCCGATGGTCAGACGTCCGCCTGTGCCGCTGGCCAGATCGGACAGCTCCTGCTCGGCGGAGTCCAGGAGGTCCATCACCGTCCGGGCGTGGTCCAGCAGAGCCCGTCCTGCGGGCGTCAGGGTGACCGGACGAGGTCCGCCGGGACGGTCGAACACGCGCACCCCGATCGCCGTCTCAAGTCCCTTGATCTGCTGGCTAACTGCAGCTTGGGAGATGCCCAGCTCGTAGGCCGCGCCGATGAAGGAGGTCTCCTCGGCGACGGCGATGAGGGCACGGAGGTGACGAAGGTCGAGGTCCTCGAATGACATGGGCTAATGATAAGTCATAGTGATCAACACTATCGAAAAACATCGTTTGTGTTTATATCAGTCGTGCCCTACGTTCGGCCATGTCGGGAGAAACCCGGCGCCAAGGACCCCGAGGGGAGAGACATGAACGCCACAGCAGCACAGCTCGACCGAATCATCCGCATGGGTGAGGTCATCGCTCGGGACGGCATCGCCGCGGCCGGCATCGACGTCCTCCTCCTCGCCCACGATGCGCGCGACCACGGGGTCGACGAGATCGTCATCGACGTCCTTGTCGACGAGGCAGCCCCCGGAGTCGTTCGGGAGCGCGCCTTCGGGCGCGTCGCCTCTGCATTGATCTCGACGCTCGACCGTCGGGCGACCCTCAGCCTCGGGGAGGCGCTGGAGCTGTCGTCCCCCGCGGGAGCCATGTGCTGATCACCTGGTCTTGACTCAAGGGTGATCGCGGCGACGTGATCCGGCGGAACACCTGTTCGGCGGCTGCCCGGCCCATCTGCTCAAGCGGCTGGACCATCGTCGTCAGAGTAAGGGAGCCGAGGGCCGCCAGCGACATCCCGTCGAACCCGACGATCGACAGGTCTGACGGTACGGAGCGGTCGGCCTCCTCGGCGGCCACCACGGCCCCCAGAGCGGACAGGTCGTTCGCCACCACAAGACCGGTGATGTCCGGGTCCCGTTCCAGAAGGCGCGCTGCGGCGGCCCGGCCACCGGACTCGGTGAAGTCTCCCGCCTCCACGAGGATGTGGTGATCCAGGCCTGCCCGGATCATCGCTTCGCGGTAGCCGAGCTCACGGTCTGCCCCGACCCGATTGTCCCCGCCGGACACGTGCGCGATGCGCTCGTGTCCGAGCGCGAGGAGTTCCTCGACCGCCTCGCTGCCGGCACGGACATCATCGGCACAGACCGTGGAGATGCCACGCCCGGTGATGTCATGCCGCATGACGATGACGACCGGACACTCGCGGGCTGCCTGCTGCGCCAGCGCCGGATCGAGTCCATGCGAGATGAGGATCAGGCCCTCGACCTGGAAGTCCAGGAGGGCGGTCAGCTCCTCTCTCTCCCGCTGGCTGTCACCGTGGCCGGTGACAAGCATGGTGCGGTAGCCGTGGGCCCGCACGATCTCCTGCACGCCGTCGAGGACCTGGGCGAACACTGGGTTGTGCAGGTCGTGGAGCAGCACCCCGATGGTGCGACTGCGCCGGTCGGCGAGGCTTCTCGCTGCAGCGTTGGGTCGGTAGCCGAGTTCGTCGGCGGCACGAAGTATCGCCTCACGACTCTCCTCGCTCACGCGGTCTGAGCCCCGGATCGCGAGCGATACCAACGACTTCGAGACCCCGGCGCGCGCGGCGACGTCGTTGATGGTGGGGCGGGAGGTGCTCATCGGGGATCCGTCAGTGGCCAGCCGTGATGATGTCGGCGACGGTCACCGGCTGGCCTGTCCGCACGGACTCCTCGCAGGCGATCGCCACGCGAAGGCTCTCCAGAGCCGAGTCCGCCGGGCAGGGATTGTCCACGTCGCCGAGGGTGAAGGACACGAACGCGCCGGTCTCAGAGCGGAAGGCATCCCGGAACCGGTCGACGAACCCGTCGTAGGGGCGGGCGTCGAGCGCGAGAGCGGGGACGTCCTCCCGTGGAGGCAGCAGGTCCAGGGGCGTGCGCCTAGTCAGGCCGGACGCTACGGAGTCGAGGGTGCCGAAGGCCTCGAGTCGGATGTCATGGCCGCGCGGATCGTGGCGGGTGCCGGTGATCGCGAAGGACGTGCCGCCCGTGGTGGTGCCCATGATGACGGTGGTGTCCGCATCGTCGAACTCCGCGTACTGCTGATGCTCGCGAACGGCAGAGGTGGCATGGACCCAGGTGATCTCCTCACCCGTGAGCCACCGGATCTGGTCGAAGTCGTGCACGTGCATGTCTCGGAAGATGCCGCCACTGCCCCCGATGAACTCCCGCGACGAGGGCTGATGGTCGTGGGCGGTGAGCACGAGTGAGTAGAGCGTGCCCAGCTCCCCGGCGGCTATGCGTCCCTGCAGAGCCGACAGACCCGCGTCGAACCGGCGCTGGAAGCCGATCTGCAGCGCCGTTCCATGTGCCTCCATGAGGTCCATGGCGGCTCTCGTGTCCGAAAGGGTCAGGGCAATCGGCTTCTCGCACAGGAGCGGGCGACCGATGGGGGCCAGTCGCTGCAGGTGGGCTAGGTGAGTGTCGGTGCCCGTGGTGATGATGAACGCGTCGGCATCGAGGAGGGCGTCGTCGTCCCATCCCACGACGGCGGCATCGAAGTCGTCAGCGAGGTGGACGGCCCGCTCGGCGGTGCGATTGGTGACGAGGACGCGACTGACCCGGGGATCAGCCGCGAGGTCCTCGACACGGATCCGGCCCATCCGGCCGGCTCCGATCACTGCCACCTGCATTGCGCCTCCCAACGTGGTTCGTCGGACACCCGGGGTCTGTCGTGGCGCCGATGACCGCAGTGTGCCACGATTCGTGCTAGCGCGTTGGAACGTTCCAACGCCCCGATGATCCGAGGTGCCCATGTCCGACTTCGTCTCCCGCATCGCATCGGCCCCGATCTCCTGGGGCATCTGCGAGGTTCCCGGCTGGGGGGCCATGCTGCCCACCCCGCGCGTGCTGGGGGAGATGTCGTCCCTGGGCATGACGGTGACCGAACTCGGGGCACCGGGCTTCCTGCCCGACGATGCCGCGGGCGTCCAGGCTCAGCTCGCGGAGTACGGCATGGGCCTGGTCGGAGGCTTCACACCTCTGGTCATGCACGATCGCGGTCAGGAGGCAGCCACCATCGCCGAGGCCCGGCGCGTCGCGGAGCTCTTCCAGCGCGCGGGCGCTACCAAGTTCATCAGCGCGATCGTGACCGACTGGGACTGGGCCGAGCCGCACTCGGCCACCCCTGAGGAGGTCGCGAACATGGCCCGCATGTTCGGGATCGTCGACGAGATCTGCGAGGAGCACGGCCTGGAGCAGGTCGTCCACTCCCACGTCCGGACGATGATCGAGAAGGACGAGGACGTCCAGAAGGTGCTCGACTCCTGCGACGTGCACTTCTGTCTCGACACCGGTCATCTGGCCATCGGCGGCACCGATCCGGTCGAGTTCGCCAAGGCGGCCTTTGATCGCGTCGGACACGTCCACCTGAAGGATGTCGACCTGTCGAAGGTTGATCCCCTGATGACGCGGCAGCAGTCCATCATGGAGGCCGTCCAGGGTGGGCTGTTCACCCCGCTCGGCAACGGTGACGTCGACATCGCCGGTGTGGTCCAGGCGCTCGAGAGCCGCGGCTACCAGGGCTGGTACATCATCGAGCAGGACACCGCGTTGACCGACGGCCTGCCGGCCGAAGGGGATGGGCCGCTTCGCGAGGTGGTCACCTCCCTGGATTACCTGAAGGGCTCCGTGGCGCCCACCCTCGCCACGGCCTGACCCGCGCACACCCCGGCAGATTGGACACCGGGTCTGACCGCCACTAGCATTTGTCATGACATTAGGACGAATTTTCTCCCGTGAAGGAAGCGCCATGACCGCTCGCGTCACCCATTGGATCAACGGCTCGCTGTGGGAGGGCACGCCGGAACGCTCCGGTGACGTCTTCGATCCGGCCACCGGCCGGGTCACCAAGACCGTGGACTTCGCTTCCCGTGCCACCCTCGATGAGGCCGTCGCGGCGGCCAAGGCCGCGTTTCCGGAGTGGCGCGATACGTCGCTGACCAAGCGGGCGCAGATCCTGTTCGCATTCCGGGAGCTGCTGAACGCCAACAAGGAGAAGGTCGCCGCTCTCATCACCGAGGAGCACGGCAAGGTGCTCTCCGATGCCCTCGGTGAGGTGACCCGCGGTCAGGAGGTGGTCGAGTTCGCCTGCGGCATCCCGCACCTGATGAAGGGTGGCTTCTCCGAGGGGGTCTCCTCGGGCGTCGACTCCTACTCGATCCGCCAGCCGCTCGGCGTCGTCGGCATCATCTCCCCGTTCAACTTCCCTGCGATGGTGCCGATGTGGTTCTTCCCGGTAGCGATCGCGACGGGCAACACCGTCGTGGTCAAGCCCAGTGAGAAGGACCCGTCAGCGATCATGCTGGTGGCGGAGCTGTGGAAGCAGGCCGGCCTTCCTGACGGTGTCTTCAACGTCGTTCACGGTGACAAGGAAGCCGTGGACGGCCTGTTGGAGAACAAGGACGTCAAGAGCATCTCCTTCGTCGGCTCGACTCCGATCGCCCAGTACATCTATGAGACCGGCACCCGAAACGGCAAGCGCGTCCAGGCCCTCGGCGGGGCGAAGAATCACATGCTGGTGCTGCCCGACGCCGATCTGGACCTCGCGGCCGACCAGGCGATCAACGCAGGCTTCGGCTCCGCGGGCGAGCGCTGCATGGCGATCTCCGTCGTCCTCGCAGTCGACCCCATCGGTGACGAGCTCGTGGCCAAGATCGCCGAGCGCATGCCGGCACTGCGCACCGGCGACGGTCGGCGTGGATGCGACATGGGCCCACTGGTCACCGGTGTGCACCGCGACAAGGTGAGGTCCTATGTCGACGCGGGGGAGGCCGCCGGTGCAACTCTCGTGGTCGACGGCCGCGAGGGGGACGTCGACGGTGAGGATGGCGGCTTCTGGCTGCTGCCGACCCTGTTCGACAATGTCACCACCGATATGACCATCTACAACGATGAGATCTTCGGACCGGTGCTGTCGGTGGTCCGCGTGCCGTCCTTCGAGGCCGGTGTCCAACTCATCAACGACCACCCGTATGGCAACGGCACAGCGATCTTCACCAACGACGGCGGAGCGGCCCGGCGATTCCAGAACGAGATCGAGGTCGGCATGATCGGCATC
>JAURME010000142.1 GCA_030830865.1 Candidatus Nanopelagicales bacterium | reverse complement strand
ACGGACGGGGCCCTGAGCGCACGGGGGTTGAGGAATCCGACAGCCATGGGGATCCCGAGGACCAGCAGCGTGATGACCCCCGGCGTGAGGTGATCTCCGGCAAGGGCGAAGCCGGGCGGGGCGGTGCGCGACAGGCCGACGGAGAGTCCGTAGACCACTCCCATCCACAGCAGTTCCCACGCCCCCCATCTGACGAACAGGGTGCGGAAGGCGGGATCCACGACGGTCGACCCGGAGCGCGCATCCCACTGCTGGGCGATGACCCGTCGGTGCCGCCAGCCCCAGCCGATCAGGATCACCAGCACCGTGACCTTGGCGAGGATGAGCGTGCCGTATGCCGAGGTCAGCAGAGCGGCGACGCCGTCCAACCGCAGCGCCGCGTTGAGCAGCCCCGTCTCGGCGATGACGATCACGCTGATGAGGGCCAGGATGCTGAACCGCCGCAGGAGGATCCCGGCATCGGGTTCCCCGGCCGCCGCGTAGAGGGCCGTGGCCACCAGGCCTCCGACCCACAGCGACGCGAAGACCAGATGGAAGCCCAGCCCGATCGATGCTGCGGCATGGCCCTCCTGGATGCCCGAGTGCCCGGTCAGGCCGGGAAGCCACGCGGCGATGATCGCGAGGAGGACCAGTAGGAGTGCGGCGACTCGGGTGTGGACGACCCAGGCGAGGATCGCGATGAGGATCGCGATCACGATCTGAGCCAGCATCACCTGCCCGAGCTCGGTCTGGACGATCAGGGACCACACGCGGGTCGCATCGAGCGACTCCCCCAGGGGCAGAGCCAGCACCTCCGACACCGTCAGGACGGACTGGGCGAGCACCGCCGCCGCCCACACGATCGCGGCGAGGCCCGCCACACGTCCCAGTGACCGGCTCGGTCGAGGGGCCAGGACGAGACCGACCGTCAGGGTGCCGAGGGTCAGCGCCGTCGCGAGGTCACGAATCCAGATGTCCAGGGGCAGGGACAGCAGGGTGATGAAGGGCACCGTCGGGATGCCCGTCTCCTGCTCCTCCGTGAGCCCACCGAGGGTGAACAGCACGAGGAGCAGGATCGGCGCCCCGACCAGCAGGCCAGCAGTGAGGCGTCGTCCGGTCGCGATCGGTCGTGCGTTCACTCGTGGCGGATGCGGTGCTAGCTGGGCGACGGGCTGGCGGATGAGCTGGCCGACGGAGACGCGGAGCCGCTCGAGGATGCGCTCGGCGACGGACTCGGTGACGGCGAGGCCGTGCTCTCCGACAGGGTCGTGAAGTGGCCGAACTTCGAAGGATCGGTGTTCGGGCTCTCGACCATGAACGTGGTCACGAGTGCGCCCAGGAGAACGGCGATGGAGACCCACGTCATGTAGTAGCTCGCGGCCTGCGACTGGTAGTTCACGGCCTGACGGATGAGTCCCTTTCGGGTGCGGTTGACGATGCCGGTGAGGATGAACAGCACCAGCAGCATGTGGAACAGGTTGCTGGCGCAGAGCAGGATCACCGCCGACGCGTAGGCGCCGTCGGTCGGCCCGAACGGGAAGGTGGAGATCTGGATCCACTGGGCGATCAGGGCACCGAGCATCACCAGCGTGGAGAGCACCGCAGCCGTGACTCCGGCCGCCTGGAAGCCTCCTTTGACCGCCTTGTAGGACCACCACATGGCCGCTGTCGACAACACGACGAGCAGCAGGATCACCCAGAACGGCCACTCCGCCGCGAAGGAGCCCGTCTGCTGGAGGGGATTGTTGGTCTCCCCCGCAGTCTCCGTGGCACCCGGAGGCGCCCAGCCCCCGTTGACGTTCAGGCTCCACAGGTAGGAGTAGCTGATGATCAGGGCAATGGTGCCGGACACGTCGGCGACGATCATCAGCCACAGGCCGACGCGGCCGCGTCGGGCGATCGTGCTGATCGGCTCGCCGGTGGTGGGCATCAACGCCTGGGTCGGCGTGCTCATCGCGCACCCACCTTCTCCGTGAGGTCGCCGTCCTCGGCCTCGAGCTCCTTGTCATACGGGTCGGGAACGCCGTAGTTGTATGGCCTCTCGGTGACCACGGGAAGGACCTCGAAGTTCTCCAGGGGAACCGGTGTCGGCGTCTGCCACTCCAGGGACTTTGAGCCCCACGGGTTGCCCGAGGCCTTCTGGCCGGAGCGCCAGGAGATGATGATGGCGGACATGAAGATGAGCATGCCCACGCCGATCGTGTAGGCGCCGATCGTCGAGATCCAGTTGGAGATGTTGAACATCGAGTCGAACTGCAGCACGCGGCGCGGCTGGCCCTGCAGGCCGGCGACGAACATCGATCCGAACGTGAGCTGGAAGCCGACGAACGCGGTCCACAGTCCGATTGACCCGATGCGCTCGTCGAGGATGCGGCCGGTCATCTTCGGGAAGTAGAACGCGATGCCACCCATGGCGCCGAAGAGGCCGGCGCCCATCAGCATGTAGTGGAAATGGGCGACGACGAACATGCTGCCGTGGAAGTACTGGTCGGCGGGGACGTCGGACAGGTAGATGCCCGTGACGCCACCGATCATCTTGTTGAACACGAGCGCGTACACCGCCATCAGAGGCAGGCGCGTCCAGACGGTCCCACGCCAGAACGTGCCGATCGCCACCAGCACCAGGAACCCGACCGGGATCGAGATCATCTCGGTGGACAGCATGAACGGGTAGTTCACCGAGGGTGCCCAGCCGGTCATGTACATGTGGTGGGCCCACACCAGTCCGCTGAGCGCCACGACACCGACGATTCCGGCGACCGCGAAGTTGAAGCTGAACAGCGGTTTGCGCAGGAAGACCGGCATCAACTCGAGAGCGACCGCAGCCGTCGGGATGACGATGACGTAGACCTCGGGGTGGCCGAGCAGCCAGAACAGGTTCTCGTAGAGCCATACGCTGCCGCCCTGGAGTGGGTCGAAGAACGACGTGTTCCAGACGTAGTCGGTCAGCGAGAGGATCTGCGAGTACTGGTAGAACGGGAAGGCGTAAAGGCCCATGAGCGCCGAGGCGAAAATGCCGTAGACGAAGATCGGTGTCCTCGACCAGGACATGCCCTTGGCGCGCATCGTGAGGATGGTGGTCATGAGGTTCACGCTGGCGACCGCGGTGGAGATCGCGAAGACGATGATCGTCATCTGGTAGCCGAGCGTGCCGATCGGTGCCTGCGAGGCGAGCGGCTGGTAGACCGACCAGCCGTCCTGGATTCCCCCGGCGAACATGGAGCTGATCAGGCACGGCACCGCGGCCGCGAGCAGCCAGAGGCTGAGGGCGTT
>JAURME010000141.1 GCA_030830865.1 Candidatus Nanopelagicales bacterium | reverse complement strand
GGCGGGACGGTCCCCGAGTACTGGTGGTGCACCCCGCAGGCGCTCGTGTGGCCTGAGCACGGCGGGCCCAACCTGATCCTCGACGACGGCGGCGACGCCACCCTCCTGGTCCACAAGGGCAAGGAGTTCGAGGCCGCTGGCGTCGTCCCGAGCGCCGACGAGACCACCTCCGAGGAGTACGCGGTCGTGCTGGAGACCCTCAAGCGCTCGCTCGCTGAGGATCCGCAGCGCTGGACCGGCATCGCCGCCGGCATCAAGGGCGTCACCGAGGAAACCACCACCGGCGTGCACCGTCTCTACGAGATGATGCGCGAGGGCTCGCTGCTCTTCCCGGCCATCAACGTCAACGACTCGGTCACCAAGAGCAAGTTCGACAACAAGTACGGCTGCCGCCACTCGCTCGTCGACGGCATCAACCGTGCGACGGACACGCTCATCGGTGGAAAGGTCGCGGTCGTCTGCGGCTACGGCGACGTCGGCAAGGGCTCGGCGGACTCGCTCCGCGGCCAGGGTGCCCGCGTCATCGTCACCGAGATCGATCCGATCTGCGCACTGCAGGCCGCCATGGACGGCTACCAGGTGGCCCGCCTCGAGGACGTCGTCGATCAGGCGGACATCTTCATCACCGCCACCGGCTGCTTCGACGTCATCACCGCCGAGCACATGGCCGGCATGAAGCACCAGGCGATCGTCGGGAACATCGGTCACTTCGACAACGAGATCGATATGGCCGGCCTCATGGCGATCCCGGGCATCGCGCGCAAGACGATCAAGCCGCAGGTCGACGAGTTCACGTTCTCCGACGGCCACTCGATCATCATTCTGAGCGAGGGGCGCCTGCTGAACCTCGGCAATGCCACGGGTCACCCGTCCTTCGTGATGAGCAACTCCTTCACGAATCAGGTGCTCGCGCAGATCGAGCTGTTCACCAAGCTCGATGAGTACCCGCTTGGCGTGTACACCCTGCCCAAGCACCTCGACGAGAAGGTGGCGCGCCTGCACCTCGATGCCCTCGGCGTCGGCCTCACCGAGCTGAGCAAGCCGCAGGCCGAGTACCTCGGTGTCGACGTGGCGGGCCCGTACAAGCCGGAGCACTACCGCTACTGACGTAGCTCACAGCATCGAGACCTGCTGGTACCGACACTTCCGAGCCCGGTTGTTGTCAGTACCAGCAGGTCTCGGCGTTGATGGGTGCTACTCGCCTTCCGCGGACTTCTCGGCGTCGATCTCGGCCTGGATCTCGCGCTTCGCCGCCTGACTAGTGCGGCGCAGGATGAACAGGCCGACGACAGCGGACACGGCACCGCCTATGGCGAAGGCCATGTTGCCGCGGTACTGGCTGTCGCCGGCGATGCCCAGCCCCATGACCACGTAGACGATCCCGACGAACGCCAGCACCAGGCCGATGGCGCGGGGCATCGGGCTCATGCGCAGCCACACGTTGCGCGACTTGCCGTTCGGTGTGGGCGAGCTCATCCCCGGACCCTACCTGCGACAAGTCGCGTGCGCGTCGGCGTTCGCCCCCTAGTCTGACGAGGTGACCACCCCCGCCGACTATCCCGGATGTCCGGCGACCGTCACCGCGGCGATGGCACAAGGGGAGGCGCTGCGCCCCCCGAGGTGGGGGCTCTGGGACGTCCTGATCGGCATGGTCGGGGCGATCGTCCTCGGTCTGGGAGCGGGCGTAGCCTTCTTCGTCACGGACACCCCGGTCGTGACGGCGGCCCTGCTGGGCACGCTCCTTCCCTGGTTCGTGCTCGCGGGCTACCCCATCCTCGTCGCCCGGTTCAGGGGCAACGGTGCGCGTATCGACTTCGGGCTGAGCCTGTCCTGGAGCGACACCGGATGGGGCGTCCTTGGTGGTCTGATCGCCCTCCTGCTCGCGGGACTTGCTGCGCTGCTCACCCAGCAGTTCTTTCCGGACGTGACCTCGGCGGCTAGTGAGATCGCCGACGAACTCACGGCCCAGGGTGGTCGGACCGCGCTGGTGATCTTCGCCGTGATGCTCATGGTCGGCGCTCCGATCGTGGAGGAGCTGTTCTTCCGCGGCCTGATGTTCTCCGCACTGCGCAAGCGGGGAGTCGGGGCTGTTCTGACCATCATCATCTCGGCCGTCGTGTTCGCCGCTTTTCACGTCGAACCCCTCCGGTTCCTCGTGCTCCTTCCCAGCGGCGTGGTGCTCGGCTGGGTCCGCTGGCGCACCGGATCGACGGGGGCGTCCATGGTCACCCACGGCATGGTCAACGCTCCCGGAGCCATTGCCCTGCTCGTGGGCATGCCCGACGTGTCACCATAGGTGTATGACGGTGACCTCAGGGCTTCGAAACGGGACACGCGGCCGCATCCTCGTCGTCGACGATGATGCCGCCCTGTCCGAGATGCTTGGCATCGTCCTGCGGGGCGAGGGGTTCGAGCCGGTGTTCTGCTCCGACGGCAATCAGGCCATCACGGCCTTCCGGGACGCCCAGCCCGATCTCGTGCTCCTTGACCTCATGCTTCCGGGGCGCGACGGCGTCGACGTCTGCCGGGCCATCCGTGCGGAGTCGGGGACGCCCGTCGTCATGCTGACGGCCAAGAGCGACACGGTCGATGTGGTCGTCGGCCTCGAGTCCGGAGCCGACGACTACATCATCAAGCCGTTCAAACCCAAGGAGCTCGTCGCCCGGATCCGCGCGCGCATACGCCGGAATGACGAGCCGTTGATCCAGTCGCTCCAGGTGGGTGGCCTCGAGGTCGACGTCACCGGTCATGTGGTGCGTCGCGGCGACGAGGTCCTGTCCCTCACCCCGCTGGAGTTCGACCTCCTGGTCTGTCTCGCGCGCAAGCCCGGACAGGTCTTCACGCGCGAGGCCCTGCTGCAGGAGGTCTGGGGCTACCGACATTCCGCCGATACCCGCCTGGTCAACGTGCACGTTCAGCGGTTGCGGGCCAAGGTCGAGTCCGACCCCGACAAGCCCGAGATCATCCAGACGGTGCGAGGCGTGGGCTACAAGGCCGGCAACGCATAGCCGTCCGCCTGCATCGTTATGGTCCACTTCCTGCACGGGGTCTTCAGGATCGTCCTCGCCGTTCCGCGCGCGCTCCTGCGCCTGTGGCAGCGGTCCCTGTGGCTTCGAGTCACCCTGACCGTGCTCGTCCTGTCCTTGATGGTCGTCGGTGTCCTGGGACTGTCCCTGCTCTCCCGGGTCACGACCGGACTGCTCGACGCCAAGGAGCGCATCTCCGTCGGAGAGGCCACGGCCGGGCTGGGTGAGGCCCGCCGGATCCTCGACGCCGCGGACACCGGCGCATCCACGCCAGCCCCCGACCGCATCGTGGACAGCGTCGTCACAGCCCTCGCGGCCAGAGCCGGCTCGCCGGCGACCTTCGACGTCCTGCTGCTCTCGTCGGATCCCCTGACCGACGCACCCGAGCGGGGAACGAACCTCGTTGCAGAGAACTCGGTGCCTGCCGACCTGCGTGCGGCGATCGTCGAGTCGGATCGGCAGTCATGGACCTACACCGACATCCGGTTCCTCGACGGACGCACCACGCCGGGGTTGGTCGTGGGCGCACCCCTCACGGTGCCCACCGTCGGCCCGTATGAGTTGTACTACCTGTTCCCGCTGGGGCAGGAGCAGGGCACTCTGGACCTGGTCCGATCCTCGGTCATCGTGACCGGACTGCTGCTGCTCATCCTGCTCGCCGTGGTCGCCTGGCTGGTGACGCGTCAGGTCGTCGTGCCCGTTCGGGCGGCGTCGCGCACGGCGGTCCGGCTGGCCGACGGCAACCTCGCCGAGCGCATGCCCGTGCGCGGATCGGACGATCTCGCTCGACTGGCGACCTCCTTCAATGCCATGGCCGAGAGCCTGGCGCGCCAGATCCGTCAGCTCGAGGACCTCTCGCGCGTCCAGCAGCGCTTCGTGTCGGACGTCTCTCACGAGCTGCGTACACCGTTGACGACGATCCGCATGGCTGCCGACGTCGTCTACGAGGACCGCGAGGACCTCGATGCGCCGACCGAGCGAGCCGTGGAACTGCTCCAGACACAGCTCGACCGGTTCGAGGCGCTGCTGGCCGACCTGCTGGAGATCTCGCGCTTCGATGCCGGTGCCGCGGTGCTCGACGAGGAGCGTGTCGATCTGGTGACGCTCGTTCAACGTGCCGTCGACGCCGCAGCGCCGCTGGCCGACCACGCCGACCTCGACGTCCGCATGATCACGGCCCACAGTTCGTGCCCGGTGCGGTGCGATCCTCGTCGCGTCGATCGGATCATCCGCAACCTGCTCGAGAATGCGATCGAGCACGGGAACCTTCTTGGGGTCGATGTGCGGGTCGCCCACAACAATCAGGCTGCGGCCGTCACGGTCCGGGACTTCGGGGTGGGCCTGCGGCCGGGTGAGGCCAGTCTGGTGTTCAACCGGTTCTGGCGAGCCGACCCGGCGAGGGCTCGCACGACAGGAGGCACCGGTCTGGGCCTGGCTATCGCCCTGGAGGACGCTCGGCTGCACGGCGGCTGGCTGGAGGCGTGGGGTGAGCCAGGCAAGGGCGCCTGCTTCAGGCTCACGCTGCCGCTGGACCGCAAGGCCGGATTCACGGAGTCTCCCCTCGGTCTCGGATCCGAGGCGGAGGCGCTCACCGCACCGGGCGATGTCGACCAGACGCCCGATGATCACGGTGATGCGGTGGATCCGGGCACGGTGAAGGGCCCAGGTGATGAGACGTCCCAGGTGCGCGATCCCGCCACGGCGTCCCCGGCCGCGACCTTCGTCATCGAGGGCACGGAGGGACGGCCATGATTCGGCGGGCCGGGCAGACTCTGGCCGTACTGGTGGCCGCCGCCACCCTGGCCGGATGCGCCACCCTGCCGTCATCGTTCACGGCCCAGGTGCCGACCAGCGGGCCGATCGAGCAGGGGGACCAGATCAATGTCGACCCCGAGGACCAGTTCATCCGCGTGATCGCCCGCGCACCCCTGCCCGGGATGTCACCGGAGGAGATCGTGCAGGGCTTCCTGGATGCCTCGGCGTCCTTCGACGACGACCATGCCGTCGCCCGCTCCTACCTCACGCCGGCGGCGAATCGCGCCTGGGACACCAACGCCGGCGTGACCGTCTACGAGGGTTCACCGGCTCTGGCCTCCCTGGCTGCTTCGGTCTCCTTCGCGGCTCCCCACGCCGGCAGCATCGAGCCGAATGGTCGGTATCTCGTCGCTTCTCCGGGCAGTGAGGTCCGCACGACCTTCTTCCTCGACGAGGTCGGCGGAGAGTGGCGGATCAATCGGGTCCCCGAGGGCCTGCTGCTGTCGCAGGTCGACGTGGACCGCGCCTTCCGCAGCTTCGACGTCTACTTCTTCAACCCGGATT
The DNA here is from genome assembly GCA_030830865.1 of Candidatus Nanopelagicales bacterium. Classification (GTDB taxonomy): domain Bacteria; phylum Actinomycetota; class Actinomycetes; order S36-B12; family S36-B12; genus UBA10649. Next base: position 7,002 of record JAURME010000141.1, on the reverse strand, counting down.
TCCAGGTGCTGGTCCCGGATCCGCGGATGATCCCCGTCATCGGCCCGGGCCTTGCGACAGCGTTGGTGCGCCGACTCATCGCCGGACCTACGGACTGGCTCCAGCCCGCTGTGCGGACCGGCTTCCCGGCCGCCGTCGGACTCAACATCGATGCCGTTCCGATCGAGGGGGGTGTCGCGCAGGTGGACCTCACCCCGACGATCAACGACGTCGACAACCAGACCCGTATCGCCATCTCCCAGCAACTCGTGTGGACCCTCAAGCAGCTGCCTGAGGTGGACGCCGTCAGCATCACGGCAGCCGGTCAGCCGGTGACGGTCTCCGGCGTCGTGAACCCGCAACCGCGGGACTCGTGGCCGCAGGTGGACCCGAACGCGATGCCTTTCGGGTCGGTCGGCTACGTGACCAGGCCTGAAGGTGTTGTACGTCTCGGGATCGACGAGGTGGCACCTGTCCCGGGAGCTGCAGGTGAGGGCGAGACGACGCTCATCGACATCGCCGTCAGCCTCGACTCCAGCGCGCTGGCCGGCATCGACACCGAGGGAGCCGTGTGGCGGTCGCGGCTCGCCATGGGAGCCGCGATGATCCGGATCCGCGAGGAAGGTCGAGCTGTGTCGCTGGCCTTCGATGGATCCTCCGACGTGTGGGTCGTCGATGCGGAGGAGGGCCTCATCGCGGTGAGCCCTGACGGCACCTCCCGGTCCGTCAGCGTGGAGGGGATCACCGGTCGAGCGCAGCTGCGTGCCGCGGTTCCCTCGAGAGACGGCACCAGGGCGGCCCTCATCATCGGACGAGGGCCCCGCACCGAGCTGCTGCTCGCGCGCATCGACCGTTCGACGCTCAGCCCCGCCGGATTGCGCGTCGAGGAGCCCGTCCGCGTCGAGTCCCGACTCGACGAGGTCGTCGACGTCGCGTGGTCGGGTTCTGACAGCCTCACGGTGCTCGGAAGTGAGAGTGCAGGAAGCCTGCAGGTCTTCGAGATCGGCCTGGCGCGGGGGGCGACGATTCCCGTCGGTGCTCCCGAGGCACCGGTCAGTGTCGGTGCGGCTCCCGGTCTGCGCAGCCTGGTGGGTTCTGCCGACGGGCTGGTGTACCAATTGGACGCGGCCACGTGGTCCGAGCGCGTGCGGGGAGCGGCTCCCACGTATCCGGGGTAGTGCCCGGTCTGGCTCAGGGGTGCTCGCTGTGCGCGATCGCCGCAACGCCCGCCACCGTGAGGCCTCCGACGCGCAGGGCCCTGATGGCCTCCAGCATCGTCGTTCCGGTGGTCACGACATCGTCGACGATGACGACGTGACCTCGCGGGAGGCGCGACGGGAGGACCGCCACCATGCTCCCGGGGACCGCACGGCGACGTTCGCTGCGCCCCATCCCCTTGAGGGGTCCGTGATGCTGCGCCTGACGCAGCAGCGGTACGACGCAGACTTCGTGCCCGGCGTCCGTCAGGGATCGCACGGCAGGCCGCAGAATCCGAGGCAGGGCCGCGAAGCCACGCTTCGATCGCGGACGGCCCGGGATCGGAACGAGAATGACGGGATGCTCCGTGTCGCGCCCCAGGTCCACTTCCACAAGTGCGTCGACGGCGTCCGCCAGCAGCAGTCCGAGTCCGGCGGCGAGGGCCCGGTTGCCGCGCTCCTTGTAGTCCAGGATGAGGGTCGACGCGTCCCCGCGATAGGGAACGGCGTAGCGCCCGGGGGGAAGGAGACCCGTCGCCGCTCCGGACGAATCGGGCTGATGTCCCGACAGCGGCGACAGCATCAGGGGAGCCGGTATGCAGCGCAGGTCCTCCAGACATGTCAGGCAGACCGCGCGTCCGGGGATGTCGCATAGGGCGCAGGCCCGTCCGAGTGCGAGGTCGACGGCATCGGCGAGGAGTGCGGCCCACGGCGCTTCGTTCAGGGTGATCATCATGCGATCGTCGACCTGGAGAGCGGCTCAGCGAGGGAGAGTCGGGCCGCGGTGGATGGTTGACCGCGAACTCCGCGGCTGTGGACGACCTCGGCTTCGGGTGCAGGGGGTCAACCCGGCAGGGACACCAAACCCAGTCGGAGAGCCGATACGACGGCCTCGGACCGGGACGAGGCCTGAAGCTTCTCCAAGATGCTGCGCACGTGGTTCTTCACCGTGTTCTCGCTGATGCCGAGCTCGCTGGCGATGGTTCGGTTCGCCTGTCCCTGCGCCAGGTGGGTCAGCACATCCCGTTCCCGACGGGTCAGGTCCGGGCCGAGGTATTCGCGACGTGCCTCGCCGATGCGGGAGGCCGCCGCGAGGTCCTCCGGCGTCAGCGTTCCGACCCAGCTGTCCCGGCGGTGACCGCGCTGGCTGCCGTAGGACCTGAAGACGTGCGGCGGGATCTGGAATCCGACGCGACGGGCTGAGTGCAGCGAGGCCTCGTTGCCGACGAAGGCATGCCACGTGATGACCTGCAGACTCAGCGTGGAGAACCCCCATGTGCACGCGAGGCGCAATGCTCGGGTCGCATGGCCGGCACCTCTGGCCCAGGGGGCCATCAGGTAGCCGACGTCCGCCCCCGCAGCGCCGTCCAGATGCAGGGTGATCGATCCGGACCAGCGCGGATCAGGGACAACGGTGATCGCCCAGGTGGGCTCGATGCCCTCCATCTCGTCCGTGGCCTGTCGGGCGATGAAGGCTTCGGCATCGGACCGGGCATAGGGGGACGGCACGGCCGTCCAGCGCGAGATCTGGGGATCCTGGCAGGCCGCAGTGATGTCGTCGACGTCTGAGAGCCTCAGCGGGCGCAGGCTGATCAGGCCGTCGCTGAGGACGGGGCGGGAGTGCGGATCCGCCGGGGTCATGAGGGCCAGTCTCGCACTGCAGGCGTCGCGGGTGGGGACAGGCCATCTACGATGGTGGATGCGGTCGCACGAGCCGCACCCGTGGGGCGCCCGCTGGGCGCCTCGGCCATGCACCCCGGATGTGCGGGCGCCCGGGGCAAAGGATGAGGGAAGGTCGCATCGCTGTGGGAGTTCTGGACAAGATCCTTCGCGCGGGTGAGGGCAAGACCCTGCGCAAACTCGAGGGCATCGTCAGGGCCGTCAACGCGATCGAGGAGGACTTCGTCGGACTGACCGACGACGAGCTCCGTGCCCTCACCGACGAGTACCGGGAGCGATACGCGGCCGGTGAGTCCCTGGATGATCTCCTCCCGGAGGCCTTCGCCACGGTGCGTGAGGCGGCCCAGCGGACCCTGGGCCAGCGTCACTACGACGTCCAGATCATGGGCGGCGCCGCGCTCCACCTGGGCAACATCGCCGAGATGCGCACCGGTGAGGGCAAGACCCTCGTGGCCACCCTCCCGGCCTACCTGAACGCCCTGGCCGGTGACGGGGTCCACGTCGTGACCGTCAATGACTACCTCGCGGAGCGCGATGCCGAGTGGATGGGCCGTATCCACCGGTTCCTCGGCCTTAGCGTCGGAGTCATCCTGTCCGGCATGACGCCGACGCAGCGTCGTGCCTCCTATGCGGCCGACATCACGTACGGCACGAACAACGAGTTCGGCTTCGACTATCTGCGCGACAACATGGCCTGGTCCCGTGCGGAGATGGTCCAGCGGGGGCATCACTTCGCGATCGTCGACGAGGTCGACTCCATCCTCATCGACGAGGCCCGAACCCCGCTGATCATCAGCGGCCCGGCCGATCAGCCGACTACGTGGTACTCGGAGTTCGCGCGCATCGCGGCCCTGCTGAAGCGGGATGAGGACTACGAGGTCGACGAGAAGAAGAAGACGATCGGCGTCCTCGAGCAGGCCATCGACCGGGTCGAGGACCAGATCGGCATCGAGAATCTGTATGACACCGTCAACACCCCTCTCGTGGGCTTCCTGAACAACGCCATCCGTGCGAAGGAGCTGTTCAAGAAGGATCGCGACTACGTCGTCATCGACGGCGAGGTGATCATCGTCGACGAGCACACCGGCCGCATCCTCTCCGGACGCCGATACAACGAGGGACTGCACCAGGCGATCGAGGCGAAGGAGGGTGTTGAGATCAAGGCGGAGAACCAGACCCTCGCCACCGTGACGCTGCAGAACTTCTTCCGCCTCTACGACAAGCTCGGCGGCATGACCGGCACGGCGATGACCGAGGCCGCGGAGTTCAACCAGATCTACAACCTCGGTGTCGTCCCGATCCCGACCAATCGTCCGATGCAGCGGATCGACCAGCCGGACCTCGTCTACCGGACCGAGGACGCCAAGTACGACGCCGTCGTCGAGGACATCGTGGAGCGTCACGCCAAGGGTCAGCCGATCCTCGTCGGCACCACGAGCGTCGAGAAGTCCGAGCACCTGTCCCGGCTGCTCAAGCAGAACGGTGTTCCCCATGAGGTCCTGAATGCCAAGCAGCATGAGCGGGAGGCGGCGATCGTCGCGCAGGCGGGCCGCAAGGGGGCCGTCACGGTTGCCACCAACATGGCCGGCCGAGGCACTGACATCATCCTCGGCGGCAACCCCGAGTTCATGGCGGCGGCGGCCCTCTCCCAGCAGGGACTCTCGCCGGTCGACGATCCCGAGGCGTACGAGGCGGCATGGCCCGAGGCCCTGGAGAAGGCGAAGTCCTCCGTCGCGGCCGAGCACGAAGAGGTCATCGGACTCGGGGGCCTGTTCGTCCTCTCGACCGAGCGACACGAGTCGCGTCGCATCGACAACCAGCTGCGTGGCCGCTCCGGTCGCCAGGGCGATCCCGGCGAGTCCCAGTTCTATCTGTCCCTCCAGGACGACCTCATGCGGCTGTTCAAGTCCGAGATGGTCGACGCGTTCCTGCGCCGATTCAACGTGCCGGACGATGTTCCGATCGAGGCGAAGATGGTGACCAATGCCATCAGGTCCGCACAGTCCCAGGTCGAGGCGCAGAACTTCGAGATCCGCAAGGACGTCCTCAAGTACGACGATGTCCTCAATCGCCAGCGTCTTGTCGTCTACGACGAGCGACGCCGGGTCCTGGAGGGCGAGGACATCGAGGAGCAGGTGCGCGAATTCATCCGCGACACCGTGACCGGCTATGTGCGGGCCGCCACCTCGGAGGGGTACCCGGAGTCGTGGGACCTGGACCAGCTCTGGACGGCTCTTCGTCAGCTTTACCCGGTGGGTGTCTCGGTGGAGGAGTTGGAGGCGGAGGCAGGAGGCGCCCGAGGGGGCCTCACGTCGGACTACCTTGTCGCCGAACTCGTTGATGATGCCGAGGTCGCCTACGACGACCGGGAGGATGCCCTCGGCGAGGAAGTCACCCGCCAGTTGGAGCGCCGCGTGATCCTCTCGGTGCTGGACCGCAAGTGGCGTGAGCATCTCTACGAGATGGACTACCTGCGTGACGGCATCGGCCTGCGGGCGATGGCCCAGAAGGATCCGCTGATCGAGTACCAGCGCGAGGGCTTCGACCTCTTCAACGCGATGATGGATGCCATCAAGGAGGAGACCGTCGGCTACCTGTTCAACGTGGAGGTCGAGGTCAAGGCCCCGCCGTCCGAGGAGGCGGAGGAGGCCGCTGCCGTCCTGGTCGACGCGACGGCATCGGGAGCCGGGGCCGCCCTCGCGGCCGCGGTCGCGGAGGGCGGTCAGGCGGTGACCCCTCAGGCGGAACCGGAGATCGTGGCACCCGGCCTCGGCCCGTCACGACCGCAGCACATGGAGTACAGCGCTCCGGGGGAGAGCGGCGAGGTGGTGCACGGCGAGATGGACGCCGATGCCGACGGCATCGTCGAGGTCGATTCGAACGCCACCCGAGCCGAGCGTAGGCGTGCGGAGCGGGCCAACCGCAAGAAGCGCCGTTAGCCCAGGTGCACGGCCGTGGCGACCCACTGGTCGCCCTGGACCTCCAGTCGGAGGGCGAGTGCACGCGCGCGGTCGCTTCCGACCAGCACCGCTGAGGCCTCGACGACTCCAGGTGCCACCGGGCAGACCCGCACGCCTCGGACCGAACGCAGGCGCGTGGTGCCGCGTGTCTGGCGTGAGGACGGGTGTCGGGCGACGGACTGGCCGCGAAGCGACAGGTACGTCTGGACCTCCCTGGTGACATGACCCTGGAGCTGGGCGGCCGGCCGCTCGCCGGTCGCGACCTCGGCGATGGCGCGGGCGAGGCGCTGGGTCCAGCGTCCTGGCGGCTCAAGGCCCTCCGGGATCATCGCGCCGGGGTCGGTGTCCACCTCGTCCGGCATCGAATGCAGGTGGCGGGACACCGGGGGGACGGCCGGCACCCCGGGGGCGATCTCGTACTCGTAGGGGAAGGCGAGCTGCTGGTTCCCGTCCCCGGCAACCAGGCGCAGCCGGGGCTGCTCCGAGGCTGCCGGCCGGCGGACGCCTCGGTTCTCGCGCGCGCGGCCCTCGGTGTTGCCTGACGGCAGGGTGGTGTCAGTGGACGCTGACGTGGTCATTGATGTGGTCATCGCGGCACTTCCTCGCGGTTCGGTGGACATCGCGTCGGGGGCCGCTGGTGATCCTGTCCATAACGTCTGTTTGCGTTCATTTGCTGTTGTATGACACCGATTGAGTCGGCGTCAAGGGTCATGTCAGTGCCGGTGGACAAGTCCCTGACCGCTCCCTGGTGCTGAGCGGACACCACAGGTGTGCCCCTTCGCGGGGATCCCTAAACATGGGCGTCCAGACCGGGGGAGCGCTGTGGATAACAGGGAAGGTCGTTTGTGGTCCCCAGGTCCGGGGAACCCTGTGCACATGACTGGCGCCCCTGGGAGCGATCGGAACGGGAACGTCGACCGGCTGTGGCACGACGCCGCCGCCGTCGTGGAGGCGGACCTCCAGGATGATGCAGTCGCTGAGGCGTTCGAGGTCTACCGAGCCGAGATCGCCAGATCGCGGCTGGTCGACCGGGTCGGGGAAGTCGAGGTGACGCTTACCGGTGGGGTCGACCTGCGCGGGCGACTGATGGACGACGAGCCGGTCGCGGACTGCTTGGTCCTACGAGCACCCGAGGGGGTGCGGTGGATCATCCCGGTCGCGGCGGTGCGCGTGCTGTACGGGGGTGC
>JAURME010000140.1 GCA_030830865.1 Candidatus Nanopelagicales bacterium | reverse complement strand
CTCGTGCTGGACGGAAGGAACCGCTCCATGGTGAGCAGCTGGCCCACCGGCGCGAAGCCGGGTGCGGTGCCTGTGATGAGGATGTCCTCCCACTGAGCCGCAGAGTCTGTCGGGAGGTTCGCGGTACCGGGTGACCAGTTGACCACGTTCGGCTTCTTGGGGAAGCCGGCCTTGGTGAGCTGCTCTTGCGTCAGCGTGACGACGGTGTCAGCCGAGGCGGTCGACGCGGTCGCAACGATCCCGGGAACGGTGAGGGCGACGACCGCGGTCGCCGCGATGAACCTGCGTGACATTACATGCTCCTGTCCCCCGCCGTGTGCGGGCCGGGGTCCAGTCTGCGGGATGCCGGAAGTCGAACCAAGTCGACGCATCCGGTCAGGGACTCTGGGCGAGGAACTCGATCTCGACGAAGGAGGCCAGCGACGGGCCAACGTTGCGCACATCATGCGTGACGCCGGCCGGGCGTGCGTATGCACCTCCAGGGGCTTGCGACATCGGCGTGGTGGTCTCGTCGACCTCGGTGACAGCGAACTCCCCACCGGTGACCGGGACGACCAGATAGTCGAATTCGTGCGTGTGCATGCCGGTGGACGCTCCCGGATCGAAGGTCCACTTCGTCACGCGAACGCGTCCGTCATCGACCATGACGGTCGGCACCGCGGCGGTCACCCGCACATCTTGGCTACTCACGATCACCCCTGATTGTTGCGCTGGTTGTCTGTTGCACATTGGTACGTGACGCGGATTTCCACGGGGCTGCCCAGCGGCAACCACGCCACTCCAACGTTCGTGCGGACGTGTCGCCCGCTTTCCCCGAACACCTCACGGAACAGGTCGCTCGCGCCGTTGAGCACAGCAGAGAGACCGTCAAAACCCTTGGCGCACGCCGTGTACCCCACCACCTCGATCACGCCGGTGAGTCGGTCGATGCCGCCCACCTCCGCGGCGGCGGCGGCGAGGGCGTTCAGGGCCGCGACCCGGGCGGCCTCTACTCCGTCCGCGATCGAGACCTCCTCGCCCACCCGACCCGGCCACGGGATCTCGCCGTCCACGAAGGCCAGTTGGCCCGTGACGTGGACGGCCGTCCCGTGGCGACGGGCCTGGACGTAGGAGCCCACCGGGGCGGGCACGGGCGGCAGTTGCAGCCCGGCCTCCCGAAGGCGCGCGGACGGGGTGGTCACGACAGTGCGGCGATCATCTCTGCGCGCCGCGCCTTGGCTGCCGCACGAGCCTCCAGGGCCTCCTCCAGGGTGACGGGGACGAAGTGCGCCAGCGTGCCCGGCGCGCTCTGAGCCACGACATCCATGTCCGCGCTGATGACGGTCCCCACCTGCGCATAGCCCCCACCGGAGACGGCATCCCGGTGCAGGATGATCGGCTCGATGCCGCCCGGCACCTGGATGGAGCCGACCGGATAGCCGGCGTCGGTGATGTTGGACGGGTCCGACCCGGCACCGAACGGCTGCTCACGCTCCTTCCACTGCAGGGCGTTCCCCGCGTAGCGGAATCCGATGCGATCAGCCACCGGACTCAGCTGCCACGGCCGATCGACAAGAGCGCTCATGCCCTCATCGGTGAGCCGGTAGTCGTATAGGCCCAGCACGATCCGGACGTCCAACTCCTTGGGGAACTCCGGACGCAGCGCCTCGGGTACCGACAGGCCAGGGCGACCGGAGCCGGCTCCCACCGGCAGGACGTCGCCCGTCTGCAGTGCGCGCCCCTGGAAGCCCCCGAATGCTCCGAGGGCGTACAGGGAACGACTCCCGAGCACCAGCGGGACGTCAATACCCCCGGCCACCGCGATGTAGATGCGGGCTCCGCCGGCCAGGATCTCGAACGAGAGCTCGTCGCCGGCATTCAGATCCAGGGACTCCCATCTGGGGGCCGACTGGCCGTTCACCAGCACCGGGATGTCCGCACCCGTGACGGCGATGACCGCCGGCTCGGTGAACCGCAGCTTCGGACCCATGTATGCGGATTCGATGACGGCTGCGGAGGGGGCGTTGCCGACGAGGGCGTTCGCGGCAGCCGCAGAGTAGAGGTCCAAGGCACCTGACGGTGGCACGCCCACGTTGTAGTAGCCCGGACGACCCTCATCCTGGATGGACGTCGCCAGACCCGGCTCGATCACCTCAATTGCCATAGAGCACCTCCAGCAGTCGCGCGTTGTAGGCGTCGGGATCCTTCTCGTACTCGTTGAGGTCGAAGGTGACCGGCCGCTGACGGACGCGGTACGCCCCGGCCTCCACCTCCCTCTCGATCTCGCGGTACTCGGCCTCGTCGACAGGGCGGAACTTGACGATGTCGCCGGGGCGGAAGAAGAACATCGAGTCCTCGAAGTCGGCTGAGGACTGGGCCGGGTCGAAGATCGGGACCGGGGTGATCCCGAACATCTGGTAGCCACCCGCCCCCCGGACGCTGTAGATCGCCGTGAAGCAGCCGCCGTAACCGACCGTCAGTTTCGGGGTGTCGGTGCGCGGACGCACGTACTTCGGCACCTCGAGTTGGCGCTCCTGGGGGACCATCTGGAACAGGAAGGGCAGCCCCGCGACGAAGCCGACCATGGACGTGATCCACGGTGACCCCGAATGGGCTTCGATAAACGCTTCGACGGTGGGCAGGTTGTTCTCCAGCGCGGCGAACTCCAGGTCCGTCTTGTCCGGAGTCTGGTGACGGTCCCGGAAGCGGGCTCCCGTCTCATTCGTGTACGGATCGTTGTACCAGACGGGGAGTTCGAAGATCCGCGTCTCGAGGACCTGCGGACCACCGCCCTCGAGACGGTCCTCAGCCTCGCGCACGATGCGCTCCACCTCGGCCGGGGCAATGCGGTCCGGATCGAAGCGGACGAGGAGCGACGCGTTGGCCGGACAGATGTCCGTCAGGCCGTCGACCTCCTGTGACTCCAGGTCACTGGCCATGGCCATCGCCTTGAAGTTCGACTCCAGCCTCATGTCCTCGGTGATCTGCACCACGAGGTGCTCGTCAGCACCCCACGAATAGCGACTGCTCATACGCGTCACCACCTGTCCTCTCGCTATGTGTCGAATGCTTCACAGCCCGCTCCGCTCCAGGAAGAGGGTGTCGTACGTGCCGTTCCGGAACTCGTCGGTCTCGAGGACCTTCAGGACGAACCCTGTGGTCGTCTTGACCCCTTCGACATGCACCTCGCCCAGCGAGCGCTGCATGCGCGCGATGGCCTGGTCACGATCCGCACCCCAGACGACGACCTTCGCAAGCATGGAGTCGTAGTAGGGGCTGACGGTGTCGCCTGCGGTGAATCCGCTATCGACGCGGACGAAGGGGCCACCGGGCAGGTCGAAGTGCTGCAGCGGTCCGGGTGACGGGAAGAACTGCATGTCCGGATCCTCGGCATTGAGACGGACCTCGATCGCATGGCCCCGGTTCTGCACATCGGTCTGGGTGAAGGACAACGGATGCCCGGAGGCGACGTCCAGCTGCTCACCGACGAGGTCGATGCCCGTGACCATCTCCGTGATGGGGTGCTCGACCTGGATGCGCGTGTTCATCTCGATGAAGAAGTAGCGGTCGGTGGCCGGCTCGTAGAGGAACTCGACGGTGCCCGCCCCCTGGTAGCCGACGGACTCCGCGAGCGCGACGGCCGATCGGCACATCTCCTCGCGTACTGCCTCGGGGAGGGTGGGCGCAGGGGTCTCCTCGATCAGCTTCTGCCGCCTCCGCTGCACGGAGCACTCGCGCTCACCAAGGTGGACGAACGACCCGCCGTCACCGAAGACCTGCACCTCGACATGCTTGGCGTCGCGCACCATGCGCTCGATGTAGACCGCATCGCTGCCGAAGGCGGAGAGCGCCTCGGCCTTCGCGATCGGCAGTTGATCACGCAGCTCGGCAGCATCGTTGGCGATGCGGATGCCTCGGCCACCGCCGCCTGCTGCGGCTTTGATCGCGACGGGATACTCCGCCTGCTCCGCCGCGGCCAAGGCCTCCTCGACGGTATCGACCGAGCCGCCAGAACCCGGCACGGTCGGCACGCCTGCAGCCCGGGCCGCCGAGATGGCGCGGGCCTTGTCACCCATCTGCTCGATCGACGCTGCCGTCGGACCGACCCATACGAGACCGGCACCGACCACGTCCGCCGCGAATGACGCCCTTTCTGACAGAAACCCGTAGCCGGGGTGCACGGCATCGGCACCAACCTCGCGCGCCGCTTCGAGGATCGCTCCGGGAACGAGGTAACTCTTGGTGGCCGCGGCCGGACCGATGAAGACCGCCTCGTCGGCGTACCGTCGGTGGAGTGCGCCGTCGTCCGCCTCGCTGTAGACCGCCACGGTCGCGATGCCGCGCTCTCTCGCGGCACGCATGATCCGAATGGCGATCTCACCTCGGTTGGCGACGAGCAGCTTCCTCATGGCGTCAGCTACGCACCGGTCTCGATGACCGCGACGACGTCGCCCGGACCGATGACGCCCTCGTTGTCCACCTCGAAGGAGGTGATGGTGCCGTTGACGCCGGCCTTGATCTCCGCGAACTGCTTCATCACCTCAACCAGGCCGATGGTCTGGTCAGACGTGACCGAGTCACCCGGCGCCGCGTACTCCGGCTGATCGGGTGCTGGGCGACGGTAGAAGACGCCGGGGAGTGGGGTCTGGACCTGATGCGCAGCCATGGTTCCTCCTTATGGTCGAACGGGCAGAACGGATGGGTCTTGTGGCGGTGCTCGCTACCGGCCGCCCACGAGGGCCCGGACGGCCATCGCGACGTCGACCGCATTGGGGGTGTCGGAGTGGACGCAGATGCTGTCGAACGTGACCGGGAACGTCTCACCGGTGTCCGCCTTGATGAGGCCGTCCTCCAAGGCGAGCCTGGCTCGCTCGGAGGCAACCTCCGGAGGAGTGGCATGGGGGCGCCGCACGATGATGAGCGATCCGTCCGCACGGTAGGCGAGATCAACGTAGAGCTCGGCGGTGAAGGGAATCCCCCGACGGCGAGCCACCTCTTCGTGGGGAGTTCCGGCCATGCCGTAGACACCGACCCCATACGTCTCGGCGACATCGCACACCGACTCCATCAGCGAGGCGTCGCGGGCCACCATGCCGTACAGAGAGCCGTGCGGCTTGATGTGGTTCAGTGGGATGCCGACGGCCTTGAGGAACCCGGAGAGGGCTCCCACTTGGTAGCGGACGATGTCGCGTACCTCGTCCGCGTCGAGCTTCATCTCCCGGCGGCCGAAGCCCCAGATGTCAGGCAGTCCGGGATGAGCACCGACGGTGATGCCCGCTTCGGCGGCCGCCTCCACCGTCATGCGGATGTTCGTGGGATCACCCGCGTGAAAGCCGCAGGCGACATTCGCCGAATCGATGAGTGGCAGCAAGCCCGGATCGTTGCCGAAACTGTGGATACCCAGCGACTCACCCATGTCGGAGTTGATCGTGACGGTCATCGCATCGTCCCTTCCATCTCGGCGGGGAGCTCCCCGGGGGTCATGTCGTAGGTCACCCACATCGTCCGTACGGCGAACTCGTCGTACACAGAACGCGCCCGATGGTTGTCGTCGGCCGTGATCCAGCGCACGACCGTCCATCCCTCATCGGAAGCGATCTGACGCAGACCGTGTAGCAGTGCATCAGCGGCCCCAGATCCGCGGACCTCAGCGTCCACTAGGAGGTCGTCCAGGAAACATCCGACGCTGCCAGCCAACGGCCTGGTGAAGGCTCGGTAGTGGGCGAGTCCGTGCAGGGATCCGTCCGGAGCCTGGGCCAGGAGGCACCGCAGTGGGTGGCCGGGGTCCATGACCCACGACCACACCAGGTCTTGATGCTCCGTGCGCACAGGAACCGTGTAGTGCTCGGCGAACTGGCGGTAGAGGTTGCGCCACGCCTCCTGGTCCTCGGGGACCGGCGCACGCAGCACATACTGCGCTGCGGACTCGAGCAGCTCGGGACGTCCGACAACCGCCGGGGCAACCGGGGTGCCTGCGGGGATGGAGGTCATGTACTGGCTCCTCGCGCCGCCGGGGCGCTCTTGCGACGACGGAACCAGGTCGTGATCTCCCTGCCGCCGGTGATGCCCGCCGGTCGCAGGATCAGGACCAACAGCATGATCAGCGCCAGGACCATCTCGGTGATCCCCGGGAACTCCAGCATCGGTATCGGCCCCAGGCCCTGGGTCTCGATGGTGCGCAGGAACTCCGCGAGGATCTGCACAACCAGGACGCCCACCACCGCACCAGTGAGGCTGCCAAGGCCGCCGATGACGAGCATGGCCACGGTGAAGAAGGTCAGCGCGAACCCGAAGGTGGTTGCGGAGAAGGTGGCGATGTAGTGCCCATAGAGCGCCCCTCCGAGGCCTGCGATTGCGCAGCCAAGGGTCCAGCCCCACAGACGCTCGATCGGGATAGAGATGCCGATCGACATGGCTGCCTTGTCATCCTCGCGGGAGGCGATGAGGCGCCGACCACGCCGGGTCATCTGGTAGAGCGCTGCGATGGCGATCGCGATGGCGATACCGACGACAGCCCACCACAGGGTGGTCTCCTTCGGGACGCCCACCATCGTCGACTCGCCTCTGGTGACTGCCTTCCACTTGGTGACGATGACTGTCACGACGACGAGGAAGGCGAGCGTGCCGATACCGGCAGCCAGTCCCGACAGGCGCACCAGGGGAATGCCGACGATGAAGGCGATGAGCCCCGTGAAGGCCACCGCCATCAGGATGCCCAGCGGCACCGGCACGGAGAAACTCGCCAGCCATTCGAGGAAGAAGGGGAGATCAGGGAAGAGGCTGGGCTTCTGCTCGACAGGAATAGTGAGCAATGCGGATGTGTAGGCAGCGATCATCGCAAACGCGACTGACGCAAAGGAGATGACACCCGAGTTGCCCGAGAACGTGTGGAGCCCGACCACGATGATCATGAGAATCAGTGCACTTGATGCGCGCTGGATCCACGAGATGTCACCAGTGAGATAGACCAGCACAGCGAGGATGATGAGCGGGATCACGAGGAGCCCGGTGAGCCAGGCCCAGCGGCGCCACGTGGCGACTGACTGCCCCATCAGACCCGCACCCCCTTCGCTGCGATGATGCCCGCAGGTCGGATGAGAAGCACCACGATCACGAGCGTGTAGAGAATGGCATCGGCAAACACACGCAGCTCGACAGGAAGCAGGGCGTTGAGCATCGTGTAGGTGAAGCCCATCAGGAAGCCGCCGAGAGCCGCGCCGACCATGCTGCCCAGCCCGCCGATGACGGCGCCGACGAAGGCGATCAGGACGATGGATTCGCCTGAGGACCACGAGACATTGGTGCGGGTCGAGAAGAACAGCATGGCGACGATCGCCGCCAGGACGCCGGAAATCACGAAGGCGGATGCGATGACACGGTTCGACCGGATGCCCACGAGCTTGGACATCTCGACGTCCTCGGTCGAGGCACGCAACTGGACTCCGATGTTGGTGCGCTTGAGCAGAAGCGCGAGGACCACGACGGACACGAGCGTCGTCGTGACGGTGATGAGGGTCATGCGCGAGATATAGAGATCGCCGACTGTGTACTGAACCGACAGTTCGGAGAACTGCTCGAGCGGTCGCGGGTTGGCGCCGAAGGCTACGCGCGCCGCCTGCTGCAGTAGCTGGGCGAGCGCGAAGGACGTGATGAGCATCGTCATGGCTGTAGCCGTGCGTACGGGTCGGAAGGCGAGGCGCTCCATGAGCAGCGAGACGATGACGACAGCGACGACTGTGCCCAGGATGAGGACCCACCACGGCTGCGACCTCAGCAGGATCATCGCGAAGCCGCCGATCATGACCAGCTGGCCGTAGGCGAAGTTCATCAGGCCCATGACGCTGAACACGAGCGCGAGACCGAGGGTCATGAGGGCGTAGAGGGAGCCGGTGCCGATCGAGTCGATGATGTACTGCAGATACATCTCAGACCTTCCCGAAGTGGAGGTAGTCGGCCTCGATGGCGGAGACGTCGGCACTGTCGCCGCCCTTGGCCTCCACCTGGATCACGCCGCCGGTGCGCATGACGTAGTAGCGATCCGAAGCCCGGATGGCCTGGGCCGCATTCTGCTCGACGAGGAAGATCGTGGTGCCCTGAGCGCGAAGCTCACCGAGGAGGTCGAAGACCTGATCGACGATCTGCGGGGCGAGGCCCAGGCTCGGCTCGTCGAGGAGGAGGAGTCGGGGTTCGCTCATGAGCGCGCGAGCGATCGCCAGTTGCTGCTGCTCACCGCCGGACAGCAGGCCCGCCATCCGGCCGGAGTACTTACCGAGGACGGGGAACCGCTCGATCATGCTGCGGTAGGAGGCCTCGATCGCTGAGCGGTCCTTGCGCACCGTGGCGCCGACCGTGAGGTTCTCCTTGACGGTCAGTCGCGTGAAGATGCGGCGCCCCTCGGGCACGACCGCGATCCCCTTGCGAAGGATCACCCCGGGATCCTTGCCCTGGATCTCCTCCCCGGTGAAGGAGATCGTGCCGGCAGCCGGCTTGACCAGGCCTGCGATGGCCTTGACCGTCGAGCTCTTCCCGACGCCGTTGTGACCGATGAGCGAGACGAACTCGCCCTCGTCGAGGTGGAGGTCGAGTCCCTGGACGGCCACCGCCTCGCCGTACGCGATTCGAAGGCCTTGCAGTTCTAGAAGGCTCATGAGTGACCGCTCCCGAAGTAGGCCTCGATGACCGCTGCGTTGGTCCTGATCTCGTCGGGAGTGCCGACGGCGATCGTGCGACCGGAGTCCATCACATGGATCTCCTCGCAGATCTTGAAGATGACGGACATGTCGTGCTCGACGAGCAGAACTCCGCACTGCCTCTCGTCGCGGATCTCCTTGATGGAATCGGCGAGCTCGGAGGTCTCCTTCTCGTCGAGCCCCGCTGCCGGCTCGTCCATCATCAGGAAGTCCGGCTGGGTCGCCACTGCCCGCGCGATGCCGACGCGACGACCGTCGCCCAGCGCCACGTTGCCGGCGATCTCATCGGCCAGGTGGTCGATGCGAAGAAGCTCGAGCACCTGCAGCGATGCGGCGCGTCCCACGTTTCCGTGCAGGCCCGCATCCATCGCGCCGAGCTCCACGTTCTCCAGGACCGTGAGGGCCTTGAAGATCCGGGTGTCCTGGAACGTTCGGACGACCCCGTGCTGGGAGATCCGGGTCGGCGACCACCCGGAAATGTCGGCGTCGCCCAGGCTGACCCTCCCCGCGGTGAGCGGCACGAAGCCGCTCACCGCGTTGAAGAGGGTCGACTTGCCGGCACCGTTAGGACCGATCAAGCCGTGGATCCGGTTGCGCTGAACGGACAGGCTGATGTCATCGACGGCCTTCACGCCCTCGAAGTAGACACACACCCCATCAGTCGTCAGCGTCTCGGCACGGCTTGATCGGTCCATCACGATGCTGTTCCTCTCGCTCGTCAGCCAGCGGTCGACTGAGCGGCCTCACACGGGTTGCCCGCGTCGACTGCTCCGATCTTCTCCGGCGTGATGAGGGTGACGAACTTGCCCTTGCCATCCTGGTACTCGACCACGCGCTGCTGGCGCCCGGTCGTGTGGTGGCAGGTCTCGGACCAGGCGATCGGACCGGTCAGGTAGTCGGTCGGAGGCATGGTCTCGAAGGCCTTGATGATGGCCGGGCCATCGGTGCTGCCGGCGGCCTCGACAGCGGCGCCAAGCGCCTTGCCGAGCTCGTAGGAGAGCACCGGGTAGGCCAGGTACGGATCGATGCCCGTCTTGGCCACGAAGGCGTCCGCGAAGACCTTGACATCAGGATCCGGGTCACCCTCGCAGTACGCCGGCATGCAGGCGAACGGCAGGGAGTAGAAATCACTGAGGTTCGGGATCGCCCCGGTGACGAGCGTGCCGTCCACAGCAGCGCCCGGCATCATGATCGGGGTGT
>JAURME010000139.1 GCA_030830865.1 Candidatus Nanopelagicales bacterium | reverse complement strand
CCGAGCCCCCGCAGGCCCTCGAGGTATCGGGGGAAGAAGCGGTCGAAGGCCCCGGGCAGGCGCACCGTCGTGCTGGCGGCGACGACTCTGGCCTGCGGGTCGACCTCCTTGACGATGTCGTAGGCCCGCTTGGTGAGCTGGGCCATCTGCGTCGGGGTTCCGTCCCAGAACATGGACAGGCTGGCCTCGTTCCAGATCTGGTACGCACCGATCCGGCCCTGATAGCGCTGGGCGACGGCCCGGACGAAGTCATCCCACGCATCGAGATCCTTGGGGGCGGATGCCGCCCCCGGTGCCGGGTAGTCGCCGACGACGACCCGCTTGGCGTTCCAAGCCGGGGTCGAGCCGAGGACGAGCAGGATGTCATCGATCCCGTGTTCCTCGGCGTTGTCGACGGCGTTGTCGAGGAGAGCCCACTGGTACTGCCCCGGCGCGGTCTCGATCTGTGACCAGGAGGTCCCGCTGTCCCAGAGCCGGACCGATCCGAACGGCACATTCGCATCGGGCCAGTCACTGTCCTGGATCCCGGAGATGTGCAGCCCGGAGATCGTCGCCGGGATGGGGACGGGCTCGACTGTCGGGGTGGGGGTGGCTGACTCAGAGGCCGACGCCGTCGGCGCTGACGACTCCGAGGAGCTGGGGCTCGAGGACGTGGGGGCCGACGGTGAGGCGGAATCGCTCCCCGACTCGGTGTCCCCTCCGCACGCCGTCAGGGCGAGGGCGACGATCAGGGGCAGGGCGAACAGGGAGCGGCGCACCACATCACTCTACGTCGCACGCCGACCGGTCAGGCCTTGTCGGCTCCGGTCCATCCCTCGGCGAGTGCCTCGATCTTGCGTGCTGCGTCGGCGACGTCCATGCCTTGGGCTGCTGCATAGCCGAGCAGGAAGGTCGTCACGGGAGCAGCGGGTCGAGCGACATTGTGGGCGGCGTATCGAGCGACGTCGAGGATCGTCGTGAGATCGACGGCGGCCTCCAGCCCGAGTTCGAGGCGCACTGCATCGATCCAGTCCTCCATGACCGTTCCCTCCGATCGTGCTCATCCGGTCGAGTCTCGACCGATGTGGCCAGCCTACGTCCGTCGTCCGTGCTGATGCGCCCGGTCCCGTGCCCGGACGAGGTCCTCGGGAGTGTCGATGTCGGCGAGGTCCTCCTCGCTGAGCAGGGGGAGATCGACGACTGTGGCATTGACCAGCAGGTCCCGCACCGGGCGGTTCGCCAGGTCCCCGGATCTGTCCACGGCCCGACGCAGAGCGGACGTGCGCCAGGCCGAGCACAGCAGTTGGTCCCGCCCCTCCGTATCAACCGGCACGACCGTGTCAGCGCCCTGGTTGATAGAGAGGTGATCGACCGCCCGCATCAGGACGGGCACGGCCCACGGCATGTCCACGGCGAGGATGCCGACCAGCTCCGTCGAGACGTCGGACAGTGCCGCGGCGATACCGGCGGCGGGTCCGGCCCCCCGCGGGTCCTCACGTCGGAACGTCACCTGCCGCGAGGTCGTCACCGGATCCCCGGCGACGACGACGGGAATCCTGGTGGGCAGGGTGTCCAGAACGAGCTCGAGCGGTGTCGTCCCAGCCAGGTCCAGTGTGGCCTTGTCCATTCCGTCGAGGCGACGCCCCGTGCCTCCGGTCAGCAGAATCAGCGACCAATGCTCAGTGGAGTTCACTGCTTGTCCCGTCATGTCGTGATGCCACAAGAAGCGGTGACACCACCTCGGCGGCGATCAGCTCCTGGCCCGGGAGGAACTGCACTTGGGTGACGCCCCGGCCGTCGGAATCGCGTTCGGATCTCGTGACGATGACCATGAGTGATCTATACCCGAGGCGCAGGTCGACGATGTCCCGTGGCGGCCACACGAGGTCGCCGGTGACCTTAGCGCCGCCCAGGGAGAGATCCTGGATCTCGACCGCCTCCGTGCCGAGGACTGCCTGTCCGGTCACGCGGAGTCGGACGCTCGACCGGCGTTCGCCGGCGTAGCGGGAGTCGCGGATCCGCACGATCGCCATGATCACGATGTAGGTGTTGAACAACAACCAGGCGACGGTCAGCGCCGCGATCCAGGGATTGTCGAGTCTGTCGGGTGCGATGACGAGGGAGAGGACGAACACGAGCACGGCCGCCAGTTCCACGATCAGGAGCGCGGGGAGCAGGGGAGAGACCCGCGACTGCAGGCGCTCACTTCCTCGGCGCCCCTTGTCTGTGACCTGGAACCGGCGAGGTCTGCGGGAGAAGATCGTCAGCGTGGCGCTGAGCGTGGCCGGGAGCTTGATGGTGTCGAAGATCATGGACCGCCTGGGCGTAGAACGACGTCGCGTCAGACGCCACATGGCCAGTTGCTGCAAGGAGAACGAGGCTCCGAAGAACAGGATGAAGGCGGTGAGCGTGGTGCTGAACGGAAAGCTGGCGAGCAGCAGGGAGATGGGGGGCAGGAGGAGAAGCGCGAGGATCCGCCAAGAGTCCCACCAGCCGAGCAGCGTCGACAGGTAGCAGATGCGCTGGGCAAACGTGAGTCCCGGACGAGTCATGAAGCGCTCATGACGCAAGACCTGCATGGCGCCGGTGCCCCAGCGGAACCGCTGCGTCAGGTACTGATCGGCGTCGGCGGCCGCGAGGCCCCGGGCGAGGACCTCGTTGTGGTGGACGGTGCTCCATCCATGGCGATGCAGCACGATCGTCGTCTGGATGTCCTCGGTGAGCGAGTTTGTCGCAACGCCACCGATGCTGCGGAGAGCGTCGAGGCGGATGATCGCCCCGGTGCCGACCCAGAAGGCCGCGTTCCAGCGGTTCCGCCCTGCGGCCATCGCGCGATAGAAGAGGTCCTCCTCTCCGATGATCCGGTCACCGAGAACGTCATGCTCGAAGGACTCCTGGTTGAAGAAGTCCTGAGGGGTCTGCACGAGCGCGACACTGGGATCGTCGAAGTAGGCGATCGTGTGCGACAGCAGGTCGCGGGAGGCGACGTGGTCCGCGTCCAGGACGGCGACGAGGTCGGCGTCGATGTCGGGCAGCGCGGCGTTGATGTTCCCGGCCTTGGCGTGCTCGTGCTCCTCGCGGGTTCGCCAAACGAGGCCGAGTTCCGCGCAGGCGTCACGCACCCAGTCCCGGGTGCCGTCGTCGAGGACCCAAACCTCGGCGGCCAGGGTGACCCCCTTGGCCCCCAGGAGGGTGGGCATCAGCACCTCGGGTGGCTCGTTGTATGTGGGGATGAGGACGACGACGCGCTTGTCCGTGGTCTCACGGCGCGGGGCTGCGGGAATGGCGTCCAGATCCCACAGCACGACGCCGTGCATGAGCGCTGAGATGAAGGCCCACACCTCGAGGATGAGCAGGGGAATGCCGAGGAGCGCCGAGGTGGCGTCGATGGTGAACAGGACACGCCAGCCGAGGTAGAGCACGGTCATGGTGATGGCGGCGATCGCGATCAGGGCGGTGACCCGACGATGGGTGCGTGATTCCGGTTCCGGGATCTCCGATCCTGGCCAGTCGCGCTGCGGCGGCAGCACCTCCATGTCCCCTCCCGAGGCTCCGCACGGCCATCGTAGGGGGGCGCCTCCTAGGATGTCCTAGTACCTGTCTCGCGGCGGCCGAGTGAAGGAGCAGCGTGTCCTCTTCCCTGACGCTTGCCGAGTCCTTCGATCCAGCCTCCCGTGAGCAGTGGCTT
>JAURME010000138.1 GCA_030830865.1 Candidatus Nanopelagicales bacterium | reverse complement strand
TGCGCGTCAGTTCCTCGGTCAGATGGACAAGCCGGATGTCGACTTCATCGAGGGCCTGTCCCCAGCGGTGTCCATCGACCAGAAGTCCACATCCCGAAACCCCAGGTCGACTGTGGGGACGATCACGGAGGTCTACGACTACCTGCGACTGCTGTTCGCGCGTATCGGCGTCCCTCACTGTCCGGTATGCGGGGACGTCATCGCGCGGCAGACCCCGCAGCAGATCGTCGATCAGGCTCTCGCCC
Source organism: Candidatus Nanopelagicales bacterium (assembly GCA_030830865.1). Lineage (GTDB taxonomy): Bacteria > Actinomycetota > Actinomycetes > S36-B12 > S36-B12 > UBA10649. The sequence continues at coordinate 3,178 of JAURME010000138.1, read as the reverse complement.
TGGAGGAAGGCACCCGTTTCCAGGTCCTGGCTCCCGTCGTGCGGGAGCGCAAGGGCGAGTACGTCGACCTCTTCCGACAGCTGCAGTCCCAGGGCTACTCGCGGGCACGGGTCGATGGCGAGCTCATCACGCTTGCCGAGCCGCCGGTGCTGAAGAAGCAGGAGAAGCACACCGTTGAGGTCGTCGTCGACAGACTTGCCGTCAAGCCGGGCTCACGGCGCCGCATGACGGACTCGATCGAGACCGCGCTCGGCCTGTCCGGTGGGCTGGTGGTGCTCGAGTTCGTCGACCTCGACGAGAAGGACCCGGATCGCGAGCGCATATTCAGCGAGCATCTGGCCTGCCCCCGCGACGGCCTGTCCTTCGAGGAGCTGGAGCCGCGGTCGTTCTCCTTCAACTCCCCGTTCGGGGCATGCCCCGAGTGCAGTGGCCTCGGCACCCGCCGCGAGGTCGATGCGTCGCTGGTTGTGCCGGACGAGGAACTCTCCCTGTCCGAAGGCGCACTGGCGCCATGGTCGCGGGGTCAGGTGTCGGACTACTTCCGGCGGCTTCTCGAGGCCATGTGCGAGGAGCTGGACATCTCGATGGACACTCCATGGCTGGACCTCCCGGCGACCGCCCGGGATGCATTGCTCAACGGGCACCCGACTGAGGTACATGTCCGCTATCGCAACCGGTACGGACGGCAGCGCTCGTACTACACGGCCTTCGAGGGAGTGGTGCCGTTCGTCCAGCGCCGGCACGCGGAGGCGGACAGCGACGCCACCCGGGAGCGGTTCGAGGGCTACATGCGCGAGGTGCCCTGCCCCGCCTGTCAGGGAGCCCGCCTGAAGCCGCTGGCACTGGGTGTCACGGTCGAGGGCCATTCGATCGCGGACGTCGCGTCACTGCCGATCGGTGAGGCTGCCGTGCTGCTGTCGGGGCTGAAACTCTCCAAGCGCGACGCGACCATCGCCAGTCGCGTGCTGAAGGAGGTCAACGAGCGGCTCGCCTTCCTCGTGGACGTCGGGCTTCACTACCTGTCGCTGGACCGAGGGGCGGCGACCCTTGCCGGGGGCGAGGCACAACGCATCCGCCTCGCGACCCAGATCGGCTCGGGGTTGGTGGGTGTGCTGTACGTCCTGGACGAGCCGAGCATCGGTCTTCACCAGCGGGACAATCGGCGCCTGATCGACACGCTTGTGCGCCTGCGAGACCTCGGCAACACGCTGATCGTCGTTGAGCACGACGAGGACACGATCGCGACGGCGGACTGGGTGGTCGACATCGGTCCGGGAGCGGGCGAGCACGGGGGAGAGGTCGTCGTGAGCGGTCCCGTCGCCGAGCTCCTGTCGCATCCGGACTCGATCACTGGGCAATACCTCAGCGGTGCGCGCTCCATCGAGGTGCCTACGGAACGGCGACCGCAAGATGGCCGGGAGCTCACCGTTCACGGCGCCCGTGAGCACAATCTCCAGGACGTCACCGTCGCGTTCCCGATGGGCAATCTCGTCGCTGTGACGGGTGTCAGCGGCTCGGGCAAGTCCACACTGGTGAACGATGTCCTCTACAACGTGCTTGCACGTGAACTGAACGGTGCCCGCACCGTTCCCGGCCGACACAAGCGCGTGACAGGGTTAGAGAACGTCGACAAGGTCGTCCACGTCGACCAGAGCCCGATCGGCCGCACCCCTCGCAGCAACCCGGCGACCTACACGGGCGTCTTCGATCACATCCGCAAACTGTTCGCGGAGACACCCGAGGCCAAGGTGAGGGGTTACCAGCAGGGCCGTTTCTCCTTCAACGTGAAGGGCGGACGCTGCGAGGCGTGCTCGGGCGACGGCACTATCAAGATCGAGATGAACTTCCTGCCCGATGTCTACGTCCCGTGCGAGGTGTGCCACGGCGCGCGCTACAACCGCGAGACCCTTGAGGTCCACTACAAGGGTCGGACGATCGCGCAGGTGCTCGACATGCCCATTGAGGAGGCCCTGGAGTTCTTCAGTGCGGTTCCTCCCATCGCCCGCCACCTCAGCACGTTGGTGGACGTGGGCCTGGGCTACGTGCGCATGGGGCAGTCGGCGCCGACGCTGAGCGGCGGTGAGGCGCAGCGCGTCAAGCTGGCGGCCGAACTCCAGAAGCGATCGACGGGTCGAACCGTCTACGTCCTCGACGAGCCCACGACGGGACTGCACTTCGAGGACATCCGCAAGCTCCTCGGCGTTCTCCAGAGCCTCGTCGACAAGGGCAACACCGTGATCGTCATCGAGCACAACCTCGACGTCATCAAGACGGCGGACTGGGTCATCGACATGGGGCCGGAGGGTGGCTCCGGAGGAGGCACGGTCGTTGCTGAGGGCACGCCCGAGCAGGTCGCCAAGGTGTCGGCCAGCCACACCGGAGGCTTCCTGACGGCTGTACTCGGACGCTCCGGGCGCGCTGCGTCTCGGCCTCGGAAGGCTCCGAGGAAGCGCGCGGCAGCGCGTTGAGGCGGGCACGAACTGATCGAGTGGCGTAGCGTTCATGTACCGCGCGCTGGTGAACGAGAGGACTCATGATGGATCTGGATCGTCGGACCGTTCTGCAGGCCACAGGGATGCTGGCCACTGCTGGAGTCCTTGCTGCATGCGGATCGTCCGAGGAGCCCGCTGCGGAGCCGTCGGGAGCTGCCCCGGCGGACACGCCGGACGCTGGGCCTGCTGATCCTGACATGGGAGACGCCCAGGCACCTGAATCCACCGCCGTGGCGTCCGGTGCCATGGCCGTCTCTGACATCCCTGTTGGCGGCGGCGTCATCCTCGCCGAGCCGGCGATTGTCGTCACCCAGCCCACCGAGGGCGACGTGAAGGCCTTCACCGCCATCTGCCCGCATCAGGGCTGTCTCGTGGCGGAGGTCAAGGACAACGTCATCATCTGTCCATGCCACGACTCCCTGTTCTCCGCGGTGGACGGTTCCGTCCTGCAGGGGCCTGCGCAGACCGGGCTCAGCTCAGCGGGCGTGGCGGTCGACGGCGGGGCCGTCGTCATCAGCTGATGAAGGCGGGTTGGAGTCCGTCCCCATGAGCGATCCGTCCTCGTACCGCCCTTCTCCCGGAGAGATCCCCATGGATCCGGGGGTTTATCGGTTCCGTGACGAGCGCGGTCAGGTCATCTACGTCGGCAAGGCGCGGAACCTTCGCTCGCGTCTCAATTCCTACTT
>JAURME010000016.1 GCA_030830865.1 Candidatus Nanopelagicales bacterium | reverse complement strand
TGGCCATGACCCATCAAGGGCTGGCGTCAGTGCAGGTGCGCGGCGCCTCCACCGCCGAGCACGATCACGCCCAGCACCGCCAACACGATCATCCCCATCCCCACACCCATCAGCGCCTGTCGCGAGGTCGACGGCTCCTTCTCCCAACACAGAAGAATCGTGAATCCGACGAGCAGCGCTAGGGGAAGGACGAAGCCGGGAAGAGACATGGCCGTCACCATCACGGCGAGCATCACCGGCGCGCAGGACGCCACGCATCGCAGGCCCTGCCGCAGCCCGTAGGTGAGCGGATCACCCGCGAAGCGCACGGAGCCGCAGGACCGCACGAGTCGATGCATCCCCGGAGTCAGCTGATAAAGCCCCGCGGCGATCCACGCCAACGTGATCCAGAACGGGGTCCAGGTGATCCCGTTCATGATCAGGAAAGCCGGAACCCCGGCCGCGAGCCACACCGAGACGAAGGCCACGAGGAACGTCCATGCCCGACGAGCAGATCCGTCGGCCGCCCGCATCATCGGGCGAAGCGTCGTCGGCACCATCATCGCGATCGACATCGCCACCCACATGACAGAGAACGACGTCACAGTCGAGTGATTCGCCACGAGGGCCATGACGACCCACGCCCCCACGACCGCGCCGGCCACCGGAGCAACGGCCCTCGCCATGAAGGCGGGGCCGGCAATGAGCAGCGCGGCGACCATGCGCGAAGGCTAGACCCTGATCAGGCTGATGGCACCTGCGCCCTGAGGGGAGCGTTCACCACGCGGCACCCCAGTCGGGGTCTGTCAGACCGAGGAGCGGCCGGCTGCTTCGATCCGAAGTGGCGGTACCTGAATCCAGGGGAAGCGGATCCACTTGTCGGTCGACCGCCAGGCGATGTCGGGGTTGTAGGTCGTGCCCGGCTTCTCGTAGAGCACAGCGACGTGGACGATCGCGTCGTCCGGCAGCATGGCGCGGACGAACTGCAGGGTGGCGCCGGTGTCGGCGACGTCGTCGGCGACGAGCACGCGCTTTCCGCCGAGGTCGGCAAGGTATGGGGGCTGGCCGATGAGCACCGGCTCAGGAAGTGTCTCCCCCGCATCGGTGTAGAACTCCACGTTCACGTGCCGCACATCCTTGATGTCCAGGGCGTAGGCGACGGCCGTCGAGACGAACAGGCCTCCGCGGACGACGCCGAGGATCACGTCCGGGATCCAGTCCCGCTCGATCAGCTGCTCGGCGATCCAGCGGATGCCGACGCCGAAGTCCTCGTAGGTGAAGGTCTCGAGTTCACTGTCAGGTGGCATGCCCATGGCGTCATTGCACCATGTCCGGATCCCCGATGTGACCCGCTGCAGGACTAGATCTGCGTGCGGTGGAAGTTCGCGAAGGACTTTGACGGCGTCGGGCCGCGCTGGCCCTGGTAGCGGGAGCCGTACTTCTCCGACCCGTAGGGGTGCTCGGCGGCGGACGAGAGTCGGAACAGGCACAGCTGCCCGATCTTCATGCCCGGGTAGAGAAGGATCGGCAGGTTCGCGACGTTGGACAGCTCAAGGGTGATGTGGCCGGAGAAGCCCGGGTCGATGAATCCGGCGGTGGAGTGGGTCAGCAGACCGAGGCGCCCGAGTGAGCTCTTGCCCTCGAGTCGACCAGCGATGTCGTCGGGCAGCGTCACGATCTCGTATGTCGATCCGAGGACGAACTCACCCGGGTGCAGCACGAAGGGCTCATCTCCCTCCGGCTCGATGAGCCGGGTGAGGTCGGGCTGCTCGATGCTGGGATCGATGTACGGGTAGCGGTGGTTCTCGAAGACCCGGAACCAGCGGTCCAGGCGCACGTCGATGCTCGACGGCTGGATCATCGCGTCGGTGTAGGGCTCGACCCCCACACGGCCAGACGAGATCTCGGTCTTCAGGTCGCGGTCAGAGAGCAGCACATGCCGAGGCTACCGGCCCGGGGATCCGTTTCCCGCTAGCGTCCCCTCGTGAGACTGCGCCCGCACGATCCGGACCGCTTGGCAGTCCGTCGTGCCGTGCGTGCGGCCATCGCCGTCCCTGTCGCTCTGGCCATCGCCCTGTACGTCTTCGACGACCACACCGGGGCCGGGTTCACCCTGTTCGGTGTCACCGGTCTCCTCGTGAGCTCCGACTTCGCCGGGTCTCCACGCAAGCGGGCTCTGTCGTATCTCTATACGGGGATCGCGGGCAGCATCGCCCTGTCACTCGGCTGGCTCGCATCACTCAACGTCTTCACCGCCGTCACGGTGACTGTGATCGTCGGATTCGGCCTGACGTTCCTGGGCCTCGTCCGCGGGTCGGTGTCGATCGCGACGTCATCCATCCTGCTCGTCTTCGTCCTCGCGGTCTGCATCGATGGGGAGGCCGGCTACCTTCCCGACTACCTGCTCGGCTGGTGGATCGCGGTGATCGTCAGCACCATCACCGCGCTTCTCATCCTGCCGCGCAAGCGTCGCGACACCCACCGCGTCAACCTCGCCGAGGCCTTCAACGCAGCGGCGCGGGCTGCCGAGGCCGCATGGGCTCACG
>JAURME010000137.1 GCA_030830865.1 Candidatus Nanopelagicales bacterium | reverse complement strand
CCGCCGACGCTGTCCCACAGGACCGGATCGTCGGTGAGGTACTGCCGTGGGGCGTCGACATCGCCGCTGGACCATGCGGCGAACAGCGCCTTGACGACCTCGATGCGGGCCAGGTCGGTCTCGTTGAACTCGCTCACGGTGCTCCTTGGTTGAAGGGAGGAAGGTTGGGGATGACGGACAGTGACTAGGCGGATAGTGACTACGCGGACAGGTACGTCCCGCCATTGGCGGTGAGGACGCGACCGTTGACGAAACCGGCGAGCGGAGAGGCCAGGTAGGCGACTGCAGCAGCGATCTCGTCGGGCTCACCGGCGCGGCCGGCGGCGATGCCTGCGACGAGACGCTCGTGCCGCTCGGGCGTCATGCGCCCCTCCAGCAGCTCAGTGCCCTGGGTGTAGCCGGGGGAGACGACATTGGAGGTGATGCCCTCGCGGCCGAGCTCGCGCATCAGGGTCACGGAGTACGTCTCCAAGGCACCCTTGGCCGAGGCGTAGGCCGGGCTGCCCGTTCCCATCTCCGCGGCGAAGGAGCCGATGGTGACGATGCGACCGCCTGGCCGGCGCAGGAGCGGCTTGAGTCCCTCGGTCATGAGGACGACGCTCAGGGTGTTGGCCCGCCAGGTCGACTCCCAGGCGGCCGCGACGTCGTCCAGGCCGCCGGTGATCTTCGGCTGGGGGGAGCCTGCGTTGTTCACCAGGACGTCGACACCGTCGAGTTCCCGACCGACCCAGTCGACGAATCCCCGGACGGCCGCCACATCGGCGACGTCGACCGACCGGCAGTCGGTCGTGACTTCTGCGTGCGATGCGGCAAGCTCGGCTGCGACGGCCTCGAGCTTCTCGATGCGTCGACCCAGCAGCACGATGCGGGTGCAGTCGTCTGCAAGCGCCCCGACACAGGCGGCGCCGATCCCCGTGCCGGCTCCCGTCACGACAGCGATGCGTTCCACGAGGCTCCCTGGGGTAGTTGGACGTCCGTATACATGACGACCTAGGACACGTTACCCTCGTCCTGCACGTGGCCGAGGCGTTCTGCCAAGGTCTGATCCGGACCTCACCCGCCGGTCGCCGACAGTCAGGAGACACGCATGACCACCTCCGTCATCATCGACGGTGCCCGAACCCCCGTCGGAAAGCTGCTGGGCGCCTTCGCCTCGCTGTCCGCAGCCGACCTCGGTGCCGTCGCCATCAAGGGCGCCCTCGAGCGCTCCGGTGTCTCCGTCGACCAGGTCGACGCGGTCGTCATGGGCCAGGTGTACCAGGCCGGTGCCGGCCCCAACCCGGCGCGCCAGGCCGCCGCGGCCGCGGGTCTGCCGATGTCGGTTCCCGCGGTCACCATCAACAAGCTCTGCCTCTCCGGCCTGGTCGCTGTGGCGATGGCCGACCAGATGATCCGTTCCGGTCAGCATGAGGTCGTCGTCGCCGGTGGCATGGAGTCCATGACCAACGCCCCCCACATGCTGCTCGGTGCGCGCAAGGGCTACAAGTACGGCAGCGGCACCCTCGTCGACGGCCTCGACCAGGACGCCCTCGTGTGCGCGTTCGACGCCCTGTCCATGGGCGCTGCCACCGAGAAGTACGGCAAGTCCTACGACATCTCCCGCAAGGACATGGACGCGTTCTCGGCCCGCTCCCACCAGCTCGCCGCCGCCGCGACGGCGTCCGGTCGTGCGGGCGAGGAGATCGTCCCCGTCGAGGTGAAGGGCCGCAAGGGCTCGGTCACCGTGACCGACGACGAGGGAGTTCGCCCTGATGCCACCGCAGAGTCGCTCGGTGGTCTGCGCGCTGCCTTCGACAAGGACGGCTCCATCACGGCAGGCAACGCCTCGCAGCTCTCTGACGGTGCCGCGGCGCTGATCGTCGTCAGCAAGGACTGGGCCGAGAAGAACGGCCTGTCCTGGATCGCCGAGATTCGCGCGCACGGCGAGGTCGCCGGCCCGGACCCGTCACTTCTGCTGCAGCCCGCCGCTGCCATCAAGGACGCCCTGCGCCGCGACGGCAATGCGACCATCGAGGACCTCGACATCGTCGAGATCAACGAGGCGTTCGCCAGTGTCGGGCTCGCGTCCGTGCGTGACCTCGGGCTGAATGAGGACATCGTCAACGTCAACGGCGGCGCCATTGCGATCGGTCACCCGGTCGGCATGAGTGGCGCCCGCATCCTGCTGTCCGCGGCCTACGAGCTGAAGAAGAAGGGCGGCGGCCTCGGGGCCGTGGCCCTCTGCGGCGGTGGCGGTCAGGGCGAGGCCATCCTCTTCTCGACTCCTGCGTGATGCGCGAGTAGTCGACTCGAACAACGGAGAGGACCCCTGGAGGGGTTCGTCCTTGATGCGTAAACGGAGAGCATCAAGGGGGAATCCCCGAAGGGGTCCTCGCATGTTCGAGTCGGCGAATTGCTACCAGGGGTAGAACGGCGGCATGTCCTCCGGGACGCGGCCGGTGAACTCGGCCGGACGCTTCTCCAGGAAGGCGGCGACGCCCTCCTTGCCCTCGCCGATGCTCGCGTAGAACATCGCGAGCGACTCGACGCGGTGCGCCTCGACCGGGTGCGGCTCCACGGCGTTGCGGTAGAGCATCTGGCGCATCATCGCAGTCGCCACGTGCGATTTGCCATCGACGTAACGGTGCGCGAGCTCGTAGGCCGTGGGCAGTAGGTCCTCGTGGGCGACGACCTCCTTGACGAGGCCCAACTCCTTGGCCTGCTGCGCGTCGATGATGTCGGCGCTGTAGACGAGGTCGAGAGCGTTGCTCATGCCGACGATGCGGGGCAGGAACCACGTCGAACACGCTTCCGGAACGATTCCCAGGCGACCGAAGACAAAGCCGATGCGCGCCTTCTCGGACGCGATGCGCACGTCCATCGGCAGGGTCATGGTCGCGCCGATGCCGACGGCTGCCCCATTGATCGCCGCGATGACCGGCTTGAGGCACCGGTGGATCGCGAGGGAGACGCGGCCACCGGTGTCGCGCACGCCGTCGACGATGACGGGATCCTCGAAGCGGTGGACCATGTCCTCCATCGTCGGCTGCTGGCCTTCGTCGAGTCCGAAGACGTTGCCCTCGGCCGAGAGATCCATGCCGGCGCAGAACGCGCGGTCGCTGCCGGTCACGACGATCGCGGCGACCTCGTCGTCTGCACTCGCTCGATCGAAGGCCGCGACGAGCTCGTTCGCCATGGTCACCGTGAAGGCGTTCATGTTGTCTGGCCGGTGCAGCCAGAGAGTGAGGATGCCTTCCGCGACCTCGTAGCGCAGGGTCTCGTAGGTGGGCATGGTCCGTCCTTTCGGCAGATACTTGGACACCATATAGTCGGATACGCAAGAATGCCGTCGGTCGGTGGAGCCTGTTTGGCGGCACTCTGCAGGATTGGATACAATCCGCCGGACACGAGTTGGATGATCGACAGTCGGTCAGCTTGAGAGGACAACCATGAAGATCGCGGTGTGCGTGAAGCAGGTGCCGGACACCTGGGCGGAGAAGAAACTTCGTGAGGGGGATGCCCTGCTTGATCGTGAGTCCGCGGATGGTGTCATGAACGAGCTTGATGAGTATGCGGTCGAGGAGGCTCTGCAGCTGATCGAGGCGCATGGTGGTGAGGTCGTCATCGTGAGCATGGGTCCGGATCGGGCGGCGGAGACGGTCCGCAAGGCGCTGAGCATGGGTGCTGATGCCGGTATCCATGTGGTCGATGATTCGCTGGCCGGTTCTGATGCGATCGCGACGAGTGCGGTGATCGCGAAGGCTGTGGAGGGCAAGGACTTCGATCTGGTGATCTTCGGCTCGGAGTCGACCGATGCGCGGATGAGTGTGGTGCCGGCGATGGTCGCCGAGCGTCTGGGTTGGGCGCAGGTCACGTTCGCGCAGAAGGTGGAGGTCGCTGGCGGTGACATCACGATCGAGCGGGCCACGGAGAACGGCTCGGACACGGTGACCGCGGCGATGCCGGCGGTGGTGAGTGTGGTCGAGAAGATCAACGAGCCGCGCTACCCGTCGTTCAAGGGGATCATGGCGGCGAAGAAGAAGCCGGTCGACACGATTGCGGTCGCGGATCTGGGCTTGGAGGCTGCCGCGGTCGGCACCGGGGCGGCGTGGAGTGCGGTGAACGACTTCGCGGCTCGGCCGCCGAAGGCTGCGGGCACGGTCGTCACCGACGAGGGCGACGGCGGGGTCAAGGTCGCGACCTTCCTGGCCGAGCAGAAGTTCATCTGATCGATCTGACTTTCCACGACGACGAGACTTTCCAAGGGAGAACGTGATGGCTGAGGTTCTGGTTCTGGTTGACCAGGTCGACGGTGCGGTGAGGAAGTCCACTACGGAGCTGCTGACCGCAGCCCGGGCGTTGGGCGAGCCGGCGGCGGTGTGGGTCGGCCCGGGCATCAGTGATGCTGCGATCGCGACGCTGTGCGAGTTCGGTGCGGTCAAGGTCTATGTGGCCGGTGATGACGAGCTGGCCAAGCATCCGGTCGCCCCGGCGGCAGAGGTCCTCGCGCAGCTGGTCGGCGAGGTTACCCCGGCCGCGGTGCTGGTGCCCTCGACCGCGGACGGCAAGGAGACCGCCGGCCGGCTGGCCGTGAAGGTCGGCTCCGGCATCATCACCGATGCCGTCGCCGTGGCTGCTGACGGTGACCGCATCGTCGCCACGCAGAGCGTGTTCGGCGGCTCGACGATCGTGCACTCGACCGTCACGCACGGTGTGCCGATCATCACCGTGCGCGGCAACGCTGTCGCCCCCGAGGCCGCTCCCGCGTCCCCGGCTCGCGTCGATGTGACCGTCGCGCTGTCCGATGCGGCCAAGAAGGCCACGATCACCGGTCACACCGCTGCGGTCAAGGGCGGACGCCCTCAGCTGACCGAGGCGCAGGTCGTGGTCTCCGGTGGTCGCGGGGTCGGCTCGGCGGACGGTTTCGGTGTCATCGAGGCCCTCGCGGACTCCCTCGGTGCGGCCGTGGGCGCGTCGCGTGCCGCGACCGACGCCGGCTGGTACCCGCACCAGTTCCAGGTGGGGCAGACCGGCAAGACGGTCTCCCCGCAGCTGTACATCGCCAACGGCATCTCTGGCGCGATCCAGCACCGCGCCGGCATGCAGACCTCCAAAACGATCGTCGTGGTCAACAAGGATCCCGAAGCGCCGATCTTCGAGCTGGCTGACTACGGCGTCGTCGGCGACTTGTTCACCGTCGTCCCACAGCTCACCGAGGAGATCGGCAAGCGCAGCAACTAGTTCACGGCGGACGATGAGGAGCGTGTGAGATGACCCAGCGCGATAAGCCCTGGGTCATGCGCACGTACGCAGGCCATTCTTCGGCACGCGAGTCCAACGAGCTGTATCGCCGCAACCTCGAGAAGGGCCAGACGGGCCTGTCCATCGCGTTCGACCTGCCGACCCAGACCGGCTACGACCCGGACTCCCCGTTGGCGCGCGGAGAGGTCGGCAAGGTCGGTGTCCCGGTCGCGGATCTGGGTGACATGGAGCAGCTGCTGGCGGGGATCCCGCTGGACCAGATGAACACGTCCATGACGATCAACGCCACGGCGATGTGGCTGCTTGCGCTGTACGTTTCGGTGGCCGACGAGCAGGGTGCTGACCGCGCCGACCTTGCTGGCACCACACAGAACGACATCATCAAGGAGTACCTGTCGCGGGGCACATACGTCTTCCCGCCCGGGCCGTCGATGCGGCTGATCACCGACATGATCGCGTGGAGTGTGCACAACACCCCGAAGTGGAACCCGATCAACATCTGCTCCTACCACCTGCAGGAGGCCGGGGCGACGCCCGTCCAGGAGATCGCGTTCTCCCTGTCAACGGCGATCGCGGTGCTCGATGCGGTGCGTGACTCCGGGCAGGTGAGCCCTGAGGAGATGTCGAAGGTCGTCGCCCGGATCTCCTTCTTCGTGAACGCCGGGGTGCGATTCATCGAGGAGATGTGCAAGATGCGGGCGTTCGTCCAGCTGTGGGACGAGATCACCCTGGAGCGGTACGGCGTCACGGACGAGAAGGCGCGGCGATTCCGCTTCGGGGTTCAGGTGAACTCGCTCGGCCTGACAGAGGCGCAGCCGGAGAACAACGTCCAGCGGATCGTACTGGAGATGCTCGCGGTCACGCTGTCGAAGAACGCTCGCGCCCGCGCTGTGCAGCTGCCGGCCTGGAACGAGGCTATGGGTCTGCCCCGGCCGTGGGATCAGCAGTGGAGCCTGCGCATGCAGCAGGTCCTCGCGCTGGAGACCGACCTGCTCGAGCACGAGGACATCTTCGACGGCAGCCACGTCATCGAGGCGAAGGTCGATGAGATGGTCACCGAAGCGCGCGCGGAGATGGCGCGCATCGCCGACATGGGCGGGGCCGTCGCTGCCGTCGAGTCCGGGTACCTGAAGTCCGCACTGGTCGCCTCACATGCGGATCGCCGCCGTCGAGTGGAGTCCGGCGAGGAGATCATCGTCGGCGTGAACGCCTACGAGACCACCGAGCCCAGCCCCCTGACGGTCGACCTCGAAGCCGCGATCCAACGGGTCGACGCAACGGTGGAGGAGCGCGCGATCATCGCCCTGGACGAGTGGCGGGCACAGCGTGATCCGGTGCGTGTCAAGGAGGCCCTCGCTCGGCTCACCGAAGTGGCCGCCACGGATGACAACCTCATGGAGGCGACGTTGGACTGCGCCCGTGCGGGTGTGACGACAGGGGAGTGGGCCGGTGCGCTGCGCAGCGTGTTCGGTGAGTACCGGGCGCCCACGGGGGTGACCGGTTCCGTCGGTGCAGGTGACCGCGCGGGCCTCGCCGACCTTCGTGCGGCCGTCGCCGCGACCGGTGAGGAGCTCGGTCACAAACTGCGCATGCTGGTGGGCAAGCCCGGCCTGGACGGGCACTCCAACGGTGCCGAGCAGGTAGCCGTCGCCGCCCGCGATGCCGGGTTCGAGGTCATCTACCAGGGCATTCGCCTGACGCCGGAGCAGATCGTCGCCGCCGCCGCGCAGGAGGACGTCGACTGCATCGGCCTGTCCATCCTCTCCGGGTCACACCTGCAGCTGGTGCCCCAGGTCCTCGAGGGCCTACGTCGGGAGGGCCTGGACGATGTCCCAGTGGTGCTCGGCGGGATCATCCCCGACGCCGATGCCGAGCGCTTGATGCGTGACGGCATCGCCGCGGTCTTCACCCCGAAGGACTACGACCTGACCGCAGTCATGACACGCGTCCTTGACGTCGTCCGTGCCAGCAAGAACCTGCAGCCCGCCTGACCCCATCTCATCCGCCGCATCACTCGCCGATCAAGGAGTCCCATGACCACGCAGCGCGCGCGCCGCTCCAACCTGGCCGTCCCCGGCTCGAGCCCGAAGATGCTGGAGAAGGCCAAGGGCCTGCCTGCGGACCAGATCTTCATGGACATCGAGGACGCGGTGGCGCCGATCGCCAAGCCCGATGCCCGCAAGAACATCGTCGCAGCCTTGAACGAAGGCGGCTATGACGGCAAGACCCGCACCGTTCGCGTCAACGACTGGACCACGCAGTGGACGTACGCGGACGTCATCGAGGTCGTCGAGGGCGCCGGCTCGAACCTCGACTGCATCATGCTCCCCAAGGTGCAGACCGCCGATCAGATCATCGCTCTGGACCTTCTGCTCACCCAGCTGGAGAAGTCCAACGGCCTGGAGGTCGGCCGCATCGGCATCGAGGCGCAGATCGAGAACGCCTTGGGTCTCATCAACGTCGATGCCATCGCCACGGCCTCCCCGCGAGTGGAGACGATCATCTTCGGCCCGGCCGACTTCATGGCGAGCATCAACATGAAGTCCCTCGTCGTCGGCGAGCAGCCTCCCGGCTACGACGTCGGCGATGCCTACCACTACATCCTCATGCGCATCCTCATGGCCGCTCGCGCCTACGACAAGCAGGCGATCGACGGCCCTTACCTGGCCATCAAGGACATCGACGGCTACAAGCGCGTCGCCGGCAGGTCCGCCGCACTGGGGTTCGACGGCAAGTGGGTGCTGCACCCCGGCCAGATCGACGCCGCCAACGAGGTGTTCTCACCCAAGCAGGAGGACTACGACCACGCCGAGCTCATCCTCGACGCCTACGACTACTACACGTCCGCCGAGGGCGGTGCGAAGGGCGCCGTGATGCTCGGTGACGAGATGATCGACGAGGCCAGCCGAAAGATGGCGCTGGTGGTCTCATCCAAGGGACGTGCTGCCGGCATGCAGCGCACCAAGAGCTTCGAGAAGCCGGAGGCGTGATCATGGGACGACTTGCACAGACGGATGGACTGACCGAGGAGCAGCAGGCGATCCTCGAGGCGGTTCGGGACTTCGTCGACAACGAGATCATCCCGGTGGCAAACGACCTCGAGCACGCCGACGAGTACCCGCAGGCAATCGTCGACGGCCTGAAGGAGATGGGTGTCTTCGGCCTCATGATCCCCGAGGAGTACGGGGGACTGGGGGAATCGCTGCTCACCTACGCTCTGGTGGTCGAGGAGATCGCCCGCGGCTGGATGAGCGTGTCGGGGGTCATCAACACGCACTTCATCGTCGCGTACATGCTCATGCAGCACGGCACGGAGGAGCAGAAGCAGAAGTACCTGCCCCGCATGGCGACCGGCGAGGTCCGCGGCGCCTTCTCGATGTCCGAGCCCGGGTGCGGGTCGGATGTCGCGGCGATCACCTCGAAGGCTGTTCGCGACGGTGACGAGTACGTGCTCAACGGCCAGAAGATGTGGCTGACCAACGGCGGCTCATCGACCCTCGTGGCCGTGCTCGTCCTCACGCCCGGCGAGGCCGAGGAGGGCTCCAGCATCTACCGGAAGATGACGACCTTCCTCATCGAGAAGCCGTCGGGCTTCGGCGAGGTCCGTCCCGGCCTGACCATCCCCGGCAAGATCGAGAAGATGGGCTATAAGGGCGTCGACACGACCGAGCTGGTCATGGACGACCTGCGCCTGTCCGCGGATGACATCCTCGGAGGCACTCCGGGCAAGGGCTTCTACCAGATGATGGACGGTGTCGAGGTTGGCCGCGTCAACGTCGCGGCCAGGGCGTGCGGCCTCGCCGAGCGGGCCTTCGAACTCGGCGTGGAGTACGCCCAGCAGCGTGTGACCTTCGGCAAGCCCATCGCCGAGCACCAGGCCGTCGCCTTCCGCCTGGCCGACATGGCCACCAAGGTCGAGGCCGCGCACCAGATGATGGTCATGTCAGCGCGCAAGAAGGACTCCGGCGAGCGCAACGACCTCGAGGCCGGCATGGCGAAGTACCTGGCGAGCGAGTACTGCAAGGAGGTCGTCGAGGACTCCTTCCGGATCCATGGCGGCTACGGCTACTCCAAGGAGTATGAGATCGAGCGGCTCTACCGCGAGGCGCCGATGCTCATGATCGGCGAGGGCACCGCGGACATCCAGCGGATGATCATCGCTCGCCGACTCCTTGAGGACTACAAGACCCGGGGATGACCGAGCGTCGGGAGGTTCCCTGCGTCGGGGCGATCGTCTTCGACGACGACGGCCGGATCCTCCTCATCCGGCGCGGCAACCCACCGGCGCAGGGCCAGTGGTCGTTGCCCGGCGGACGGGTCGAGCCGGGGGAGGACTCGCAGGATGCCGTGCTCCGGGAGCTGCAGGAGGAGACCGGGCTCTCCGGTCGCGTCGATCGTCTCGTGGGCGAGGTGCGTCGGGGCGCCCCCGACGGCAGCATCTACGTCATCCACGACTACCTGCTGGAGGTGGACGGTGACTGCGAGCCACACGCGGGGGACGATGCCCTCGATGCCTGTTGGTTCACCGTGGACGAGGTCGAGCGACTCGACACGAGTGCCGGTCTCGTGGAGGCCCTCCGGGGATGGGACCTGCTGTAGTCGCACGTCAGACGGTCGCCCACACCGTGACCTGATCGCCGTCCCGGGACCAGCCCCAGTCCGCCGCGAGGCTGGCCACGATCGCGAGTCCGCGCCCCGACGTGGCGAGGTCGTCCATGGTCCCCACCTGTGGGTCGCCGGTCGGAGAGGTCCCGCGCACGGAGATGCGCAGCAGGCCCTCGACCCCGTTGAGGGTCAACTCGATCGGCGCCCTCCCGTGCCGAACCGCGTTGACAGCCAACTCGGATGCCATAAGCATCGCGTCGTCCAATCGGTCGGCGGCGACACCCTGCGTCCCGGTTCCCCACCACTCCAGTACGTGGTCGCGGGCGACGCGGGCAGCCGTGAGGTCATGGGGCAGGGTCCACGACCGCATCGGCTGCACGAAGAGCATCATGATCCGGTCCTACCCCCCGTGGCCAGCCCCCAAACCTGACGAGCCCTAGAGTCGACGGGTGGCTCGGATCGTGGCGGTCGCCAACCAGAAGGGTGGCGTGGCGAAGACGACCACCGTCGTCAACGTGGCCGCTGCCCTCGAAGAGGTCGGTCAGCGGGTCCTCATCGTCGATCTCGACGCCCAGGCGTGCGCGACGTTCTCCGTCGGCCTCGACCCGGAGGACCTCGAGCGCACAGGGGCCACTGCGTTCCTCGATCCCGAGGCACGGATCCCCATCGCCGATCTGATCACCACGACGGACGACGGCCCGGACCTGCTGCCCGCAGCCATCGACCTTGCCGGGGCCGATCGAGCCCTGGCGGCCATTGCCGGCCGCGAGTACGTGGTGCGGGACGCACTCACTGCCGTTCAGGACTCCTACGACTGGATCCTGCTGGACTGCTCGCCGTCGCTGGGCATCATCACCATCAATGCACTGACCGCTGCCGATGCCGTCGTCATCCCCCTGCAGTGCGAGACGCTCTCCCATCGTGGTGTCGGGCAACTGATGGAGACCATCGCCGACGTCCAGCGGCTGACCAATCCCCGCCTGCAGGTCGCAGGAGTGGTTCCCACGCTGTTCGACGGACGCACGGTGCACGCCCGGGCGGTCCTGGCCGACCTCGGCCCGCGCTACGGGGTGCGGGTGTTCTCGCCCATCAGCAGGTCGATCCGGTTCGCGGAAGCGCCGGCGGCCGGGCGGAGCATCCTCGCCACCGCGGGGTCATCGCGAGGTGCGCAGGACTACCGCACCCTGGCGCGGGAGTGGACGGACGCTATTCCGACGGTGTGACCGGTTTGCCGCTGCGGGTGCGGCGTCGACGCCGGGCCTTGTCACCCGAGGCACCGTCACCTGTAGCACTGCGGTCGGCCTTGGGCTTGTCTGCGTGCTTCTTGTCGTTCCGCTTGGCGCGATCGTTCTCTTTGTGACCGTCACCGTGGCTGCCGGAGCCGCCGCCCGATCGACGACGTGAGTCGCCGCCCTTGCCCTCGGGGCGATTGCGATCGGAGGATCCGCTTCGCGCCTTCTTGCCCGTCTCGCCGAGATCCTCGACATGCTCGGCCGCAAGGCCCTCGCGCGTGCGCTTGTCCTTGGGCAGCTTGCCCTTGGTGCCGGCGGGGATGTTGAGCCCGGTGTAGACGTGATCGCTGGTGGAGTACGTCTCGATCGGATCCTTGAACGGCAACTTCAGCGCGCGGTCGATCATCTGCCAACGGGCGATGTCCTCCCAGTCGACGAAGGTGACCGCGGTACCGGACGAACCCGCGCGACCGGTACGGCCGATGCGATGCAGGTAGGTTTTCTCATCATCCGGGCACTCGTAGTTGATGACGTGGGTGACGTTGTCGACGTCGATTCCGCGGGCGGCAACATCCGTGGCGACGAGGACGTCGACCTTTCCGGTGCGGAAAGCCCGCAACGCCTGCTCGCGTGCACCCTGGCCGAGGTCGCCGTGCACGGTGCCGACGGCGAAGCCGCGGTCGGTGAGCTCGTCGCACACCTTCTGCGCCTTGCGCTTGGTGCGGGTGAAGATCATCGCGAGCTCGCGGCCGTCGGCCTGCAGGATGCGGGCGAGCAGCTCGACCTTGTCCATCGGGTGGGTGCGCCACACGTGCTGCTCGATGGCATCGACCGTGGCGTTCTCGTCCCCCATGTCAGCCGCCCGCAGGTGCAGCGGATTGGTCATGTAGCGACGGGCCAGGTTGACGATCTGCCCGGGCATCGTGGCGGAGAACAGCATCGTCTGCCGCTTGTTCGGCAGCATCGCAACGATGCGCTCGACGTCGGGCAGGAAGCCCATGTCGAGCATCTCGTCTGCCTCGTCGAGCACGAGGACCCGCACGTGGGAGAGGTCCAGGTCGCGTCGCTGGGCGAGGTCGATGATGCGCCCGGGGGTGCCGACGACGACGTCGATGCCCTTCTGGAGGGCTTCGATCTGAGGCTCGTAGGCGCGGCCGCCGTACACGGCGAGGACGCGGACGCCTTTGATGCGGCCGGCGCGCTCGATGTCGGTGGCGACCTGGAGGCCGAGCTCTCGCGTGGGACACACGACGAGGGCCTGGGGCTTGCCCTGGGCGGCCTCGGGCAGGTCGGCGTAGTCGGGGTTGGCCGGCGCGACCATGCGCTGGAGAAGCGGGATGCCGAACCCGAGGGTCTTGCCGGTGCCGGTCTTGGCCTGGCCGATGAGGTCGCTTCCCTTGATGGCCGGGGGCAGGCACTGCTCCTGGATCGGGAAGGCGTTGGTGATGCCGTCTGCCGAGAGGGCCTCCGCGATCTGCGGGTCGGCGCCGAGTTCGACGAAGGTAGGGGCGGTGGTGGGATCCACAGAAGATGTCATTTGGTCGAACTGTAGCGCGCAGCGCTCGCTAGCCTGAGCGCACCATGACGGAACAGGCCCCGCCGCCCTCGGCGATCGACACCGACCCGGAGTACCGCGCCGCGGTCATCGACCTGCTGGGCGTGCTCGCCTACGGCGAGCTGTCGGCCTTCGAGCGCATCGCGGCCGATGCGGCGATGGCACCGCTCATCGACGACAAGGCCGCCCTCGCCGGCATGGCCACGGCCGAGTACCGGCACTTCGTCCAGTTGCGCGACCGCCTGGTCGAGATGGGTGTCGACCCGCAGGAGGCCATGGACCCGTTCCGGCGCGCCTACGAGGAGTACCACGCCCAGACCACGCCGAAGGACTGGCTCGAGGGCATGGTCAAGGCCTACGTCGGTGACGGCATCGGCACGGACTTCTACCGGGAGATTGCGGCGTACGTCGACGACGACACCCGGGCCCTCGTCCTCGACGTGTGCGACGACCTCGGGCAGTCGGAGATGATCATCGACCGCGTGCGCGCGGCCATCCAGGAGGATCCGCGCGCTGGCGGTCGGCTGGCGCTGTGGGGTCGCCGTCTCGTCGGCGAGGCCCTGTCGCAGGCTCAGCGGGTCGCGGCAGAGCGTGACGCGTTGTCCACCCTCCTCGTCGGTGGTGTCGACCGCCCGGGAACGGACCTCGCCGAGATCGGCCGAATGCTGGCCCGGCTGACGGACAACCACTCGCGGCGGATGGCCGCCCTGGGCCTCGCGGCGTAGGGACTCAGCCGCCGAAGCCCGTTGTCTCGCTCCGGCGGTCAGCCGCCGAAGCCGACCCGACCCTTCGACGGTGCCCCCACCTCGACGTAGGCGATCTTCGCGCCCGGCACGATCACGGTGCGGCCACGGTCGTCGACGAGCGTGAGGTTGGATCCGTCTGTCAGCGCCTTCTCGACGGCCGCGACGACCGCCTCGGACGACTGGTCGCTGTCGAGCTGCACCTCGCGCGCGGTCTCCTGCACGCCGATCTTGATCTCCACTGCGCTTCCTTCCGGGTCATCTCCCCACCCGGACTCTCTCCGGGCCTGCGGGACGGTTCTGCTGGTGACAAGCGTGGCAGAGGTGGATCTATTCCGCCTGCGGCGGGTGGGTGAGGGGGAAGCCGCTGATCCCCCGCCAGGCCAGGCTGGCGACCAATGCACTGGCGACCTCCTGCGAGGGTCGCTCGTCGCCCGCCCGCATCCACCGCCGGGCTGAGACCTGGACCAGGCCGAGCATGCCCGATGCGAGGAGGAGGGCCTCCTCCTCGCGCAGCCCGGTGTCCTCCGCGATGACCGCCGCGGCCATGCGGGCGAGGGTGAGGTCGGCGGCGTCGACCCGCTCACGAACGGCGGCGTCGTTGGCCATGTCGCTCTCAAACACGAGGCGGAACGCCGCGTGCGGATCGGCCACGAAGGAGAAGAAGGCGTCGACCATGGCAGACACGCGGGTGGCGTTGTCGGCCGCGCTGATCGCGGTGCGGGCGGCATCGATGAGCTGGCCCAGTCCGGCGTCGAGGAGCTCGAGGTAGAGCTCCAGCTTGCCGGGGAAGTGCTGGTAGAGGACGGGCTTGGAGACGCCCGCCTGCTCGGCGATCTCGTCCATGGACGCGGCGTGATAGCCGGAGGTCGAGAAGACCTCGAGGGCCGCGGCGAGAACCTGCTGCCGGCGCTCCTCGCGAGGGAGTCGGGGAGCCCGTGCGGCCGTCGCCTGATCGGTCATGGGGGCATCCTACTCGTCAGTAACATCTCCGTGCGTACGCTGGGAGACGTGAGTGAGACGACCGTTCTGCCGGCGTGGCCCCACGAGGAGTTCATGCTCGCCCTCCGGACGCTCGCCGTGCGTCATGCCCCGGGCAGCGAGCCCGGCCTTCCGACCGCGGTCTACATCCACGGCCTGGGCGGCTCCTCCCTCAACTGGACCGATCTCATGCACGCCCTGCAGGCCCACGTCGACGGTTGGGCAGTCGACCTGGGCGGCTTCGGATACTCGCCCCCGCCGCGCGACGGTGACATGACTCCGGCCGGCCATGCGCGCAGCGTCGTCGATCTCATCGACCACCTCGGGAGCGGACCCGTCCACCTGTTCGGCAACTCGATGGGCGGAGCAGTGGCCCTCCAGCTCGCCGCGCGACGACCTGATCTGGTGCGTTCCCTCACGCTCATCTCGCCGGCGATGCCGTCACTGACGCTCACCAAGTCCAGTGCGCACCTGCCGGTCATCGCTGTCCCCGGGATCGGTGAGCGCCTGGTGTCGAAGTTCATGGAGACCACCGATGTCGCTACCCGCGTCCAGGGTTCCGTTGACGTGACGTTCGCCGATGCCTCGCGGGTGCCGCCCGAGCGCATCGAGGAGGCGCGGCAGATGGTGGCCGAGCATGACCGGCATCCCTATGCGGCCGATGCCTTCCTGCGCTCGCTCCGCGGGCTTCTTCGCACGTATGCAGATGTCGGACCGAACCGCCCGTGGAAGCTCGCGGAGCGGGTGGCGTGCCCGACCCTCATCGTGTACGGCCGTAAGGATCCGCTCGTCGACTCGCGCACGGCGCATCGGGTCACGAAGCACTTCCGCGACGCGCACGTCGTCGTGCTGCCCGACTCCGGACACGTCGCGCAGATGGAGCACCCGGAATTCGTGACGGCGGCATGGGAGCGCTTCTGCCTAGGCTGAGGCGGTCCTGACTGGGTTATCCACAGGATCGAGATCGGCGCTGGCGGTCGTCCGCCGGTCCGACCTACCGTCGAATCATGACGGATCTGCTGTGGGATGCCACCTCAAGCGTGACCGCTCGGACCTCCGCGGCCGCCCTCGCCGAGCAGGTGCGCGCCCACGTGCGCGACCGTGGCATCGATCCGCTCCTGCAGCCGGCCGAGGTACGCGGCTTGGTCGACGAGGTCGTCGCCGGCCTCGTCCCGGACGACTCGACCGCCAACGCGGCAAGGTCGGCCTTCGATGCGATCGCCGGGTTCGGGCCCCTGCAGAGGTTCTTCGACGACACAACGGTCGAGGAGGTGTGGATCAACGCCCCGGGCCGTGTCTTCGTCGCCCGGAACGGGCGCAGTGAGCTCACGCCCGTGGTCCTCGACGCCGCCGAGGTGCGTGACCTCGTCGAGCGCATGCTGCGCGTCTCCGGTCGGCGGCTGGACATGAGCACCCCGTTCGTCGACGCGATGCTGCCCGACGGATCGCGACTGCATGTGGCGATCCCCGACATCACCCGCGAGCACTGGGCGGTCAACGTCCGTCGTTTCGTCATCCGTGCGCGTTCTGTCACTGACCTCGCCGACCTCGGCATGCTCACACCGGGGGCGGCGCGGTTCCTCGAGGCGACGGTGGTGGCCGGCCTCAACGTCGTGGTCGCTGGTGGCACCCAGTCGGGGAAGACGACCGCGCTGACAGCACTCCTGGGTTCGGTGCCGTCCTCGGAGCGGATCATCACGTGCGAGGAGGTGTTCGAACTGCACGTCGACCACCCCGACCACGTCTCTCTTCAGACACGGGCGCCGAGTCTGGAGGGCACGGGGGCCATCTCACTGCGCCGATTGGTCGCCGAGGCACTGCGGATGCGTCCGACGCGACTGGTCGTGGGTGAGGTGCGGCAGGCCGAGGCCCTGGACCTCCTCATCGCCATGAACAGCGGGATGCCCGCGATGGCCACATTGCACGCCAACAGCGCGCGCGAGGCGATCACCAAGCTCTGCATCCTGCCCCTCCTCGCGGGTTCCAACATCGACCCGGGTTTCGTCGTCCCCACGGTGGCGGGATGCGTCGACATCGTGGTCCACCTGGCCGTCACGAACGGATGTCGGCGCGTGCGCGAGATCAGCGGTGTCACCGGCCGGGTCGAAGGGGGCACGATCGAGATGTCGTCGATCTTCCGCACTGAGGCGAGCGGCCTCACCCGGGGCGACGGCCCACCGCCCCATGTCGACCGGTTCCACAACGCCGGCATCGACGTGCATGAGCTGCTCGACACAGAAGCACGATTCGACAGGGGCGCACGATGACGTCGACCCAGATCCTCGGCGGCATCACCGGACTCGCGTTCGGGGTCGGGATCCTGATGGTCATCGCAGCCGTCTCTCGCCCGAGGCACAGGACGAGCTCGCCCCGACTCGGACCGTGGCTCATCTCAGGAGGTGTCGACCGACTCAGCCCGGCTGCCTTTCTGGCGATCGTCTCAGGAACGGGAATCTTCGCCGGCATCCTCGCCGCCGCCGCGACGGGCCTGCCGGTCGCGGCTGTCCTCGGTGCCGTCATCGGCGGTGCCGCTCCGTTCCTTGTGGTGCGCCGTCGCGTGCAGGCGGCCCGCCGTTGGGTCCGGGAGTCCTGGCCTGAGGCCGTCGACTCTCTCGTCTCCGCCGTGCGTGCGGGACTGTCCCTGCCGGAGGCGGTGAGCTCTCTGGCGTCCTCCGGCCCGGAGGTGCTTCGCCCGACCTTCACGGCGACTGCCGCCGAGTACCGGGCCACCGGCTCGTTCGACGCCGCGCTCGACGTCCTGCGCGAGCGCGCCGCTGATCCCGCCGCTGACCGGGTGATCGTCGCCCTGCGCCTGGCCCATGAATGGGGTGGCACGCAGGTGGGAGAGGTCCTGCGGACGCTCAGCGGGATGATGCGCGAGGACGGCCGCCTGCGATCGGAGATCCGAGGCCGGCAGTCCTGGACGATCTCGGCTGCCCGTATGGCGGTCGCAGCGCCGTGGCTCACCCTCCTGCTGTTGAGCACGCGGCCGGAGACCGTCGCGGCGTACGCCACTCCGTTCGGCGCCGTGATCCTCATCGGAGCCGCGGCTGCGTCGGCCATCGCCTACACCGTCATGGCACGCATCGCGATCCTTCCCGACATGCCCCGGCTGGTCTCATGACCCTCGAACCGCTGGGCGCCGCCGCGGCGCTGTCGCTGTCACTCGCCGTGCTCGCGCTCGCCTCCTGGGTCCGGGCGCGGCGGCCCCTTCGGGTGGCCGACCGCATCGCCCCCTTCGTGGGCTCCGCCGCGACCGTGGGTCCTCCCGCGCGGATGGACCGTTCGATCCCCCTGCCCTCACGTCGACGCTCTCCCGTGTCGTCCGCGACCGTTGCCCGTCAAAGGCCGGAGGGGTCGGTGCTGCTGTGGTCCGGCGTCGGCGGAGTGGGCGGCCTGGCCGTCGCCGCGCTCCTCACCGCCGACGACCCTCGGCCGACCGCCTGGGCGGCCCTGACCGTCACGGGGATCGTCACCGGTCGATGGCTCCATCGGGCCCGTGCCCGTGCACGGCAGTCCCGCGAGCGCCGGGAGATCGACCAGCAGGTTCCGGTATTGGCGGACCTTCTCGCGCTGGCGGTCTCCGCCGGTGCCACGCCGATGGCCGCCCTCGCCCGCTCGGCGGCCGTCCTTCCCGGTGCGCTGTCCCGCAGGCTCGGCGAATGCCTCGGCCGGATGCGGACGGGCACGCCCCTGGCCGACGCGCTCGCAGCCCTGGCCGTCGACGCCGGTGTCCCCTCCCTGACTCGCCTCGCCGAGGCCGTCGCCCAGGCGCATGCCCGCGGCACGCCTCTCACGGAGGTCGTCCGCGCTCAGGCGGCCGATGCCCGGGCGGAGGAACGGCGGGGCCTGCTCGAGACCGCGGGCCGCAAGGACGTCGCGATGCTCGTCCCGATCGTCTTCCTCGTCCTCCCCACGGTCATCGTCATCGCGATCTTCCCCGGGCTGAGCGCCCTGGAGGTGGTCGTCCCATGACGCCCTCCGATCCCCCCACCCGTCCGCTTCCCCCACCACATTCCCCATCACGAGAGGCCCACCATGACGACACGACTCATCGCCCTGCTCCATCGACTTCACCGTCACATGTCCGACGATCGGGGGGATGTCCCCGGCTGGGTCCTCGTGGCCGTCATGACGGCCGGACTGGTGACGACCCTGTGGGTCCTGGCCGACGAGCAGCTCACCGCCGTCCTCGGCCGCGCCATCGGCTCGGTCACCCAGCCGTAGCAGCGCGTGACGTCCGTGATGACCGCGGCAGCTCCGTGGTGGAGTTCGCGCTGGTCGCCCCTCTGGTCCTGCTGCTGTGCCTGGCGATCGTCCAGATCGCCCTCGCCGTCCACGTGCGCGCGACGCTCACCTCGGCTGCGGCCGAGGGGGCGCGTGCGGCGGCCCTCGCCGGCGCGGACCCCGTTGCCGGTGTCCGGCGCACCGAGTCACTGCTGGCGGACACCCTGAGTGGGGACGTCGTCCGGGATGTCGGCGCCCGTGCTGATCGCGTGGGAACCCTTGCGGTCATGGTGGTCCGCATCGAGGCCGTCCTGCCGCTGGTCGGGCTCCTCGGTCCGGACACGCTGACGGTCGAGGGTCGCGCCGTGCAGGAGGGCTGGACGTGATCCGGGCGGGCGAATCGGACCGAGGGTCGGCCGTGCTGGAGTTCATCGCCCTCGGCGTCGGAGTGCTGGTGCCGTTGGGCTACATCGTGCTCGCGGCCGCCGGGGTCCAGTCCGCGGTGTTCGCCAGCACCCAGGCCGTCCGCGAGGCCGCCCGGGCCTACGTCTCCGCCGGCACCACCGCCGAGGCGCAGACGCGCGCTCTGGGTGCAGCCAGGTTGGCGTTCGATGACCACGGGCTCGACCTTCCGGCCGGTGCCCTCACCGTCTCGTGCCCGGGTGGCCCCTGTCTGGCGCCGGGTGCCGAGGTCACGGTCGAACTCGACTGGCGCGTGCCGGTCCCGTGGCTGCCGGCGTCCCTCGCCGGGTCCGCACCCGGACTGGTGCCCGTCCACGTGCGTCATGTCGTTCCCGTGGACGAGTATCGGGGGAGTCCGGTGTGAGATCAGGACGGACGAGCCGCTGGCGCGACGACACGGGCAGCGTCATGCTCCTCGGTCTCGTGGCCATCGGCATCTGCCTGCTCGCCGTGGTGGTGGCCGTCGACGCCTCCGCTGCATTCCTGCAGCGAAGGGCCCTGGTGGCCATCGCCGATGCCGGAGCGCTCGCCGGCGCTCAGGCCCTCGACGTGGAGGCCTACTACCGGGAGGGTGCGTCGGCGGCCACGTCCCTGAGTCCGAGTCAGGTGGAGCAACGGGTTCGCGCTTTCCTCCAGCGCACCGGCGCGCCGGCCGTGCCCGGTCTCTCCCTCGACTCCGTGACGTCCGACGGCCGCTATGTCACGGTGTCGGTCAGCGCCCCGCTGCACCTGCCCTTCCTGAGGGCCATGGCCGACGAGCCTCTGCGCGCGGAGTCCCGAGCGCGGCTCGCCTACCGTCCGGTGGCGTGACCAGCCCGGGCCGTACCCTTGACCCACCATGGCTGACATTGACCTCGCCGAACGACTCGCTTCCCTGCAGACCACCATGAGCAGCATCGAGACGGTCCTCGATCTCCCCGCTCTCCGCGAGCAGGTCGTCATCCTGGAGCAGGAGGCGAGCGCGCCCGATCTCTGGGACGACCAAGAGAAGGCACAGCAGGTCACGTCGAAGCTGTCCTTCGTGCAGGGGGAGATCCGCAAGACCGAGGCCCTGCGGGCCAGGCTTGACGACATCCCCGTCCTGTTCGAACTGGCGGAGGAGGAGGGCGACGAGTCGGCCCTCGCCGACGCCCAGGCCGAGCTCACCAGCGTCGAGGCGGCCATCGACGAGATGGAGGTGCGCACCCTCCTCTCCGGCGAGTACGACGCGCGAGAGGCCTTCGTGTCGATCCGTTCCGCCGCCGGCGGCGTCGATGCTGCGGACTGGGCCGCAATGCTGCTTCGCATGTACACGCGCTACTGCGAGCGGCATGGCTGGCCCTTCGAGGTGAACGAGACGTCGTACGCGGAGGAGGCGGGCATCAAATCCGCCACCTTCCATGTGAAGGCCCCGTACGCCTACGGGACCCTCTCCGTCGAGCAGGGCACCCATCGGCTCGTGCGCATCTCGCCCTTCGACAACCAGGGACGCCGTCAGACCTCCTTCGCAGAGGTCGAGGTCATTCCCGTCGTCGAGCAGACCGACCACATCGACATCCCCGACGACGAGCTCCGCGTCGACGTGTACCGCTCGTCCGGGCCGGGCGGTCAGGGTGTCAACACGACCGACTCCGCGGTACGCATCACGCACATCCCCACGGGGATCGTGGTGTCGTGCCAGAACGAGCGATCCCAGATCCAGAACCGTGCCTCGGCCATGGCCGTCCTGCAGTCCAAGCTCCTGGAAGTACGGCGCCGCGAGGAGCAGGCCAAGATCGACGCCCTCAAGGGCGACAGCGCCGGCTCGTGGGGCAACCAGATGCGGTCCTACGTGCTGCACCCCTACCAGATGGTCAAGGATCTGCGCACCGAGGAGGAGACCGGGAACACCGCCGCCGTCCTCGACGGGGAGATCGACTCATTCGT